>NZ_JOGV01000016.1:0-287301 GCF_000721365.1 Streptomyces sp. NRRL F-5650 | reverse complement strand
GCCCGGCACCTCGGGACAGCCGCCGAAACAACCCGCTCCCGAAGACGACACCCCCACCCGCCCCACGCCCGGCCAGGCCGGCAGCGGCACCCCCCACCGCTCCGAGGCCCACACCCCCGGCCCCGGCGGACCGGGACGGCCACCGCAGCGCCGGCCCGAACCCGGAGGCGGACTGCTCATGGGCCGCCCCTTCGGCGTACCCGTCTACGTCGCCCCGAGCTGGTTCCTCGTCGCCGCCCTCATCACCTGGGTCTTCGGCGGCCAGCTCGACCGCGTCCTGCCCGAGCTGGGCGCCGCCCGCTATCTCGTCTCCCTCTTCTTCGCCGTCGCCTTCTACGCCTCCGTCCTCGTCCACGAACTCGCCCACACCGTCGCCGCCCTCCGCTTCAAACTCCCCGTCCGCCGCATCCAGCTCCAGTTCTTCGGCGGCGTCTCCGAGATCGAGAAGGAAGCCGAGACACCCGGCCGCGAATTCGTCCTCGCCTTCGTCGGCCCCCTGCTCTCCCTCGTCCTCGCCGGCGTCTTCTACGCCGCCCTGCTGCCGGTCGAACCCGACAGCGTCCCCGGCGTCATCCTGGCCGGACTCATGGTCTCCAACCTCATCGTGGCCGTCTTCAACCTCCTGCCCGGCCTCCCCCTCGACGGCGGCCGCATGCTCCGCGCCGTCGTCTGGAAGATCACCGGCAAACCGATGAGCGGCACCGTCGCCGCCGCCTGGGTCGGCCGCGCCCTCGCCATCGCCGTACTGGTCGGCCTGCCGCTGGCCACCCAGTCCCTCGGCAGCAAGGCCGCCGACGACGTCGGCATGGACACCGTCATGGACGCCCTGCTCGCCGCCATCCTCGCCGCGATCATCTGGACCGGCGCCGGGAACAGCCTCCGCATGGCCCGCCTGCGCGAACACCTCCCCGAGCTGCGCGCCCGCGCCCTCACCCGGCGCGCCGTCCCCGTCCGGGCCGACACCCCCCTCTCCGAAGCCCTCCGCCGCGCCAACGCCTCCGGCGCCCGCGCCCTCGTCGTCGTCGACGCCGACGGCACCCCCGCCTCACTGGTCCGCGAGGCCGCCATCGTCGGCGTGCCCGAGCACCGCCGCCCCTGGGTCGCCGTCAGCACCCTCGCCCAGGACCTCACCGACGGCATGCGCGTCTCCGCCGAGCTCTCCGGCGAGGAACTCCTGGACGCCCTGCGCGCCAACCCCGCCACCGAATACCTCGTCGTCGAGGAGACCGGCGAGATCTACGGCGTCCTGTCCGCCGCCGACGTCGAGCGCGCCTTCGTCAAGGCCATGGCCCGGCCCTCCTGAGCGCAGCCCGCCCACAGCCGTGGTCGGCGGCCCCCGCCAGGACCGGTAGGCTGGTCACATGTCCGAACCGACCGGTGCCGCCCGCAGGCGCGGGCCCTTCAAGGTCGGGGACCAGGTTCAGCTGACCGACCCCAAGGGCCGCCACTACACGTTCACGCTCGAGGCCGGGAAGAACTTCCACACCCACAAGGGTTCCTTCCCCCACGACGAACTGATCGGTGCTCCCGAGGGCAGCGTCGTCCGCACCACCGGAAACGTCGCCTACCTCGCGCTGCGCCCCCTGCTCCCCGACTACGTCCTGTCCATGCCCCGCGGGGCAGCCGTCGTCTACCCGAAGGACGCGGGGCAGATCCTCGCCTTCGCCGACATCTTCCCCGGCGCACGCGTCGTCGAGGCCGGCGTGGGCTCCGGCTCCCTGAGCAGCTTCCTGCTGCGCGCCATCGGCGACCAGGGCATGCTGCACTCCTACGAGCGCCGCGAGGACTTCGCCGAGATCGCCCAGCAGAACGTGCAGCGCTACTTCGGCGGCCCGCACCCCGCCTGGCAGCTCACCGTCGGCGACCTCCAGGACAACCTGTCCGACACCGACGTCGACCGCGTCATCCTCGACATGCTCGCCCCCTGGGAATGCCTCGACGCCGTCTCCAAGGCCCTCGTGCCCGGCGGCATCCTGTGCTGCTACGTCGCCACCACGACCCAGCTCGCCCGGACCGTGGAGTCCATCCGCGAGATCGGCTGCTTCAACGAGCCGACCTCCTGGGAAACCATGATCCGCAACTGGCACGTGGAAGGTCTCGCCGTCCGCCCCGACCACCGGATGATCGGCCACACCGGCTTCCTCCTCACCGCCCGCCGCCTCGCCGACGGCGTCGAGCCGCCCATGCGCCGCCGCCGTCCCGCCAAGGGCGCCTACGGCGAGGACTACGACGGCCCCAACGCCGGCGGAGGCACCGGCCGCTGAAGCCGCCCCCGCACCGCGCACAACGCACCGACGCCGTGGTGGAGTTCCGGCAGCGTCCCGGAACTCCACCACGGCGTCGTCGTGTTGACCGCACCGGGCGCGCCGAGGCGACCCGCGGAAAACAGAACCAGTCCCCCCCCCGCCGTTCCCCCGCACTGTGACGTGTGGCACGATGCAGGCCACCCCCACCGGCACAGCCCTCACAGGAGACACTCCTCGTGCAGCACCCCGCCGTTCCGGACCTCTCGCACACGCACACCCGGCCCATCCACTGGGTCGCCACCGCCACGGCCCTCGCCGGCGTGGTCGCCCTCTCCTCGGTCCTGCAGCCCGACGCCGCGACAGCCGCCCAGACCGGCGGCCACACGACCGCGGCCGGACCCCGGAGCGGGCCCGCACACCTGGCGCCGCCCGACCCCGCCGCCGTTTCCTTCCCCCTGGAATGCGGCCCCGTCAAGGCCGTCGTACAGAAACAGGCCTCCGGCGACCTCGACGGAGACGGCCGCCCCGAGACCGTGGCCGTCGTGCACTGCGACGCCCCCATGGGCACCCCGCCCGACGGCGTGTACGTCGTCACCCGGAACGCCGACGACGGCAAGCCCCGCGTCGTGGCCACCCTCGTCGACCCCAAGGACCGCCGCACGGCCACCGCACTCGCGGTCCGCGACGGCGCCGTCCACGCCACGCTCCTCGGCTACTCCTCGGCCGACGTGCCCAGTTGCTGCCCCGACGTCACCGACGACGTGAAGTGGCGGTGGAAGGACGGCGCGTTCGTCAGCGACACGCCCTCACAGGCACGCACCGTCTGACCGGTGCTCCCGGGACGAACGGTGTGACACACCAGACGATCGTCACGGAGCGTGCACATCACGTTACGATTCGGTCACTCCGCGTCCGGGCCGTAGACCTCGGTCCTGTCCGAAACGCGGCGCACGTGGATGCACTCGCCCGGACACTCCTTCGCCGAATCCACCACATCCGTGAGAAGCGGCAACGGCACGGGCGTTGTCGCCCCGGGTGCCTGCAGCAGTTCGTCGCCCGCGCCCTTCACATAGGCCAGACCGTCGATGTCCAGCTCGAACACCTCGGGCGCGTACTGGGCGCAGATACCGTCACCGGTACACAGGTCCTGGTCGATCCAGACCTCCAGAGCCTCGCCGTCGACAACGGCCTCCTGCTGCACGCTCATCTCTCCTGCCGTTTCCTGCGTCGAGCCCTTCGGGAATCCGGCCAGCTCTGACGGGTGTTGAACACTTCGACCCTACCCCCGCCGGGGTTCCCTCCACGTTCCGTGGGTATTCCCCTGGCGTGAGGGAGAGCGCAAGGGTGAAGATCGGACACACCCCGACAGTCTTTGTGATCTAGGGGTTTCAATCGACACCCACCCAGGTAGGGTCTGGAAGCGTCCAGCTCCCCTTGGAGGAGGTGAGGACCGTGGCAGCCCACGACGACGACATGAACCGCGGCATCCGCCCGGGACGCGGGTCCGAGGACCCGGCCGGGCAGGTGGCCTACCTTGAGCAGGAGATCGCCGTCCTGCGACGCAAGCTCGCCGAATCTCCGCGACACACGAGAATTCTCGAAGAGCGGATCGTCGAACTGCAGACCAACCTCGCCGGCGTGTCCGCCCAGAACGAGCGACTCGCCGGCACCCTCCGTGAGGCCCGCGACCAGATCGTGGCCCTCAAGGAGGAAGTCGACCGGCTGGCCCAGCCGCCGGCCGGCTTCGGCGTCTTCCTGCAGGCGAACGAGGACGGCACCGCCGACATCTTCACCGGCGGCCGCAAACTGCGGGTGAACGTCAGCCCGAGCGTCGAGCTCGACGAGCTCCGACGCGGCCAGGAAGTGATGCTCAACGAAGCACTCAACGTGGTCGAGGCCATGGAGTTCGAGAGCATCGGCGACATCGTCACCCTCAAGGAGATCCTCGAGGACGGCGAGCGCGCCCTGGTCCTCGGCCACACCGACGAGGAAAGGGTGGTACGGCTCGCCGAGCCCCTGCGCGGCCTCACCATCCGCCCCGGCGACGCCCTCCTGCTCGAACCCCGCTCCGGCTACGTCTACGAGGTCGTCCCCAAGAGCGAGGTCGAAGAACTCGTCCTCGAAGAGGTCCCCGACATCGGCTACGAGCAGATCGGCGGCCTCGGCGGACAGATCGAGATGATCCGCGACGCGGTCGAGCTCCCCTATCTCTACCCCGACCTGTTCAAGGAGCACGAGCTGCGTCCCCCCAAGGGCGTCCTGCTCTACGGACCCCCCGGATGCGGCAAGACGCTCATCGCCAAGGCCGTCGCCAACTCGCTGGCCAAGAAGGTCGCCGAGGTCACCGGCCAGGCCGCCGGCAAGAGCTTCTTCCTCAACATCAAGGGCCCCGAGCTCCTCAACAAGTACGTCGGCGAGACCGAGCGGCAGATCCGCCTCGTCTTCCAGCGGGCCCGCGAGAAGGCCAGCGAGGGCACTCCCGTCATCGTCTTCTTCGACGAGATGGAATCCCTCTTCCGTACGCGCGGCTCCGGCGTCAGCTCGGACGTGGAGAACACCATCGTCCCCCAGCTCCTCGCCGAGATCGACGGCGTGGAAGGCCTGCAGAACGTGGTCGTCATCGGCGCCTCCAACCGCGAGGACATGATCGACCCCGCCATCCTCAGGCCCGGCCGGCTCGACGTGAAGATCAAGATCGAACGTCCCGACGCCGAAGCGGCCAAGGACATCTTCGGCAAGTACCTCACCGAACGCCTTCCCCTCCACTCCGACGACCTCGCGGAGCACGAGAAGGACAAGGCGGCCACCGTCCAGAGCATGATCCAGACGGCGGTGGAACAGATGTACGCCGAATCCGAGGAGAACCGCTTCCTGGAGGTCACCTACGCCAACGGCGACAAGGAAGTCCTCTACTTCAAGGACTTCAATTCCGGCGCCATGATCGAGAACATCGTGGGCCGCGCCAAGAAAATGGCGATCAAGGACTTCCTCGACAAGAACCAGAAGGGCCTTCGCGTCTCCCACCTCCTCCAGGCATGCGTGGACGAGTTCAAGGAGAACGAGGACCTGCCCAACACCACCAACCCGGACGACTGGGCCCGCATCTCCGGAAAGAAGGGCGAGCGGATCGTGTACATCCGTACGCTCGTCACCGGAAAGCAGGGCGCGGACACCGGACGCTCCATCGACACGGTGGCGAACACCGGTCAGTACCTGTAAAACGCGGGGCGGCTGCGGGTGCCCTCACCGGGTACCCGCAGCCGACTGTTTTCCGGAGGCCCCCGGCTGGAGCAAGGCAATGACGCAAATGATCTCCCCGCCGGCGCAAAGGCGTTCTAGGCTCTTCCTTACCGCCGAGTCGCGCAGCGCGGGGACGGGCACCGCACACGCATCGGAGCGCCAGCGGTACTTGAGCGTCGCCCACTACGGGCGCCGCCGGGCAAGGAGGGCCGCATGACCGTACGGCGAGTAATGGGCATCGAGACGGAGTACGGAATCTCCGTCCCCGGCCACCCGAACGCCAATGCCATGCTCACCTCGTCCCAGATCGTCAACGCCTACGCGGCGGCGATGCACCGGGCCCGCCGGGCCCGCTGGGACTTCGAGGAGGAGAACCCGCTGCGGGACGCCCGAGGCTTCGACCTCGCCCGCGAGGCCGCCGACTCCAGCCAGCTCACCGACGAGGACATCGGCCTCGCCAACGTCATCCTCACCAACGGGGCACGGCTCTACGTCGACCACGCCCACCCCGAATACAGCGCTCCGGAAGTCACCAACCCCCGCGACGCCGTCCTGTGGGACAAGGCCGGCGAACGCATCATGGCCGAGGCCGCCGAACGAGCCGCAGCACTGCCCGGCGCCCAGCCCATCCACCTCTACAAGAACAACACCGACAACAAGGGCGCCTCCTACGGCACGCACGAGAACTACCTGATGAAGCGGGAAACCGCCTTCTCCGACATCGTGCGCCACCTGACGCCCTTCTTCGTCTCCCGCCAGGTCTTCACCGGCGCCGGCCGCGTCGGCATCGGCCAGGACGGCCACGAACACGGCTTCCAGCTCAGCCAGCGCGCCGACTACTTCGAGGTGGAAGTCGGCCTGGAGACGACGCTCAAGCGCCCCATCATCAACACCCGCGACGAACCGCACGCCGACGCCGAGAAGTGGCGCCGCCTGCACGTGATCATCGGCGACGCGAACCTGTCGGAGATCTCGACGTACCTTAAGCTGGGCACGACGGCCCTGGTCCTGTCCATGATCGAGGACGGCTTCATCGCCGTCGACCTCGCCGTCGACCAGCCCGTACGCACCCTCCACCAGGTCTCGCACGACCCGACGCTCAAGCACCTGGTCACCCTGCGCAGCGGCCGCACACTGACCGCCGTACAGCTCCAGATGGAGTACTACGAGCTGGCCCGCAAGTACGTCGAGGAACGGTACGGCGCGGACGCCGACGACCAGACCAAGGACGTCCTCGGCCGCTGGGAGGACACCCTCAACCGGCTCGAGAACGACCCCATGAGCCTCGCCGGCGAACTGGACTGGGTCGCCAAGCGGGAGCTGATGGAGGGCTACCGCCGCCGCGACAACGTCGACTGGGACGCCCCCCGGCTGCACCTCGTCGACCTCCAGTACGCCGACGTACGGCCCGACAAGGGCCTCTACAACCGCCTCGTGGAGCGCGGCCGCATCAAGCGCCTGTTGGACGAGAACGAGGTCGAGCGGGCCCGTACGAAGCCCCCGGAGGACACCCGCGCCTACTTCCGCGGACGCTGCCTGGAGCAGTACGCGGACGACGTCGCGGCGGCCTCCTGGGACTCGGTGATCTTCGATCTGCCGGGACGGGACTCGCTCCAGCGGGTCCCAACCCTGGAACCGCTTCGCGGAACGCGTAATCACGTCAAGGAGCTCCTGGACCGCTGCCGCACCGCGGACGACCTGGTCAGGGTCCTGTCCGGCGGGTGAGGAACCCGAGCGGGTACCGGGGAGTAGACAGCCGGACGGGGTGGAATATCCCAGGTCCGGGAACCATGGAGATGGTCTCCGTACGTTGGAGGAAGTGCGGGGCCGATGTCGGACCGGACTTGTAGGGTCTGATCTTGACCGAGCAACTGTGTCGGGCGAACCGAGCGGGGTGAGGGTTATGGCGACCAAGGACACCAGCGGCGGGCAGCAGAAGGCCACGCGGTCCACCGAGGAGGTCGAGGAGCAGGCGCAGGACGCGCAGACCTCGGAGGACCTCAAGGAGCGTCAGGAGAAGCTGAACGACGACGTGGACTCGGTCCTGGACGAGATCGACGACGTACTCGAGGAAAATGCCGAGGATTTCGTGCGAAGCTTCGTGCAAAAGGGTGGCCAGTAAAGGCTTCGAGGCCGCTTTCCCTTTGAAATGACGGCAACGGGGGGTTTCGGGGTGGTTGGGTCATCGGGCGAGAAGCAGTGCACAGGCTGCAAGCGGAATCTGCCCGTGTCCGAGTTCGCCCGGGACAAGAACCGTAGTGACGGGCTGCAAGTCCGGTGTCGGGAGTGCGTGGCGAGATACAGCGCCGCGCACTACCGGCGCCGCCGTGAGGCCATGGGGCTGACCGTCCGGGAGAAAGCCGACGTCCCAGCGGGGCACAAGCTCTGTCGGACCTGCGGCGAAGTCAAGCCGCACAGCCAGTGGCACCGCAACGCGACCGCCTCGGACGGCCTGGCGACCCGCTGCAAGGCATGCCGGGCCGTCCAGGGGCGGGAAGGGCATCTGAGGCGCCACTATGGCCTGACCGAGGCCGAGCGTGACCAGTTGATCGCCGACCAGGCCGGCGTCTGCTGCATATGTCTTGCCGCTCCCGCCGCACATGTGGATCACTGCCACGAGACGGGTAGGGTCCGTGGCGTACTGTGCTTCAGCTGCAACGCTGCGCTGGGGCAGTTCAAGGATCGGCCCGATGCCATAAGGCGGGCTGCCGCTTACGTGGAGGGAATCGCGTGGAAGCCAACACTCGTAGCACCGGGCGTCTACCGGCTGCCTTCCTGACGCCCGGGTCCTCCTCCTTCATGGACTTCCTCGGCGCGCACCAGCCGGAGATGCTTCCGGGCAACCGGCAGCTCCCGCCGGTGCAGGGCGTCGTCGAGGCGCCGCACGGTACGACGATCGTGGCGGTCACGTTCCCCGGCGGTGTCGTCCTCGCCGGTGACCGGCGGGCCACGATGGGCAACATGATCGCCCAGCGGGACATCGAGAAGGTCTTCCCGGCCGACGAGTACTCCGCGGTGGGCATCGCCGGTACGGCGGGGCTGGCCGTGGAGATGGTGAAGCTGTTCCAGCTTGAGCTGGAGCACTTCGAGAAGGTCGAGGGCGCGCAGCTCTCCCTGGAGGGCAAGGCGAACCGCCTGTCGACGATGATCCGGTCCAATCTGGGCATGGCGATGCAGGGGCTGGCCGTGGTGCCGCTGTTCGCCGGGTACGACGTGGACCGGGGCAGGGGCCGCATCTTCTCGTACGACGTGACGGGCGGCCGTTCCGAGGAGCGGAACTACGCGACCACGGGGTCGGGCTCGGTCTTCGCGCGCGGTGCGATGAAGAAGCTGTTCCGTGACGACCTGACCGAGGAGCAGGCCACGACGCTCGTGGTGCAGGCGTTGTACGACGCGGCTGACGACGACTCGGCGACCGGCGGTCCCGATGTCGCCCGCCGGATCTATCCGATCATCACTGTGATCACCGAGGACGGTTTCCGCCGGCTCGGTGAGGAGGAGTCCGCGGAGCTGGCGGGTTCGGTGCTGCAGGCCCGGCTCGAGCAGCCCGACGGTCCCCGGGCCGCGCTGCTGTAGCGGGCGCGGTCTTCGTTGTCAGGTGGTCCAGTGATTTCGACAGGAAGGGACGGATAACCGGTGTCGACGCCGTTCTATGTATCTCCTCAGCAGGCGATGGCGGACCGGGCGGAGTACGCCCGCAAGGGCATCGCGCGGGGCCGCAGCCTGGTGGTGCTGCAGTATGCCGACGGCATCGTGTTCGTCGGTGAGAATCCGTCCCGTGCGCTGCACAAGTTCAGCGAGATCTACGACCGGATCGGCTTCGCGGCCGCCGGCAAGTACAACGAGTACGAGAACCTGCGGATCGGCGGGGTGCGCTACGCCGACCTGCGGGGTTACACGTACGACCGGGACGACGTGACGGCGCGGGGCCTGGCGAACGTGTACGCCCAGACGCTGGGCACGATCTTCTCCAGTCAGGCCGAGAAGCCGTACGAGGTGGAGCTGGTCGTCGCGGAGGTCGGTGACAGCCCGGAGAACGATCAGATCTACCGGTTGCCGCACGACGGTTCGATCGTGGACGAGCACGGCTCGGTCGCGGTCGGGGGCAACGCGGAGCAGATCAGTGGGTATCTGGACCAGCGGCACCGGGACGGGATGACGCTGGCCGAGGCGCTGAAGCTGGCGGTGCAGGCGCTGTCCCGCGACACCAACGGGAGTGAGCGGGAGATTCCGGCGGAGCGGCTGGAGGTCGCCGTGCTGGACCGGACCCGTCCGCAGCAGCGCAAGTTCAAGCGGATCGTGGGCGCGCAACTGTCGCGGCTGCTGGAGTCGGGGGCGGGTGCGGTCGCCGACACCGCCGAGCCGTCCGCGGCGGACGAGGCGGACACCGGCTCCGGGTCGGACGAGGAGTAGGCGCTCGTCTCAACGAGGCGGGGCCGTGGAGCCCCGTACCACCAGGCTGACCGGCAGGTCCCCCTCTTCGGGGGGCCTGCCTTCCAGTACCGCCAGCAGGGCGCGCATGCCGCGTTCGCCGAAGGCTTCCGCGTCGAGGCGGACGGTGGTGAGTTCGGGGTCGATGGCGGTGGCGAGGCCGAGGTCGTCGAGGCCGGTGACGGAGAGGTCGTCGGGGACGCGGAGTCCGGCCCGGCGGATGGCCTTGTAGGCGCCGGCCGCGAGTTTGTCGTCGTCGCAGACCAGTGCGGTGGGCCGGGGGCCGGGCGCGGCGAGGGCGGCCTCGGTGGCGGTCAGGGCGCCCTCGATGGAGATGGGGGCGTGGACGGTGCGCAGTTCGGTGCCGGGGACGTCGGTGAGCCGTGCGGCGAGTTCGCGGGCGCGTACGTCGAAGGTCCAGGAGGGGACGTCCGCGGCGAGGTGGAGGAAGCTGCGGTGGCCGAGGGAGAGCAGGTGTTCGGCGACCTGGCGGATGCCGTCGGCGATGTCGAGGTTGACCGTGGCGGCGCCCAGGCTGCCGTCGGGGTCGCTGTCGAGCATGACGAGGGGGAGCTGGTCGCCGCGGATGGCGGTGAGGGCGTCGGCGGCCATGGAGGAGGCGATGACGCCGTCGAGTGCGGCCTGTGCGGAGGCGAAGGGGTCCCGGGCGGGGCCGACGCCTTCGGGTGAGGGGTAGAGGACGACGCCGAAGCCGTGTGCGGCGGCGACTCGTGCCGCGCCGGTGTAGACCTCGGCGAAGAACTCCGTGGTGAGCGCGGGGACGACGAGCAGGACGGTGCGGGTGCGGCCGAGGCGGAGGTTGCGGGCGGCGAGGTTGGGGCGGTAGCCGAGTTCGGACGCGGCTTCGCGGACGCGTCGGGCCGTGGGTTCGGAGACCCTGCCGCGCCATTTGTCGCCGAGGACCAGGGAGACGGCTGCCTGGGAGACGCCGGCGGCCCGGGCGACGTCCCGGCTTGTGGGGCGGGTGCTGCCTCGTGCCACCGTTCGCCTGCGCTTTCGTCTGGACTGCTGAACAGGCGACATGGTACGTATGGCTGCGGACGTTATACGTAACACTTGCATGAGTGGGGACAGGGAGGCGGGTCGTGGTCGCCGGTTATCTGGGCATTCTCCGGGCGCGGCATGCCGTACGGCTGCTCGCGGGCACGCTGGTCGGGCGGTTGCCCAACGCGACCGCGGCGATCGCGATCGTGCTGTTCGTGCGGGCCGAGGGCGGTTCGTACAGCCTCGCGGGGGCGCTGGCGGCCGTGTACGGCGTCGCGAACGCCGTGGGGCAGCCGGTGCTGGGCCGGCTGGTGGACCTGCACGGGCAGCCGCGGGTGCAGTTGCCGGCCGCGGTGCTGTCGGCGCTGGCGATGGCGGCGTTCGCCTTCGCGGGCACGGGGACGGCCGTGCTGGCCTACGCGTCCGTGGGCGCCGCGGGGCTGTTCACGCCGCCGTTGGAGGGCGGGCTGCGGGCGTTGTGGCCGAGTGTGCTGGGCGAGGAGGACCAGGTGCACACGGCGTACGCGATGGACGCCGTGGCGCAGGAGGTCATGTTCACCGTGGGGCCGCTGCTGGTGACGGTGTGCGTGTCGCTGTGGTCGCCGCAGGCGGCCCTGCTGGTGCTGAACGGTCTCGGTGTGCTGGGCGCGCTGTCGGTGGTGGTGTCGCCGCCCTCGCGCGCGTGGCGGTCGGCGCCGCGGGAGGCGCACTGGCTGGGGGCGTTGCGTTCGGGCGGGCTGCTGGCGCTGCTGGGGGCCTTCCTGTTCGTCGGGATGGCGCTCGGGTCGATCACGGTGGCCTCGGTGCCGTACGCCGACGAGCACGGCGGCGACGCCGTGTACGGCTGGCTGATGGCGGCGCTGGGGCTGGGAGCGCTGGCCGGGGGAGTGGTGTACGGGGCGCGGCGGTGGGCGGGTGAGCCGGCGCGGCGGCTGCGGGTGCTGGTGGCGTTGCTGGCGGTGTGTTACCTGCCGTTGATGCTGATGCCCGGCGCAGTGGCGATGGTGCTGCTGACGGTGGTGGCGGGGGTGTTCCTGGCGCCGTGCATCGCGTGTGCGTTCGTGCTCGTCGACGTGCACGCGCCGCGTGGGACGGTGACGGAGGCGTTCTCGTGGCTGGTGACGACGTTCACGGTGGGCGCCTCGGTGGGTACGGGCCTCGCGGGGCCGGTCGTGGAGCACGGCGGGGCGCTGTGGGGGTTCGCGGTGCCGGGGGCTGCGGGGTGCGTCTCGTTGCTGGTGCTGGCGTGCACGGGGCGGGTCCTCGCAGCTCCCGCGCGGGATGCGGTGGTTGCGGCTTCATCGGAAAATGATCCAAACCGTGCCGTCGAACCCCGTTTCAGTTCGGGTCATCAGGCGTAATGTTCAGTCATGGACCGCCGCATTTTCGGGCTGGAGAACGAGTACGGCGTCACGTGCACGTTCAGGGGACAGCGCCGCCTGTCGCCTGACGAGGTGGCGCGGTACCTCTTCCGCCGTGTCGTGTCATGGGGCCGCAGCAGCAACGTCTTTCTGCGCAATGGCGCCCGCCTGTATCTCGACGTGGGATCACATCCGGAATACGCGACACCCGAGTGTGACAACGTGACCGAACTCGTCACCCACGACAAGGCGGGCGAGCGCATTCTCGAAGGACTCCTGGTGGACGCCGAACGACGCCTGCACGAGGAGGGAATCGCGGGCGACGTCTACCTCTTCAAGAACAACACCGACTCCGCGGGCAACTCGTACGGCTGTCACGAGAATTACCTCGTGGCCCGGCACGGCGAGTTTTCGCGGCTGGCGGACATCCTGATTCCGTTCCTGGTGACAAGGCAGTTGCTCTGCGGCGCCGGCAAGGTGCTGCAGACGCCGCGCGGTGCGGTGTACTGCGTCAGCCAGCGGGCCGAGCACATCTGGGAGGGCGTCTCCTCGGCGACGACCCGGTCCCGGCCGATCATCAACACGCGGGACGAGCCGCACGCCGACGCGGAGCGCTACCGGCGCCTGCACGTCATCGTGGGCGACTCGAACATGTCCGAGACGACGATGCTGCTCAAGGTCGGCGCCACCGACCTGGTACTGCGCATGATCGAGGCGGGCACGGTGATGCGGGACCTGACCCTGGAGAACCCGATCCGGGCGATCCGCGAGGTCAGCCACGACATCACCGGGCGGCGCAAGGTGCGCCTGGCCAGCGGCCGGGAGGCGTCCGCGCTGGAGGTGCAGCGGGAGTACTACGAGAAGGCCGTCGACTTCGTCGACCGCCGCGGCATCCGCACCGGCACGGTGGAGCGGGTGCTGGAGCTGTGGGGCCGCACGCTGGAGGCGATCGAGGCGGAGGACCTGGACCGCATCGACACCGAGATCGACTGGGTCATGAAGTACAAGCTCCTGGAGCGGTACCGGGCCAAGCACAACATGACCATGTCGCATCCCCGGGTCGCGCAGATAGACCTCGCCTACCACGACATCCACCGCCGTCGTGGTCTGTACTACCTGCTCGAGAGGAAGGGCCAGGCGGCCCGGGTCGCCAACGACCTGAAGATCTTCGAGGGCAAGTCCGTTCCGCCGCAGACCACTCGGGCCCGGCTGCGCGGCGACTTCATCCGGCGGGCCCAGGAGCAGCGCCGGGACTTCACGGTCGACTGGGTCCACCTCAAGCTCAACGACCAGGCGCAGCGCACCGTGTTGTGCAAGGACCCGTTCCGTTCGGTGGACGACCGGGTGGAGAAGCTGATCGCCGGGATGTGACCCCGCACGGGGTGAGAGCCGGGCTTTCCGCGCGACAGGGCGGAACGCCACACGGGCACCGTACGTTAGCCGTACGGTGCCCTTCTCACGCCGTAGAGTTGCGCGCACGCCAGCCATCAGGACCGACCCGATACCGATACGAGGCCCCCACCGTGCGCCGACGCTCACTCCTCATCGCCGTCCCCGCGGGACTGGTCACGCTCTCCGCCTGCGGTGACGACGACTCCGGCTCATCGAGCAACGCGAGCGACAGTGCGTCGCCGCAGGCGTCGGCCGGGTCCGCGCCGCCGCCGAAGATCGTCGACGGTCCGCTGCCGGCGATCACCGCGGGGACGAAGTTCGGCGAGAAGCCGACCGTGGCCAAGGGCAGCGGCGAGCCGTCCAAGGACGTCGCGGTCAAGACGGTCGTCGCGGGCGGCGGCAGGGCCGTCGCGGAGAACGACTTCATCGCGGCGGACTACCTGGGCCAGGTCTGGTCGAGCGCGAAGGTCTTCGACAACTCCTACGACCGCAAGACCCCGCTCGTCATCCAGCTCGCCCAGGGCAGCATCATCGACGGCTGGCGGTACGCGCTCACCGGCAAGAAGACCGGCAGCCGCGTCGAGTTCTCCGTGCCGCCCACGTGGGGGTACGGGAAGCAGGGCAACGAGCAGGCCGGCATCAAGGGTGACGACACGCTGGTGTTCGTGGTCGACATCAAGGACACCTTCAACGCCAGGAGCAGCGCCGACGGCAAGAAGGTCCCGCAGGACGACGCCGCGCTGCCGAAGGTGGGCACCAACACGGACGGCGCGGCGCCGTCCATCGAGGTGCCGAAGGCCGGCGCGCCGAAGAAGCTCGTCGCGCAGTACGTCCTGGAGGGCGACGGCGCCGAGGTGGGCGCCCAGGACAGTGTGCTCGTGCAGTACAAGGGCGTGCTGTGGGACGGCGGCAAGGAGTTCGACTCGACGTACGCCAGAAAGCAGCTCACGTCGTTCTCGCTGCAGCAGGTGGTCAAGGGCTGGGCGCAGGGCCTGACCGGCAAGAAGGTCGGCAGCCGCGTCCTCGTCGTCATCCCGCCGGACCTGGGGTACGGGGACAATCCGCCGCAGGGCAGCGACATCAAGAAGGACTCCACGCTGGTCTTCTCCGTGGACATCCTGGCGAAGATGTGACCTGCCGGGGATGCGAGACTTGGGCCGTTGCCTTTCCGCAGACAAGCAGGAGCTGAACACGTGAGCATCGACAAGCCCGAGGTCGACTTCCCGGAGGGGGAGCCCCCCGCGGACCTCGAGATCAAGGACATCTGGGAGGGCGACGGCCCGGTTGCCGAGGCCGGGCAGACCGTGACCGTCCACTACGTGGGCGTGACCTTCAGCACGGGCGAGGAGTTCGACGCGAGCTGGAACCGCGGTGCTCCCTTCCGCTTCCCGCTCGGTGGCGGCCGCGTCATCAAGGGCTGGGACCAGGGCGTGCAGGGCATGAAGGTCGGCGGCCGCCGCCGGCTGACCATCCCCCCGCACCTCGCCTACGGCGAGCAGAGCCCGACCCCGGCGATCCCGCCCGGCTCGACGCTGATCTTCGTGGTCGATCTGCTCGGAGTCTGAGCGCGGTCCGAACGGACGGCGGTCGGAGCCGGTCACCTGGGGCCCATGCCCGTCCGGGCGTGGGCCCTCGGCTTTTGCCGCGCCACCGCGGGACGGTACGGTCATCCGTCGTAAGCACCACAGGGAGAAGGGCGTCGATGGCCATTGCCAAGGCCGAGCGGCTGATGAACCTGGCGCTGTGTCTCCTCGGGACGCGGCGGCCACTCAGCAAGCGTGAGCTGCGCGAGTCGGTCGAGGCCTATCTCGAGGCGGGCTCCGACGACTCCTTCAACCGCATGTTCGAGCGCGACAAGGACGACCTGCGCGAACTGGGGCTGGTCATCGAGACCGTGGAGAGCCTCGACGGCGAGATCGGCTACCTGGCCCGCCGGGACAGCAACCGGCTGCCGCCCATCACCCTGGACGCGGAGGAGGCCGCCGCGCTGGGGCTGGCCGCGAAGGTGTGGCAGCAGGCCCGGCTCGCCGGTGCCGCGAGCGGCGCACTGCAGAAGCTGCGGGCGGCCGGGCTGCCCGAGGACGTCGACCCGTACGAGGCGCACGGTGCGCTGGAGCCCCGCATCCCGGTGCACGAGACGGCCTTCGAGCCGCTGATGCTGGCCTGCCGCGACCGCCGGCCCGTCGTCTTCGACTACCGCAAGGCGAACGCCGCCCAGCCCGAGTCCCGGCACGTGGAGCCGTGGGCGCTGGAGTGCTGGCGCGGCCACTGGTACTTGGCCGGATTCGACCGCGACCGCGGTGCCGAGCGGGTCTTCCGGCTGTCGCGGATCACGGGGAAGGTCCGCTCGCGCGGCGCGCGGTTCACCGCACCCGTGCCGGACGTCGTCACCGTGCGGGAGACGGTCGCGAGCTGGGCGGGGGAGAGCGCCGACCGGTCCGCGCTCATCCGGCTGCGCGCGGGCGCGGGGTACCCCCTGCGGGCGAAGGCCACCGGGGTGCGGGAACTCGGTGACGGCTGGGACGAGTTGGAGATTCCGTACGGGCACGGCCTGGACGCCTGGCTGGTGGAGTTCGGGCCGGACGTGGTGGTGCTGGAGCCCGCGGAGTTGCGCGCGGACGTGGTGGACCGGCTGCGTGCCGTCGCCAAGGGCTGAGGGGGAGCGGACAACACTGTGGCAGGCAAACCGGTCAGGCCCGTGAACGCCATCGACCAGACCCGGCGGATGCTGTCCCTGGTGACGTATCTGCGCGAGCGCCCCGGGGCCCGTGTCGAGGACGTGGCGCGCGCATTCGGGATCACCGAGGACGAGCTGGTCTCCGACCTCGACGTGCTGCCCATGTGCGGCACGAGCTTCCGCGGCGGCGACCTCCTCGACATCGACACCGACGGCGAGCGCATCTGGTGGCACAATCCCGCCGCGCTCGGCGCGGACGCCGCGGAGCCGCTGCGGCTGGCCGCGGACGAGGCGACCGCGCTGCTGGTCGCCGCCCGGGCCGTGGCGACCCTGCCCGGGCTGCGGGAGAGCGACCGGCAGGCGCTGCTGCGGGCGACGGCGAAGGTGGAGACCGCGGCCGGCGAGGCCGCCGGTGCCAGCTCGCGGCTGTCCGTCACCTTCGAGTCCGAGGGCGGTGTCTTCGCCGACGTCGACCGGGCCATCTCGGAGCGCCGCCGGCTGTGGATCCGCTACTACTCGCCGGCCCGCGACGAGGTCACCGAGCGGGAGATCGACCCCATCCGGCTGGTCAGCGTCGGGCACACGTACGTGGAGGCGTGGTGCCGCCGCTCCGAGGCACGGCGCACCTTCCGGCTGGACCGGGTGGCCGAGATCCGCATCCTGGACGAGCCGTCCGCGCCGCCGGAGGTGGAGCTGCGGGACCTGTCGGAGGGCCTGGTGCAGCCCGCCGCCGAGGATCCCGAGGTGGTCGTGGAGGTCGGCCCGGGCGGGCGCTGGGTGGCCGAGTACTACCCGCACGACAGCGCGGACGAACTCCCCGAGGGCGGGCTGCGCATCACCCTGCGCACGCCCGACCCGGCCTCGCTGCGGAGGCTTGCGCTGCGGCTGGGGCGCGACGGGCGGATCGTCTCCCCGTCCGCGCTCGCCGACAGCGCCCGGCAGGCCGCCCGTGAGGCGCTGGCCGCGTACGACGGGCCGGAGGCGACCGGGGCGGTCGGCGCGGTCGGTGCGCGGCACGACAGGCAGGAGCACGCACGGTGAGCAATCCCCTTGGACCTTCCGGACCTTCCGGACCGTCCGGGCCTTCCCGGCCGTCCGACTCTTCCGGGCCATCTCGACTTTCCGGACCTTCCGGTCCCTCCGGATCTGCCGGACCGGGGATGACGGCGGCGGTCGCGTTCGCCGGGATGAGACGTGTGTCACCGGTCGTCTTCAAGGCGGGCTGCCCGGAGTGCCGGGGCCGCTTCGAACTCGCCGCGAGCGCGCTGCGCCTGGCCATCGGCGCCACGAGCCGGACCACGTTCTACTCGTTCACCTGCCCCGAGTGCGGTTCGGCCGTGCGCAAGCCGGCGGGGGAGCGGGTCGTGGAGCTGCTCACCGGCGGCGGGGTCAGGACCCTCCGGCTGCACTCCACCGTCTAGTCTCGACCTCATGTTCTGGCCGATGTTCGCGGTTGCCGCGGGATTCCTGGGTCTTGCCGTCCTCGCGGTGTTCGCCGTGAAGGTGTTCGTGGAGGCGCAGCGCCTCGGCCGGCAGGTCTCGGACTCCGCCCGCCGGATCAGCCGGGCCGCGGAGGACCTGGAGCGGGCGACCGAGAGCGCGGCCCGTGCCGTGGACGCCTTGTGACCGTGTGAACCCGGCCGCGAGGCCCGGCCGGCGCCCCGAGGGACGGGTGTGAGTTATGTTTTGGGGCACTTCGCCCTGTCACCTCGCGGGTTTCGGGCGGTACGCTGCTGGTCGCGGCCAGGAAAACGAGGCCCGGTCGCGGACGGGAGTACGCACGGGGATTGCCTCGCGTTCACCCCTGAGCGTTACGATCGCTGCACAAGTCGATCGATCGGGCACATGTCCGGCCGGTCGGACAGCACCCCCACCCAGCCGCCTCGGTGAGAAGGTAAAGACTTATGTTCGGAAGGCTCGGCGCCCCCGAGATCATTCTCATCCTCGTCGTCATCATCCTGCTGTTCGGCGCGAAGAAGCTTCCGGACATGGCGCGCTCGCTCGGGAAGTCGGCGCGCATCCTCAAGAGCGAGGCCAAGGCGATGAAGAGCGAGGGCAAGACCGACGAGGCCGCCCCCGCCGACCCGCCGAACCCGGAGCAGTCCGCGGCGCAGCGCACCATCCAGGCCGCCCCCGGCGACGTGACCAGCTCGCGGCCGGTCACCGAGCCGACGGACACGACCAAGCGCTGACGCAGGGCCGGTGACCTCCGGCCCGCCGCACGAGATGGGAACGTGGGTTGCTGAAGTCTGCCCGCAACAAGGAGAAGGATCCCGAGGGGCGGATGCCTCTCGCGGAGCACCTTCGTGAGCTCCGCAACCGGCTTGCGAAGGCCGTGCTGGCCATCGTCGTCGTCACCGTGGTCGCCGCCTTCTTCTATCAGGAGATCATCAACGTCCTCACCGAACCGATCCTCAAGTCGGTCGGCTGTGACAAGTCGTTCGGTGAGCTGGCCAAGGCGAGCGCAGGCTCCGAACCCTGCGCGCAGATCACCATCAACGGTCTGCTCGGCCCCTTCACCCTGGCCCTGAAGGTCTCCCTGACGGCGGGAGTCGTGCTGGCCTCGCCGGTCTGGCTCTACCAGCTCTGGGCGTTCGTCGCCCCGGGCCTGCACAGGAACGAGAAGAAGTACGCCTACGCGTTCGTGGCCACCGGCGCCCCGCTCTTCCTCGTCGGCGCCTACTTCGCCTACGCGGTGCTGCCCACCTCCGCGAAGGTGCTGATCGAGTTCACCCCGAGCGACGTCGACAACCTGCTGCCGCTGGACGACCTGCTCGACCTCGTCACGCGCATGGTGCTCGTCTTCGGCCTCTCCTTCGAGCTGCCCCTGCTGCTGGTGATGCTCAACCTCACCGGCGTGCTGTCCGGCAAGCGGATGCTCGGCTGGTGGCGCGGGATGATCATGGGCATCACCGTGTTCGCCGCCGTCGCCACCCCCAGCACGGACCCCCTGACCATGCTCATGCTGGCCGGGCCGATCTGGGTCCTGTACTTCGGCGCGGTCACCATCGCGCTGCTGAACGACCGCCGCAAGAGCCGCCGCGAGGCCCTGGAACCCGACGACGACGAGGCCTCCGACCTGGACCTCACGCCCGAGGACATCGGTGAGATCGAGCCCGTGACCACCGCCCGCGCCCTGCCCGAGCAGGCCACGAAGGACCGGGTCAACGGGTACGACGACGTGACCTGAGGGCCGCCGGGGCGGTGACGCAGGGCGCCGCCGCCCCCACGGAACCCCCACACGGCCGATCCCGATAATGATCGTCCGGTTGTCAGTGCGGCCCGGTACGCTCGAAAGCACGATGACAGAGGACCTCTCACCGGCCGAGCGGTACGCGGCAGCCCGTCAGCGCGCTGCCGAGCAGGCCACCGCGCTCGCCACCTTCCGCGAGATGTACGACTTCGGCCTCGACCCCTTCCAGATCGAGGCCTGCCAGGCGCTCGAGGCGGGCAAGGGCGTACTGGTGGCCGCGCCCACCGGCTCCGGCAAGACGATCGTCGGCGAGTTCGCCGTCCACCTCGCCCTCCAGCAGGGCCGGAAGTGCTTCTACACGACACCCATCAAGGCCCTGTCGAACCAGAAGTACGCCGACCTGTGCCGCCGCTACGGCACGGACAAGGTGGGCCTGCTCACCGGCGACAACAGCGTGAACTCCGACGCCCCGGTGGTCGTGATGACCACCGAGGTCCTGCGGAACATGCTGTACGCGGGCTCGCAGACCCTCGTCGGCCTCGGCCACGTGGTCATGGACGAGGTGCACTACCTCTCCGACCGCTTCCGCGGTGCCGTGTGGGAGGAAGTGATCATCCACCTCCCCGAGTCCGTGACCCTGGTGTCCCTGTCGGCGACCGTGTCGAACGCGGAGGAGTTCGGCGACTGGCTCGACACCGTGCGCGGCGACACCCAGGTGATCGTCTCCGAGCACCGGCCCGTGCCGCTGTTCCAGCACGTGCTGGCCGGGCGCCGGATGTACGACCTGTTCGAGGAGAGCGAGGGCCACAAGAAGGCGGTCAACCCGGACCTGACGCGCATGGCCCGTCTGGAGGCGAGCCGCCCTTCCTACCAGGACCGCAGGCGCGGACGCGCCATGAAGGAGGCCGACCGGGAGCGGGAGCGCAGACAGCGCTCGCGGGTGTGGACGCCGAGCCGCCCCGAGGTCATCGAGCGGCTGGACTCCGAGGGGCTGCTGCCCGCGATCACCTTCATCTTCAGCCGGGCCGGCTGCGAGGCCGCCGTCCAGCAGTGCCTGTACGCGGGCCTCCGGCTCAACGACGAGGCCGCCCGGGAGCGGGTCCGGGCCCTCGTCCAGGAGCGGACCGCCTCCATCCCGCGCGAGGACCTGCACGTCCTGGGCTACTACGAGTGGCTGGAGGGCCTGGAGCGCGGCATCGCCGCCCACCACGCGGGCATGCTGCCCACCTTCAAGGAGGTCGTCGAGGAGCTGTTCGTCCGCGGCCTGGTGAAGGCCGTCTTCGCGACCGAGACCCTCGCCCTCGGCATCAACATGCCCGCCCGCTCGGTCGTGCTGGAGAAGCTCGTCAAGTGGAACGGCGAGCAGCACGCCGACATCACCCCCGGCGAGTTCACCCAGCTCACCGGCCGGGCCGGGCGCCGGGGCATCGACGTCGAGGGACACGCCGTGGTGCTGTGGCAGCGCGGCATGAACCCCGAGCACCTCGCGGGACTGGCCGGCACCCGCACCTATCCGCTGCGCTCCAGCTTCAAGCCGTCGTACAACATGGCGGTCAACCTGGTCGAGCAGTTCGGCCGGCACCGCTCGCGGGAACTGCTGGAGACGTCCTTCGCGCAGTTCCAGGCGGACAAGTCGGTCGTCGGGATCTCCCGGCAGGTGCAGCGCAACGAGGAGGGACTGGAGGGCTACAAGGCCTCCATGACCTGCCACCTCGGCGACTTCGACGAGTACGCCCGGCTGCGGCGCGAGCTGAAGGACCGCGAGCAGGAGCTGGCCCGCCAGGGAGCCAACCAGCGGCGTGCCGAGGCCGCCGTCGCCCTGGAGCGGCTGAAGCCGGGCGACGTCATCCACGTGCCCACCGGCAAGTACGCGGGCCTCGCCCTGGTCCTCGACCCGGGGCTGCCCGCCGGGCGGTCCAACGGCCACCGCGGCTTCGACCACCACGACGGGCCCCGCCCGCTGGTGCTGACCGCCGAACGGCAGGTCAAGCGGCTGGCGTCGATCGACTTCCCGGTGCCCGTCGAGGCACTGGACCGGATGCGGATCCCGAAGACGTTCAACCCGCGCTCGCCGCAGTCCCGCCGCGACCTCGCCTCCGCGCTGCGCACCAAGGCCGGGCACATCCCGCCGGAGCGGGCCCGCAAGAAGCGCTCGCAGGCGGCCGACGACCGGGAGATCGCCCGGCTGCGCAAGGCGATCCGCGCCCACCCCTGCCACGGCTGCGACGACCGCGAGGACCACGCCCGCTGGGCCGAGCGCTACCACCGGCTGCTGCGCGACACCTCGCAGCTCGAGCGCCGGATCGAGGGCCGCACGAACACCATCGCCCGCACCTTCGACCGGATCGTGGCGCTGCTGACCGAGCTGGACTACCTGCGCGGCGACGAGGTCACCGAGCACGGCAAGCGCCTGGCGCGGCTCTACGGCGAGCTGGACCTGCTCGCCAGCGAGTGCCTGCGCGAGGGCGTCTGGGAGGGGCTGTCCCCGGCCGAGCTCGCCGCCTGCGTCTCGGCGCTGGTCTACGAGTCCCGGGCCGCCGACGACGCGATGGCGCCGAAGGTGCCCTCGGGCAAGGCCAAGGCAGCGCTCGGCGAGACGGTCCGGATCTGGGGCCGGCTCGACGCCCTGGAGGAGGACTTCCGGATCAGCCAGACCGAAGGGGTGGGCCAGCGCGAGCCCGACCTCGGCTTCGCCTGGGCGGCGTACATGTGGGCGTCCGGCAAGGGCCTCGACGAGGTGCTGCGCGAGGCGGAGATGCCGGCCGGCGACTTCGTGCGCTGGTGCAAGCAGGTCATCGACGTCCTCGGCCAGATCGCGGCCGCCGCGCCCGGCACCGGCTCCACCGTGCCGAAGAACGCGCGCAAGGCCGTCGACGAGCTGCTGCGCGGAGTGGTCGCCTACTCGTCCGTGGGCTGACCCGGCCTGACACCCCACAGGCCCGGCGGGAGACCCCGCCGGGCCTTTCGCACACCCTGGGCGTGCTACACCATGTGTTCGAACGACTCCGTGGCGTGCAAATGGGTCCGACCCTACTCCAGTGGCCGGGTCCGTTTCAGGTGCTCGCCGAATATGACACCGCGATGATCCGGTCGGACTAAGCTCGCCCGCAGCGCACCGAGTTGAGGTGAAATCGCGCGCTTGTTCCCCATGCGCCGAAGCTCCCGGAAACTCCCCGGCCTACCCCGCCGCACGCGTGCCCATCCCCGCCGATTCGTTTTCAGAGGGCCTACATGGTGAGTGTTGATTCCCCTCCAGGTCGCCGCGAACTTCCCTACGCGCGCGTGCTCCTGCTGCCGGTCATAGTGATGGCCGCGGCCACCGGGGCCGCCGTCGCCCTCGTGACGGAACCGGCGCGGCTCGCCGTCGGCCTGTGCGGCGCCGTCGCCACCCTCCTGGTGCTCACCGCGGCGGCCGAAGCCGTACGCCGTGGCCGCGTGCTCCGGGCCGAGCGCGCCGAGCACGCCCGTCACGCCGCCTACCTGGACCACCGGGCTGCGGGCCACCACGAGGAGATGGTCCGCCTCGGGGCCGAGGTCATCCCGGACGTCCTGCGGTTCATGCGCCGGGGCGCCACGCCCCGCGAGGTGCTGTACCGGCTCGGCGAGGTGGACCCCTCGTACGCCGAACTCGGCGAGCCGCAGCGCCAGTTGGTCCGGATGGTCTGCGAGATCGTCGACCACGAGGAGGCCATGCGGGAGTCCGCCGAGCGCTCCTTCGTCGACATCGCCCGCCGCGTCCAGGCGATCGTCCACCAGCAGCAGAAGGAACTGCGCGAGATGGAGGAGGACCACGGGCGCAACCCCGAGGTCTTCGACGACCTCCTGCGCATCGACCATGGCACCTCGCTGATCGGCCGCCTCGCCGACTCCATCTCCGTGATCGGCGGCGGCCGGCCCGGACGCCAGTGGCCCGAGCCGGTCGCCCTCTACAGCGTGCTGCGCGGCGCCATGTCCCGGATCCTCGAGTACCGCCGGATCAACCTGGCCTCCATCGCCAAGGTCAACGTCAAGGGCACCGCGGTCGAACCCGTCATCCACGCCGCGGCCGAACTCCTCGACAACGCCACCCGTTACTCGCCGCCCGCCGCCAAGGTGCACGTCACCGCGACCGAGGTGCAGAGCGGTGTGTGCATCGAGATCGAGGACGCCGGCGTCAGCCTCAGCGAGGAGTCCCGCGCCCGCATCGAGGGCCTGCTCGAACAGGCCAAGCGCGGCACCGACGTCCAGGACCTCGCCCACCACCCGCGCCTGGGCCTGTCCGTGGTGGGCCGGCTGTGCACCCAGTTCGGCATGGACGTCTCACTGCGCGCCTCCGCGTACGGCGGCGTCCGCGCCATCCTCATCGTGCCCAGCAAGATGCTCACCACCGAGCCCGGCGTCGGCCTCGCCCACGGCATCGGCGCCACATCGATCCCCACCCCGGGGCCCGACGCCCTGCCCGGGCCGCAGCGCCGGCCCAAGAAGCGACGCCCCACCAGCCCCCGCGTCCCCGCCACGGTCTCCCTGGAGGACGACGTTCCCGAGGTGACCGAGTGGACGGCGGGCGGCCTCCCGCAGCGCCGCAGCCGGGTCAGGATGCCGCTCAGCCAGCGCCTGGCCGAACAGGCCGCCTGGGAGCGGGAGGACGCCGAACGTGAGGCGCGCAGGACCGCCGAACACGGCCGGGACGGCATCCCGGCCCCCACCGGGCCCGAGGCCGCGCCGAAGAAGCAGGACCAGGGCCTGCCGCCCGGGCACTTCATCGGCGCCTTCTGGGAGGGACTCAAGCAGCACTCCGGCACCACCACCCAGACCCACCCGCAGTCCAGCAGCAACGAGCCGGCCCACGCCCCGGCAGACGACGAGGGGAACCTCAAGTGATCGAGCAGCAAGGCAAGTTCGACTGGATGCTCCGGGACCTCTACGACGGCGTCCCGGGCATCGAGATGATCGTCGTGCTCTCCGCCGACGGCCTGCGCATCGCCCGCTACTCCGGCGACCCGGACGCCGCCGACCGCGTCGCCGCCGCCTGCGCCGGCCTGCAGAGCCTCGCCAGTGCCGTCAGCCAGGAGATCCCCACCAGCGACGGCGACATGAAGATGGTGCTCATCGAGATGAACGGCGGCTACTTCTACCTGATGGCCGCCGGACCCAACGCCTACCTCGCCGTCCTGTCCGACGTCCGCTGCGAACCCGGCCGGATGGGTCTGAGCATGGCAGACCTGGTCGCCCGGATCGGCCCCCACCTCACCAGTCCCGCACGGCGCAACGGGCAGACCGTATGACCCCTCCCCAGCGCCAGAGGCGATCCCCCGGGGCGGCCCCCGACCGCGCACCCGCCAAGGAGGGCGAACTCCGCAACCCCGAGCGGCTGTTCGTCATCGGCGGCGAAGGGGGCGGCGAACGCGCCGACATCGACCTCGTCACCCTGATCGTGGCCCGCGCCGACCCCCCGGTGTCCGCCACACCGGAGCAGGCCGCCCTGCTGCGGCTGTGCGCGGCCCCGCTGTCCACAGCCGAGCTGTCGGCCTACCTGAGCCTGCCGTTCAGCGTGGTGACCGTGCTCCTCACCGACCTGCTGGCGAAGGAACTGGTGCAGGCCCGCGCCCCGATCGTCCGCCAGAAGGTCGCCGACCGAAACCTCCTCGAAGCGGTGATGCATGGACTTCAAAAGCTCTGACACGATCCCGGGCCCGCGGACCGAGGACCGGCTGCCCCACACCGCCGAGGCCGCCGTGAAGATCGTCATCGTGGGCGGCTTCGGGGTCGGCAAGACCACCATGGTCGGCTCGGTCAGCGAGATCAGACCGCTGACCACCGAGGAGACGATGACCCAGGCCGGCATCGGCGTCGACGACAACTACGGTTCCGCGTCCAAGACGGCCACCACCGTCGCCATGGACTTCGGCCGCATCAGCATCACCGACGAACTGGTGCTCTACCTCTTCGGCACCCCCGGCCAGGAGCGCTTCTGGTTCCTGTGGAACGGCCTGTTCGAAGGCGCCCTCGGCGCGGTCGTCCTGGTGGACACCCGCCGCCTGGAGGTCAGCTTCGACGTCATGGGACGCCTGGAGGAACGCGGTGTGCCCTTCGTCGTCGCCGTCAACAGCTTCCCCGACGCGCCCCGCTACCCCGTCGCGGAACTGCGCACCGCGCTCGACCTGCCCGAGGAGATCCCCATCCTCGACTGCGACGTACGGCGCCGGGCCTCCAGCCGGGACGTCCTGATGACCCTGATGCGCTTCCTGCACTCCCTCGCCGTGAAGGGCGCGCTGACCTGAGCCGCGCGCCCACCGACACCCCTCTTCTTCCGACGTGACCCACACCTTTGCCGCGGAGCGAGACTGTGACGCCTGAAAGCCACTCCCCGACCGGAACGGGCGACCCGATGCTCGGACCACCGCCCGCCTGCCCCGCACACGGCCTCGGACCGGGCGGGCTGCACCGGCTGCACGAGGCGGCCGACCTGGAAGCGCTGTACGAGCGACTGCGCGAGCAGCACGGGCCGGTGGCGCCGGCGCTGCTCCACGACGACGTACCCGTGTGGGTGGTCCTCGGGCACGCCGAGAACCTGCACATGGTGAGCACCCCCTCCCAGTTCAGCCGCGACAGCCGGATCTGGACCGCGCTCAACGAGGGCATGGTCAAGCCCGACCACCCGCTGATGCCGCACATCGCCTGGCAGCCCATCTGCTCCCACGCCGAGGGCGAGGAGCACAAGCGGCTGCGCGGGGCGGTCACCAGTGCCATGTCCGACCTCGACTACCGGGAACTGCGCCGGCACATCAACCGCTACACCCAGCGCGTCGTCAACCGGTTCTGCGAGGAGGGCCGCGCCGACCTGGTCGGCCAGTTCGCCGAGCACCTGCCGATGGGCGTGATGTGCCATCTGCTCGGCATGCCCGAGGAGTACAACGACCGGCTGGTGGAGGCCGCCCGCGACACCCTCAAGGGCACCGACACGGCGATCGCCAGCCACGCCTACGTCATGGAGGCGCTGGGCCGGCTCGCCGCCGCCCGCCGGGCGGAGCCGGCCGACGACATCGCCGGCCGGCTCGTCACCCACCCGGCCGGGCTCACCGACGACGAGGTCCGCGAACACCTGCGGGTGGTCCTGCTGGCCGCCTACGAGGCGACCGTCAACCTCATCGCCAACGTGCTGCGGGTGGTCCTCACCGACCCGGGCTTCCGCGCCCAGCTCAGCGGCGGGCAGATGACGGTGCCCCAGGCGGTCGAGCAGTCCCTGTGGGACGAGCCGCCGTTCAGCACCGTCTTCGCCTACTTCGCCAAACAGGAGACGGACCTCGGCGGCCAGCGCATCCGCGCCGGTGACGGCCTCCTGTTCGGCATCGCGCCGGGCAACGTCGACCCGCGCATCCGCCCCGACCTGAGCGCGGACATGATGGGCAATCGTGCCCACCTCGCCTTCGGCGGCGGCCCGCACGAGTGCCCCGGGCAGGACATCGGGCGGGCCATCGCCGACGCCGGAATCGACGCGCTGCTGATGCGGCTGCCCGACGTCCGGCTCGACTGCGACGAGGACGAGCTGCGGTGGCGGTCGTCGATCGCGTCGCGCCACCTGGTGGAACTGCCGGTCCGGTTCGAACCCAGGGCGCAGCAGGACATCAGGGAGCAGCCGAGCCACGCCCCCGCCCAGGCCCGGCGCACCCCCTGGCACGTCGGCATGCCTCAGCCGGAACCCCGCACGCAGCCGCCGCTGCCGTCCCAGCCGCCGCAGCCCGTGCCGGTGACGGCCGCCGAGCCGCAGCAGGGGCCGGCCGGGGCGGCCGGGCCGGCCGCGGGGGAGCAGCCGCCCCGGGGGGCCTGGCAGCGCTTCCTGCGCTGGTGGCGCGGCTACTGACGGCCGCCGTGGTCCCCGCACGCCGCCCAGTCCTCGTACGCCGTCCAGGCGCCGAGGGACCGGCCGCTGCGGAAGCGGTGCGCGCTCCCCGTGACCGGATCCGTGAACGCCAGCTCCCGCGCGAGCAGTTGCAGCGGGCGCCGGAAGTCACCGGCCGGTACCGGAGCGGCCACCTCCGGGTAGAGGGGGTCGCCGAGGATCGGGACGCCGAGCCCGCTCATGTGCACGCGGAGCTGATGCGTCTGGCCCGTGCCGGGCACCAGCCGGTACCGGCCGAGGCCGCGGTCCGGCCGGTGGCCGAGCAGTTCGACACGGGTCACGGCGTTCGGCTCGCCGTCCACCTCCCGGGCGGCGAGCACCCCGCGCTCCTTCAGGATCCGGCTGCGGACGGTCCGGGGGAGCGCGAGCGCGGGATCGTACGGGGCGACGGCCTCGTACTCCTTGTCCACCCGCCGCTCGGCGAACAGCCTCTGGTAGGCGCCGCGTTCCTCCGGACGCACGGTGAACAGCACCAGGCCCGCCGTGAGCCGGTCCAGGCGGTGGGCGGCGCCGAGCGCCGGAACGCCCAGCTCCCGGCGCAGGCGTGCCAGCGCGGTCTGCGCGACGTGGCCGCCGCGCGGGGTGGTGGCCAGGAAGTGCGGCTTGTCGACGACCACGATGTGCTCGTCGCGGTACACGATCTCCACGGGGAAGGGCACGGGGACCTCGGCGGGCAGCTCGCGGTGGAACCACACGAACAGGCCCGGCTCGTACGGCGCGTCGCCCGCCACGGGGCGCCCGTCCGCCCGGACGAACGCCCCGGCGTCGAACATGCCGTCCACCACGCCGGCGCCCGCGCCCGACAGCCGCTCCTCCAGGTGCTCCCGCACCGTGGACCACGGCCCGTCCGCGGGCAGCCGCACCCGTACCGCGTCGATGCCGTCGCGCTGCGGCAGGGGCGAGGGCGGGGGAGGGGTGCGGCGTCTCATCACCTGCCAGCGTACGAGGCCGTGACCCGCGGTGGCGGGCCGAGGTGGCGGGCCGAGGCGGCGGCGCCCGGGAAAACCGCTGGGCCGCCCGTGGCCCCCGTTGGCAGGATGCCGCCCATGCCCTACCTGACCCGCCCGGTCCTCGACGCCGGCACCCTCTCCCGCACCCCGCAGCCCACCCTCCGCACCGGCGACGGACTGCTGCTGCGCCCGTGGCGCACCGAGGACGCGCCCGCCGTGCACGCGGCCTTCCAGGACCCGGTGATGCACCAGTGGCACATCCGCGCCGCCGACTCCGAGGAGGAGGTGCGGGGCTGGATCACCCAGTGGCAGCGGGCGTGGGAGCGGGAGCGCGACGCCCAGTGGGCCGTGGCCGACGCGGCCGACGACCGGCTGCTGGGCCGGGTCGCCCTGCGGCAGATACTGCTCGGCGACGGGGTGGCGGAAGTCGCCTACTGGACGACGGCGGGCGCACGCGGCCGGGGCGTCGCCGCGCGGGCCACGCGCACCCTCGCCCACTGGGCCCTGGACGAGATCGGCTTCCAGCGCCTGGAACTCTCCCACGCGGTGGCCAACGAGGCCTCGTGCCGCGTGGCCCACAAGGGCGGCTTCGCCCTGGAGGGCACCAAGCGCCGTGCCCTCCTCCACCCCGACGGCTGGCACGACATGCACCTCCACGCGCGCGTACGGGGCGACTGAGGACCCACGGCCCGCCTGCGCCGGGGGGCTCGCCGGGGGAAGCCGGAGTATCGGGCGCGGGGGCCCGGCGTGGCGCGGGGGAGCACGATTCCGGGCGTGGGGGGGATCAGCCCACGCTGCCCCCCCGGGCTCGGCGTGCGGCTCCGGGCGGAGCGCTTCGGGACGCCGGGGCCGACGCCGCGCGGGTGGCGCGTGTCCGCGGCGGGTTGCTGGGCGCCGGTCGCGTGCGAGGGCCTGCCGGCCGGGCTCCGGGGGCGCGTGTGCCGGGACGGGGTGGTGTGGTGCGTGGGTGTGTCGCGCCGGGGTGGTGTGGGGCGTGGGTGGGTGGAGCGCGCCGGATGTGGTGTGCGGTTCTCCCCGTGGCCCCGTGGCCCCGTGGCCCCGTGGCCCCGTGGCCCCGTGGCCCCGTGGCCCCGTGGCCCTGAGGTCCGGAGGCGGGTTGGTGGGGGCCTCGGTCGTCAGGGTGCGGTGTGCGCGGCTCGCGAGGGTGGGTGTGCCGCGCCGGGGCTGCGTGGTGCGCGGTGCGGCACGGAGGCGGCGGGCGGCGCGGTGTGGGGGCGGGTTACGCCGTCGTCGGGGCTTCCTGCTCCGCCTCGATGCGGGCGTTCCACTCGCGCTTCGACGCCTGCCAGCCGTCCTCGTTGTGGCCGAGGCGCCAGTAGCCGGAGATGGACAGGTCCTCGCGGGGGATCTCGCGCTCCACCCGCAGGTACCGGCGCAGTTCCTTCACGCAGGCGGCCTCGCCGTGGACGAAGGCGTGCAGCCTGCCCTCGGGGAACTCCAGCGCGCGCACGGCCTCGACCAGGGCCTGCCCGGCCGGACGGCCCGCGCGGTGCAGCCAGACGACCTCCACGTCGGAGTCGATCTTCTGCTCCTCCTCGGGACCCTCGACCTCGACGAAGGCGAACGCGCGGGCTCCGTCGGGCAGCGCCTCCAGGGAGCGGGCGATCGCGGGCAGCGCGCTCTCGTCACCGGCGAACAGATGCCAGTCGGCGGCCGGGTCCGGGGCGTAGGCACCGCCCGGACCCATGAAGTGGATCCTCTCGCCCGGCCGCACCCGCGTGGCCCACGGCCCGGCGAGGCCCTCGTCGCCGTGGATGACGAAGTCCAGCGTCATCTCCCGGTGCTCGGCGTCCCAGTGGCGCACGGTGTACGTCCGGGTCACCGGCCACTGCTCGCGGGGGAAGTCCTCGCGGATCCGCTCCATGTCGAAGGGCTCCGGGTAGGTCGCGCCTCCGGAGGGGAAGAGCAGCTTCACGTAGTGGTCCGTACAGGTGTCCGCGGAGAACGCGGACAGTCCCTCACCGCCGAGCACCACGCGCTGCATGTGCGGGGTCAGCCGCTCGGTGCGGACGACCTGCGCCGTGTGCGGCCTGCGCGGCCTGCGTGCCGGACGCTCTGCCATGACGGCCTCCCTGTTCCCTGCCGCTTCCCTGAGTTAGGTATGCCTAAGCTAGCATCTGCCCGCCGCTCGGGGCACGGGCGCCCGTCCGGCGCCCGTCCGGCGCGCTTCAGGCGCCGAGCGTGGCCAGCAGCCGCTGCAAGGACCCGCCGAGCCCCCAGCGGGCGGCCAGCGCGTCCAGCGCCCCGGCGTCGCGGGGGCCGTGCGGCAGCGCCGTGCCGGTGTCCGGCAGCGGAACGTCGTCCGCCACCCGTACGACCTTCGGGGCGACGTCGAGATAAGGCGCCGCCTCGGTGAGCCGCTTGCGCTGCGTGGGCGTGAGCTTCGCCCCGGGATCGCCGGCCGCGGCGCGGATCCCGGCCAGGTCGCCGAACTCGGCGAGCAGCTTGGCCGCCGTCTTCTCGCCGATGCCGGGCACGCCGGGCAGGCCGTCGCTCGGGTCGCCCCGCAGCAGCGCCAGATCGGCGTAGCCGCGGCCGTCGACGCCGTACTTCTCGCGCAGCGCGGCCTCGTCGACGAGGTTGAGCGTGCCGACCCCCTTGACCGGGTACAGCACGCGCACGCCGCGGGCGTCGTCGACGAGCTGGTAGAGGTCCCGGTCGCCGGTGACGATGTCGACCGGACCGGTGGCCCGTGCGGTGTACGTGCCGATGACGTCGTCCGCCTCGTACCCGGCAACGCCGACGCGGGCGATGCCGAGCGCGTCGAGGACCGCCTCGATGACCGGCACCTGCGGGGACAGCGTGTCGGGCACCTCCTCCTCGTCGGGGCCCGCCGGACGCTCCTCGGCGACCCGGTGCGCCTTGTAGGAGGGGATCAGCTCCACCCGCCAGTGCGGGCGCCAGTCGGCGTCCATGCACGCCACCAGATGGTCGGGGCGGTGGTCCTTCACCAGGCGGTCGATGAAGTCCAGCAGCCCGCGCACGGCGTTCACCGGCGTGCCGTCGGGCGCCCTCACCGAGTCCGGCACGCCGAAGTAGGCGCGGAAGTACAGGGAGGCGGTGTCGAGAAGCATCAGTCGTCCGGTCACGCCTCGCAATCATGCCGCAGGTCATGTGGGCGAACGAGGGAGGACGTGTGAACTGGCTCACTTAAATGTTTGGCGCATAAACATCGGGGCAGGCGCGCAGCCGGGCCGAAGCTGGTTGATGCATTCAACTGTTGGGAGGTTTCGCGCCCTGTCCCTGCCCCCGATTCAAGAGGTAAGCGTGTCAGCCAGACTAGAGGCCGAGCACCTGTACAAGGTCTTCGGCAGGAAACCGGACCAGGCAGTCGAACGACTGCGCCATGGGGATGTCCGCGAGGACGGGGGAGACGTCCGGGACGACCAGGGTGACGTCCGGGAGGAGCTGCGCGCCGGCGGCACCACCGCCGCCGTCATCGACGCGTCCTTCACCGTCGAGCCCGGCGAGATCTTCGTGGTCATGGGCCTGTCGGGATCCGGCAAGTCCACGCTGCTGCGCATGCTCAACGGTCTGTCGGAGCCGACCGCCGGACACGTCCGCTTCGGGGGCCAGGACCTTACCGAGCTCAGCGACCGCGAGCTGCGCGAGGTCCGTTCCAAGAAGATCAGCATGGTCTTCCAGCACTTCGCGCTCTTCCCGCACCGCAGCGTCCGTGACAACGCCGCCTACGGTCTGGAAGTGCAGGGCGTGCCCCGCGCCGAGCGCGAACGCCGCGCCGACGAGGCGCTCGCCCTGTGCGGCCTGGCCGGCTGGGAGAAGTCCTGGCCCGACGAGCTGTCCGGCGGCATGCAGCAGCGGGTCGGCCTGGCCCGCGCGCTCGCCACCGACGCCGACCTGCTGCTGATGGACGAGTCCTTCAGCGCCCTCGACCCGCTGATCCGCCGGGACATGCAGGACCAGCTCCTGGACCTGCAGAAGACCCTGAAGAAGACCATCGTCTTCATCACCCACGACCTCAACGAGGCCATGCGCCTGGGCGACCGCATCGCCGTGATGCGCGACGGCCGGATCGTGCAGATAGGCACCGCGCAGGACATCCTGATCCGGCCGGCCAACGACTACGTCGCCTCCTTCACCAAGGACGTCGACCGCTCCCGCGTCCTGACCGCCGCCGCGGTCATGGAGACGGAGCTGAACGGCGACGAGGCCGACTGCGACTGCGAGACCGCCGCGCCCGGCACGCCGTTCTCGGAGCTGTGCGCGATCAGCGCCCGCGTGCCCCACGCGGTGGCCGTGGTCGACGGCGACCGGCTCGTCGGCGTCGTCCCGGCCCAGCGCCTCATCGGCTTCCTCGGCGACGAGGACGTCGTTCCCGGCGTCTGCCAGTCCCGCCGGGACAAGGGCGGCAAGAAGGTGATCAGCCGTGCCTAGGATTCCCCTCGGTGACTGGGTCAACAGCACCGTCGACTGGCTGCTCGACAACGTCTCCTGGCTCTTCACCTTCTTCAAGAGCATCTTCACCGGCGCCTACGACGGCATCAACGCCCTCCTCCAGGCGCCCGAGCCGCTGCTGCTCGCCGGCATCTTCGCCGTGATCGCCTTCTGGCTGCGCGGCACCTTCGCGGGCGTCCTCTCCTTCGTCGGGTTCGCCTTCATCGACTCCCTCGGTCTGTGGGAGAACGCGATGGTCACCCTGGCGCTCCTGCTGGTCGCCACGATCATCGCGCTGGTCGTCTCGGTGCCGGTGGGCATCTGGGCGGCACGCTCGGACCGGGTGAGCGCCTTCGTGCGCCCGGTCCTGGACTTCATGCAGACGCTGCCCGCGATGATCTACCTGATCCCCGCGATCCTGTTCTTCGGGACCGGCTCCGCCCCGGGCATCGTGGCCACGCTGATCTTCGCGCTCGCCCCCGGTGTCCGCATGACCGAGCTGGGCATCCGCCAGGTTGACAAGGAACTGGTCGAGGCCGCGGAGGCGTTCGGCACCACTCCGCGCAACACCCTGCTGCGCGTCCAGCTCCCGCTGGCGCTGCCCACGGTGATGGCGGGCGTCAACCAGGTCATCATGCTCGGCCTGTCCATGGCGGCGATCGCCGGCATGGTCGGCACCGGCGGCCTCGGCGGCGACGTCATGGAGTCCATCGGCCAGCTCAACGTCGGCCTCGGCGCCGAAGCCGGCGTCGCCATCGTGATCCTGGCGATCTACCTGGACCGCATGACCAGCGCGCTGGGCACGCACGTCTCCCCGCTGGGCCGCCGTGCCGCCGCCAAGGCGCGCGCCGCCAAGGGTCTGAAGATCTGGTCCTACCGTCCCCAGCCGCAGGTCGCCGTCATCGGCATCGTGATCCTCGCCCTCGTGGCCGGCGGCATGGGCATGTTCGGCGGCGGCTCCGACGACGCCGACACCGCGGGCGGCGGCACGAACGTCGGCAACGGCAAGAAGGTCTCCATCGGCTACATCCCCTGGGACGAGGGCGTCGCCTCCACGTTCCTGTGGAAGGAGGTCCTGGAACAGCGCGGCTTCGAGGTCGAGGCCAAGCAGTTCGAGGCCGGCCCGCTGTACACCGCGCTCGCCCAGGGCAACATCGACTTCCAGACCGACTCGTGGCTGCCCACGACCCACGAGCAGTACTGGAAGAAGTACGGCAAGCAGCTCGAGGACCTCGGCTCCTGGTACGACGAGACGTCGCTGGAGCTGACCGTCCCGTCGTACATGAAGGACGTCAACTCCCTGGAGGACCTCAAGGGCAAGGCCGGCGTCTTCGGCGGCAAGATCACCGGCATCGAGCCCAGCGCCGGTGAGATGAACCTGCTCAAGAGCAAGATCCTCAAGGAGTACGGCCTCGACAAGGAGTACAAGGTCGTCGACAGCTCCACGCCGGCGATGCTGGCCGAGCTGAAGCGGGCCTACAGCAAGAAGGAACCGATCGTCGTCACCCTGTGGTCCCCGCACTGGGCGTACAACGACTACGACCTGAAGAAGCTGAAGGACCCCAAGGGCGCCTGGGGCAAGGGCGACGGCGTGCACTCGCTGTCCCGCAAGGGCTTCTCGGACGACAACCCGGTCGTGTCCAAGTGGCTGAAGGACTTCTCCATGTCGGAGAAGCAGCTCACCAGCCTCGAGGCCGAGATCAACAAGGCCGGCAAGGGCCAGCAGCAGCAGGCCGTCCGCACCTGGCTCAAGGCCAACCCGGGCATCGTCGACAAGCTTGCCCCGGTGGAGAACGGCGGCGGTGCCACCCCCGCCGAGGCCAAGCGCACGCTCGACGTGGCCTGGTTCCCCTGGGAGGAGGACGTGGCCGTCACCTACCTGTGGAAGAACGTCCTCGAGCGCCGCGGCTACAAGATGAACCTGAAGCAGATGGACGTCGGCCCGGTCTACACCGGCCTGGCCTCCGGCGGCATCGACCTCAACTTCGACGCCTGGCTGCCGCACGCCCAGAGCAACTACTGGAACAAGCACAAGGACAACCTCAACGACCTCGGCACCTGGTACGAACCGACCTCCCTGGAGATCGCCGTGCCGTCGTACGTGAAGGACGTCAAGTCCCTGGAGGACCTCAAGGGCAAGGCCGACCTCTTCGACGGGAAGATCATCGGCATCGAGCCCGGCACCGGACAGATGCAGCTCGTCAAGAACGACGTCATGCCGGCCTACGGCCTGGAGGACGAGTACAAGGTCGTCGACGGCTCGACGCCCGCGATGCTGGCCGAGCTCAAGCGCGCCCTGGCCAAGAAGGAGCCGGTCGCGGTCACCCTATGGTCCCCGCACTGGGCCTACAGCGACTACGAGCTGACCAAGCTGAAGGACCCCAAGAAGGCCTTCGGCGAGGGCAACACCATCCGCACCATCTCCAGCAAGAAGTTCCCCGAGCAGTACCCGCAGCTCACGAAGTGGATCAAGAACTTCAAGATGAGCGAGGACGAGCTGGGCAGCCTGGAGGCGGAGATCAAGGACCGCGGCCAGGGCCACGAGGAGGCCGCCGTCGCGGCCTGGCTCAAGGAGCACCCGGACATGGTCGGCCGGATGACCCCGTAGCGACCCGGGCCGGGGTACCGCGCGGCACACCGCAGTGCCCCGGTATTCCGTGACGGTCACCCCGAGGGGTGGCCCGGCGGCGCCTCCTGACGGCGCACCGCCGGGCCACCCCTCGCGCCGTTCCGGCACCGTCGCGGAATCGGACACCGTAAGGATTCGGCCAACCACGGAGTGCCAACCCCGCCCCTGAGCAGGGCCGCGCCGTGGGTGGAACGCCTGTCGGGAACAGGGAGGGGCGTCCACGCCTTGAACCGGTAGGAGGCGTGGACCGGCCCGCCGGTGGCGAGAAACGTGAGGTCGCGGCCACCGCACCGTGACATCGACGTGACGGCCGCATGAAACGGTTTGCCGAACATGCGTAGGGTGCAGAGAACTCATCAGGAGGACGGCGCCCCGCGCGGGGCACGTCGACGGCGCGGGGACGGGTGAAGGAGGGAGCCGGAGCGATGGGCGACCACAAGGATCAGCACCTCCGGGTGGGCGCGGCCGTGCGGCGCCGGCGCCGGGATCTCGAACTCACCCTCGCCGTGGTGGCCGAGCGCAGCGGTCTGTCCGTGCCCTTCCTGAGCCAGATCGAGAACGACCGGGCACGGCCCAGCCAGACCTCCCTGGAGAAGGTGGCCGACGCGCTGCGCACCACCGCCGTGGAACTGCTCGCCGCGGCCGACCCCGCGTGCAGCGTCGACGTGGTCCGCGCCGAGGACCCCGACCCCGAGCTGGCCCCCAAGGTGCGCTCGCTGGTGCGCGGACACCACCAGATGCACGCCTCCGAGTTCACCGGCGACCACGACGCCGGGCGGGAACTGCAGTACCGCAACGACCAGTTGATGTTCGTGGCCGAGGGTGCCGTGGAGATCGAGGCCGAGGGCCGCGCCTACCGGCTCGGGCGGGGCGACACGCTGTACCTCACCGGCGGGGTGCGGCACCGCTGGCGGGCCACGGTGCCCGACACCCGGCTGGTCGTCGTCGCCGTCGCCGAGCACATCGAGGCGGTCCGCGAAGGCCCCCGCCGGTGAGGGCGGGCCGGTGAGGGTCGTCTCGCTGGTGCCCTCGCTCACCGAAGCGGTGGCCCGTACCGTCCCCGGGGCGCTGGTGGGCGCGACCGACTGGTGCACGCACCCGGCCGGCCTGGACGTCGTACGCGTGGGCGGCACCAAGAACCCGGACACCGGCCGGATCCTCTCCCTCGCCCCCGACCTCGTGATCGCCAACGAGGAGGAGAACCGCGCCCCCGACCTCGACGCCCTGCGCGCCGGGGGTGTCGAGGTGCTGGTGACCGAGGTGCGCACCGTCCCGCAGGCCTTCGCCGAGCTGGACCGGACCCTCATCGCCTGCGGTGCGCGCTCCCGCCCCGGCTGGCTGGACGAGGCGGAGGCCGCCTGGGCCGGCCCGCCCGTGGCCGGCCGGTGCGCCACGGCCGTCGTGCCGGTCTGGCGCAGACCCTGGATGGTGCTGGGCCGCGACACCTTCGCGGGCGACGTCCTGGCCCGGCTCGGTGTCGACCACCTGTACGCGGCGCACCCCGAGCGCTACCCGAAGGTCCCGGTGGACGAACTGCGGGCGGCCCGCCCGGACGTCGTGGTGCTGCCGGACGAGCCGTACCGCTTCACCGCCGACGACGGCCCGGACGCCTTCCCGGGCCTGTCCTGCGCCCTCGTCGACGGCCGGTACCTCACGTGGTACGGGCCGTCACTGGCAGAGGCGCCCCGGGCACTGGCCGCGGCCCTGCGGGCAGCGCGCCGCTGAGCAGACCCCGCGCGGTGCGCACGGCGGCCACGGCCCAGGCGGCGACGAGGAGGGCGTACAGGGCGACGCAGAGCCCGTCGTAGACGGCGAGGCCCGTCTCCCGGGCCAGCGCCTCGGCGCCGGTGACGCAGGTGCCCACCGGGAAGGTGAACGACCACCACGTCATCGAGAAGCCCATGCCCTGGCGGCGGGCCCGGACGACGTGCGCGGCGGCGAGGGCCAGCCACATCACAGCGAAGCCCATCACGGGCACTCCGTACAGGACGGCGAAGACGGAGAAACCCCCGGCGTACGGCGCCGGCACGACCCCCGGCGCCGCCTCCGCGAACTTCCCCACGGCGGTCGTCGACTGCCCGAGCGGGCCCAGGACGAGGAACAGCGACGGGGTGAGCGCGAGCGGGAGCGGTCCGCCGGTGAGCAGCCGGCCGAAGACCACCGGCAGTGTCACCAGCGTCGCGAACAGGCTCACCCCGAACATCGCGACACAGCCCAGCAGCAGCGTCTCGCGGGGCTGCCCCGGCGGCAGGTGCGGCACCAGCAAGGGTCCGACAGCCGCGGACACCATCGGCGCCACCAGGGGGAGCAGCCACACCGGGCTGGCCTGCCCCGGCTCGATCCGGTGCCGTACGGCCATCAGGTACGGCACGGCGACCGCCGCCACGAGCCCGATCACCGTGCCGGCGGTGAACAGCACGGTGTCCAGGGCGACCGCGGCCGGGGTGCCGATCCAGTCCCGGCCGAGGGCCAGGGCACCGCCGCCGACGGCCAGCAGGGCCATCGACAGGCAGCCGTAGAACGGGGCCGCGGCCGGGTCGAGGAGGTGGGCGCGGGCCTGGTCGCGGTGGTGCAGCCAGTGCAGGGAACGGGCGGCCAGCAGGACCAGCAGCAGGACCAGGGAGAGCGCCCAGACCGCGGTGCACACGGCACGCAGACCGGGTACGTGCCCGGGCAGCGCGGCTCCCGCCGTGCCGACGATGGCGGTGCCCATGACGCAGGCGTACCAGTTGGGCCCGAGATGACGGACGGCCGGGAAGCGCGGGAGGGCCCGGCCGGCGGCCGGGGAGGAGGAAGCGGAAGGGGGCTGGGCTGCGGTGACCATGGCTCAACGGTCCCGGCCGTCGAACGCCCTGACCAGGGACCATGTCTCTATGAGGGCATAAGCTGGAGTTATGAGCAGCGGTATGGGCGGCGGTGCGGGAAGCGGACCGGGCGGCGCGCGTCGCACCGGTGGCGGGGGCCGGGACGGCGGCCGGGAACGGTCCGGGGCGGGCTCGCTGGCGCACCGGGTGCCGGACCTCGGGGCGCTGGAGCTGCTGCTGGCGGTCGCGCGCCTGGGCAGCCTCGGCGGAGCCGCGCGCGAGCTGGGCATCACCCAGCCCGCCGCCAGCAGCCGCATCCGCTCCATGGAACGGCAGCTCGGCGTCGCCCTCGTGGACCGCTCCCCGCGCGGTTCCCGGCTCACCGACGCGGGCGCCCTGGTCACGGACTGGGCGCGGCGGATCGTCGAGGCCGCGGAGGCGTTCGACGCGGGCGCGCAGGCGCTGCGGGACCGGCGGGACTCACGGCTGCGGGTCGCGGCGAGCATGACGATCGCCGAGTACCTGCTGCCGGGGTGGCTGGTGGCACTGCGGGCCCAGTTGCCCGACACCGCGGTCTCGCTGCTCGCGGGCAACTCGGCGGCGGTCGCCGAGCGCCTGCTGGCCGACGACGCCGACCTCGGCTTCGTGGAGGGGGTGAGCGTGCCGGCCGGCCTCGACTCCGCGGTCATCGCGCACGACCGGCTCGTCGTCGTGACCGCGCCTGGCCACCCCTGGGCCCGCCGCAGGCGCCCGCTGGCGGCCGCGGAGCTGGCGTCGACCCCGCTGATCCTGCGCGAGAAGGGCTCGGGCACCCGGCAGGTCCTGGACGCGGCGCTGGGCGGCCTGGCCCGCCCCCTGATCGAACTGTCCTCGACCACGGCGGTGAAGGCGGCCGCGGTGGGCGGCGCCGGCCCCTCCGTCCTCAGCGAACTCGCCGTCGGCGAGGAACTGACCACGCGCCGGCTGGTCAGCGTCCCCGTGGCGGACGTCGTCCTGGCCCGCGACCTGAGAGCGGTCTGGCCCACCGGCCACCGCCCCACGGGCCCGGCCCGGCGCCTGCTGTCCCTGACGCGTGCGTAGGCGCGGCGACGAGGGCCGCCGGGTGCGGTGCTTGCCCGGTTCTGGTCCGCCGGGTGCGGCGGTGTCGAGGGTGGGCGGTGGTGTCGGGGCGTGCGTGTCGCTTTCAGGGGCTTTGGCGGTGGTCCCAGGGACTTGGTCCGGTGTCTGCCGTGTCTGACGTGTCTGACGGGTGTGTGGGTGGGTGCTGCGACGAGGCCCGCGGGTGCGGTGTTTGTCCGGTTCTGGTCTGCCGGTGCGGTGGTGTCTGGGGTGGGCGGTGGTGTCGGGGCGTGCGTGTTGCTGCCAGGGGGCTGGCGGTGGCCCCGGCATGTGGTCGGGGGGCCGGGCACCGTTCCGGCGGGGCGGGGGTGTGCCGTCAGGTCGGGCGGCCGGGGCGGGCCGCGTCCACCAGGGCCTTCATCACGCGGACGTCCTCGCCCATCTCCGGGTGCCACTGCACGCCCAGGACCCAGCCGGGAGAGGACGGCAGCTCCACGGCCTCCACCGTGCCGTCCGTCGCGTGGGCCGAGGGGACCAGGCCCCTGCCGAGCCGGTCCACCGCCTGGTGGTGGTACGTCGGTACGAAGGTCTCCTCCGGGACGGCAGCCGCGTACAGCGTGCCCGGCACCGGCCGGACCGGGTGGCCGCCGAACACGCCCACTGTCTCGGCGTGCCCCTCGATGTGCTGGACGAGGGTGCCGCCCAGGGCGACATTGAGCAGTTGCATGCCCCGGCAGACGCCCAGCAGCGGGACGCCTGCCGCCAGGGCCGCCTCGACCAGGGCCAGCTCCCAGCCGTCCCGGGTCCGGGCCGGCGGGCCGGTGCGCGGGTCGGGCACGGCGCCGTAGCGGACCGGCTCCACGTCGGGGCCGCCGGCGATCACCAGCCCGTCCACGCGGGCGACGGCCGCGGCGGCGTGCTCGGGCGCGTCCGGCGGGAGCATCACGGCCAGCCCGCCCGCCCGCTGCACCAGCCGCGGGTACCCGGCCGGCAGCAGCGCCGCCTCCAGCTCCCACACGCCCCAGCGCGCCGCGGACTCCAGATACGTACTGACACCGATCAGCGGCCGCTCGGCCATCCGTCCTCCAGGCAATGAACCGTTCCCACACCTTTGCCGCGGGGCCGGACCCACGGCAAGCCCTCACGCCAGGAACCCGCGCAGCAGCGCCGCCGTCCCCGCGCAGTGCTCCCGCGCGATCTCCCGCGCCCCGTCCGCGTCCCCGTCCAGCACCGCCCCCACCAGCGCCGCGTGCTGCCGCTGGGAGTGCTCCAGGTTGCGCACCAGCAGCGGGATGCAGTCCAGCAGGTCGTTGAGGCTGGCCCGGACGGCCGCGTACTGCGCCGCCAGCGCCGGTGAGCCGCACAGCTCCGCGAGGGTGAGGTGCAGCATCGTGTCCCGCCGCCGGTACTGCCCCAGCGGCGCGTCCCGCGTACCGGCCAGCGCCCCGCGCAGCCGCGCCTCCTGCGCGCCGGTCAGCCCGTGGGCCGCGCACAGCCCGGCCGCTCCCGTCTCCAGCACCTCCCGGAAGCGCAGCACGTCCTCGATGTCGACCCCCGCCACCCGGCGCCGCAGCTCGTCCTCACCGGCCGCGTCCGCGCGCGGCAGCACGAACGTTCCGCCGTACCGCCCCCGCCGGGCCCGGACCAGCCCCTGGTCCTGGAGCACCCGCAGCACCTCCCGCAGCGTCACCCGGCTGATCCCCAGCCGCCGTGCCAGCTCCCGTTCGGCCGGCAGCCGCTCGCCGCCCGCCACCAGACCCAGCCTGACGACCTGGAGGATCTGCTCCAGCGCCTCCTCGAAGCCGTTGCCCGCCCGTACCGGCCGCAGCACCGGCGCCAGCCGGTCCGTCACGCTCCCGGCACCCCCGGATTCCTCCCGCACGCGGCCGCGCCCCCTTCCCAACCAAAGGTTCCCCGCCATACCTTATGGCTCCCGGCCAGAAGGAGGCTCTCCCCGTGGCAGACCGCACACCCCCGCTCGGGGTCGAGGAACTGCACGCCCTCGTCGCCGCCGGAGACATCGACACCGTCGTCCTGGCCTTCCCCGACATGCAGGGCCGCCTCCAGGGCAAGCGGTTCGCCGCGCGCTTCTTCCTCGACGAGGTCCTGGAACACGGCACCGAGGGCTGCAACTACCTCCTCGCCGTCGACGCCGACATGAACACCGTCGACGGCTACGCCATGTCCTCCTGGGACCGCGGCTACGGCGACTTCGCCCTGCACACCGACCCCGCCACCCTGCGCAGGCTGCCCTGGCACGAGGGCACCGCACTGGCCGTCGCCGACCTCGCCTGGGAGGACGGCTCCCCGGTGCCCGCCGCGCCCCGGCAGATCCTGCGCCGCCAGTTGGAGCGGCTCGCCGCCCACGGGTACCGCGCCCGGGCCGGCACCGAGCTGGAGTTCGTCGTCTTCCGCGACACCTACGAACACGCCTGGGACACCGGCTACCGCGGCCTGACCCCGGCCAACCAGTACAACGTCGACTACTCCGTCCTCGGCACCGGCCGCGTCGAACCCCTGCTGCGCCGCATCCGCAACGAGATGGCCGGCGCCGGTCTCACCGTCGAGTCCGCCAAGGGCGAGTGCAACCCCGGCCAGCACGAGATCGTCTTCCGCTACGACGATGCCCTGGTCACCTGCGACCAGCACGCGGTCTACAAGACCGGCGCCAAGGAGATCGCCGCCCAGGAGGGCATGTCCCTCACCTTCATGGCCAAGTACAACGAGCTGGAGGGCAACTCCTGCCACATCCACCTCTCGCTCGCCGAAACCGGACCCGACGGCCGCAGCGTCATGGCCGACGGAGGCGAGGGCCGGGAGATGTCCGAGGTCATGCGGCACTTCCTCGCCGGACAACTCGTCGCGCTGCGGGAGTTCGCCCTCCTCTACGCCCCCCACATCAACAGCTACAAGCGGTTCCAGCCGGGCTCCTTCGCCCCGACCGCCGTCGCCTGGGGCCACGACAACCGCACCTGCGCCCTGCGCGTCGTCGGCCACGGCCCCTCCCTCCGCTTCGAGAACCGGCTCCCCGGCGGCGACGTCAACCCCTACCTCGCGGTGGCCGGCATGGTCGCCGCCGGACTGCACGGCATCGAGCAGCGGCTGGAGCTGCCCGAGCCCTGCCCCGGCAACGCCTACGCCGCCGACTTCGCCCACGTCCCCACCACCCTGCGCGAGGCCGCCGAGCTGTGGGAGAACAGCACCCTCGCCAAGGCCGCCTTCGGCGACGAGGTCGTCGCCCACTACCGCAACATGGCGCGCGTCGAACTGGACGCCTTCGACGCCGCCGTCACCGACTGGGAACTGCGCCGCTCCTTCGAACGCATGTGAGGCACCGGTTGTCCGAGGAACTCCCCGACGAGCTACGGGTACTGAACCCCGCCACCGAAGAGGTCGTCGCCACCGTCCCCGCCGCCTCCGCGGCCGACGTGGACGCCGCCGTCACCCGCGCCGCCCGGGCGCAGACCGCCTGGGCCGCCCTCGCCCCCGGCGACCGGGCCCGCCTGCTGCGCCGCTTCGCCGCCGTCGTCGACGACCACCTGGAGGAGCTGGCCCGCCTGGAGGTCCGCGAGGCCGGGCACCTGCTCGGCAACGCCCGCTGGGAGGCCGGCAACGTCCGCGACCTGCTCGACTACGCCGCCGGAGGAGTGGAACGGCTCACCGGACGCCAGATCCCGGTCGCCGGCGGCCTGGACGTCACCCTCCTCGAACCCCTCGGCGTCGTCGGCGTCGTCGCCCCCTGGAACTTCCCGATGCCGATCGCGGCCTGGGCCGCGGCACCGGCGCTCGCGGCGGGCAACGCGGTCCTCCTCAAGCCCGCCGAGACGACCCCGCTCACCGCGCTGCGCCTGGCCGAACTCGCCCTCGCGGCGGGCCTTCCCGAGAACCTGTTCCAGGTGCTGCCCGGCCACGGGCCGGTCGCGGGCGACGCGCTCGTCGGGCACCCGGGCGTCGCCAAGATCGTCTTCACCGGGTCAACGGCCGTGGGCCGCCGGGTGGCCGCCAAGGCCGCGGCGCTCCTCAAGCCCGTCACCCTCGAACTCGGCGGCAAGAGCCCGAGCATCGTCTTCGCCGACGCCGACCTGGACGCCGCCGCGGCGGCCACGCCCATGTCCTTCCTGGACAACGCGGGGCAGGACTGCTGCGCCCGCACCCGCATCCTCGTCCAGCGGTCCGTCCACGACCGCTTCCTCGCCCTCCTCGCCCCCGCGATCGAGGCCGTCCGCGTCGGCGACCCGGCCGACGGGAGCACCGAGATGGGCCCGCTGATCTCCCGCGCCCAGCTCGAGCGCGTACGCTCCCGCGTCCCCGCCGACGCCGCCGCCATCCGCGGCAAGGCACCCGAGGGCGGCCCCGGCTTCTGGTTCCCGCCGACCGTCCTCACCGGCGTCGACGCGCACGCGCCCGTGGCCGTCGAGGAGGTCTTCGGACCCGTCGCCGTCGTCCTGCCCTTCGAGGACGAGGCCGACGCGATCCGCCTGGCCAACGCCACCGACTACGGCCTGTCCGGCTCGCTGTGGACCCGGGACGTCGGCCGCGCCCTGCGCGTGTCGGGCGCGGTGCGCGCCGGGAACCTGTCGGTCAACTCGCATGCCAGCGTCCGCTACTGGACACCGTTCGGCGGGTTCAAGCAGTCCGGTCTCGGGCGTGAACTGGGCCCGGACGCGCTGACCGCGTTCACCGAGACCAAGAACGTCTTCATCAGCGACACCTCGTCGAGCACGGAGGACCCCGCACAGTGAGCGAAGACATCGTCTGCCGCAGGCTCGTCGGCCGCACCGCCGTCGTCACCGGCGCGGGCAGCGGCATCGGCCTCGCCTCCGCCCGCCGGCTCGCCTCCGAGGGCGCCCACGTCGTCTGCGGCGACGTGGACGAGACCCGGGGCCGGGCCGCGGCCGAGGAGACCGGCGGCACCTTCGTCAGGGCCGACGTCACCGACGCCGGACAGGTCGAGGCGCTGTTCGCGGCGGCGTACGACACCTACGGCAGCGTCGACGTCGCCTTCAACAACGCCGGCATCTCACCGCCCGACGACGACTCCATCCTGGAGACCGGCCTGGAGGCGTGGAAGCGCGTCCAGGAGGTCAACCTCACCTCCGTCTACCTGTGCTGCAAGGCCGCCATCCCCTACATGCGGCGCCAGGGCCGGGGGTCGGTCATCAACACGGCGTCCTTCGTGGCCCGGATGGGCGCGGCCACCTCCCAGATCTCGTACACCGCCTCCAAGGGCGGGGTCCTCGCCATGTCCCGGGAACTGGGCGTGCAGTTCGCCCGGGAGGGCATCCGCGTCAACGCGTTGTGCCCCGGGCCGGTCAACACCCCGCTGCTTCAGGAGCTGTTCGCCAAGGACCCCGAGCGGGCCGCACGGCGCCTCGTCCACATCCCGCTCGGACGGTTCGCCGAGGCCGACGAGATCGCCGCCGCCGTCGCCTTCCTGGCCAGCGACGACTCCTCCTTCGTCAACGCCACCGACTTCCTGGTGGACGGCGGGATCTCGGGGGCGTACGTCACACCGCTGTAGAACGGCGCGGGCGGCGTTCTACAGTGCCGGGATGAGCATGACTCCGCCGCCCGGCTGGTACCGCGACCCGTCGGCCCCGCACCGGGAACGCTGGTGGGACGGCACCGCCTGGACGGAGCACCGGCGCACCCCGGAACCCGCCGGGTTCGGGCCCGCGCCGGTCCCGTACCAGGAGCCGGAGGCCGGGACGGGCACCGGCGGACGCGCGAAGGCCGTCGCCGTGACCACCGCCGCGGCCGTGCTGGTCGCGGCGATCGTCACCGGCGTACTGGTGCTGGGCGAGGACGACGACGGCAGCCCGCGCACGCAGACCCCGCCGGTCACGGCGACCGCCGGCGACCCGGCGCCGGTGAGCGACCCGCCGTCCCCGGCACCGACCGCCTCCGAACCCGCCGCCGACGACCCCTCCGTGGTCGAGGACCAGCTCAACGGCATCACCTTCCCGCTGCTGGACGGCTGGGTACGACCACGGTACGTCGCCGAGGACGACGTCATGATGACCACCGACGGAACCTACGACTGCCCCGCCGACGGCAGCGTGTGCCGGCACGGCCTCGTCATCTCCCGCACCGTCACGGCGAACGCCGAGTCCTCCCCGAAGGCACTGGCGCGGCAGGACATCGAGGACGCCGCCGACGACGCGTACGACGTCGACCTGATCGGCAACAAGCCCTTCGGCGGCATCGAGTCCCACGAGGAGGTGGCGTCCGGCCCCGTCGCGGTCGCCGGACGCGCCGGGTACTACGTGCGCTGGCGGGTGAAGACCGCCAAGGGGCCCGGCGGTTACGTGCAGTCGATGGTGTTCCCCTCCACCGTCGGCACCGAGTCCCCGATCCTCGTCCGCTACGTCTTCGACGCCGGCGAGGACGGGCCGCCGCCGGCCGGCATGGACACCATCACCAAGGGCATCCGGCCCATCGGCGACGCCGACACGGGAGGCGGCGTGGGCAGCGGCCTGGGTCCGGCCGGCTGACCCGTCCGGGGGCGACCCGCCCACAGGCCGTGACACAGGCCGCGCCACAGGGCACCGCAGGCCGCACTACAGGAAGGTGTGCCCCTCGCCCCGGTACGTCGGCACGGTCGCCGTCACCGTGTCCCCCTCCACCAGGTGCAGCGTGTCGAACCGCTCGCACAGCTCCCCGGCCTTGGCGTGCCGGAACCACACCTTGTCGCCGATCAGCAGGTCGTCGGCGGGCGGGCCCAGCAGCGGCGTCTGCACCTCGCCGGCGCCCTCCTGGGGGTCGTAGCGCAGCCCCTCGGGCAGGTACGGCACCGGCAGCCGGTCGGCGCCCGCCGCGCCGGAGGCCGGATAGCCGCCGCCGAGGACCGTCACGGCCCCGACCCCCGGCCGCCGTACGACGGGCTGCGCGAACAGCGCCGCCGGACGGCCGCGGAAGGACGTGTAGTTGTCGAACAGCCGCGGCACGTACAGCCCGGAACCGGCCGCGATCTCCGTGACCGCGTCCTCCGCGGCGGTGTGCTGCACGCTGCCCGTGCCGCCGCCGTTGACGAACTCCAGGCCGGGCACCACGGCCCGCACCGCCCGCACCACCGCCGCCCGCCGCTCGGCCAGTTCGCGGCGCGCGGCGGCCTGCATCAGCCGCACGGCACGCGAGCGCAGCGGACGCCCGGCGACCGCGTCCCCCACCCCGGCGACATGCCCCTCGTACGCCATGATGCCGACGACCTCGAACCCCGGCCGGCGGGCCACCGCGCGGGCCAGGTCGGCGACTTCGCCGGGGGAGTGCAGCGGCGAGCGCCGGGCCCCGACCCGCACCCGTCCCCCGAACAGCTTCAGCGAGGTGTCCAACTCCAGGCAGACCCGCACGACTTCCCGCCCGCCGTCGCGGGCCGCGTCCACGAGGTCGAGCTGCGCCGGATCGTCGACCATCACGGTCACCGCCGAGGCGAGCTTCGGGTCGGCGGTCAGCTCCGCGTACCCGGCGCGGTCCGCCGACGGATAGGCGAGCAGCACGTCCTCGAAACCGGAACGCGCCAGCCACAGGGACTCGGCCAGCGTGAACGACATGACGCCCGCGAAGCCGTCCCTGGCCAGGGCCCGTTCCAGCAGCGCACGGCAGCGTACGGACTTGCTGGCGACCCGGACCGGCTTGCCGCCGGCCCGGCGGACCAGGTCGTCCGCGTTGGCGTCGAAGGCCTCCAGGTCCACGATCGCCACGGGGGCGTCCAGGTGGGCGGTGGCCCGGTCGTAACGGGCCCGGTCGGCGGCACGTGCGGTCATGACGGCAGCCTGCCAGACAGGATTACCGCAGGGTAGGGGGACGATCCGGGCCAATGCCACGGGCGTGCGGACTGGTTCCCCCTACGGCGGGGTCACGCCGTAGAGTGACGCGCACGCACGGCGGGCCCGGACCCCGCGGCGGGGCCCCGCGGCCCACGCCGGGATGGCGGCCCTCCCGCGCGGGTATGCGTGCCCGGGACGGAACGGTTCCGCGCCGGGCCGGGGCAGGAGACCACATCACCGGCCCGCGCCGGAGAAACGGCCCGGGCCAGAGGAACGGGGGGTGCATGAGCACGGAAGCGCGCCGCGCCTCCCTCCCCCCGTACCCGCCCCGCCCCGAGACACCGCCACGCGCCGCCACGTCCCCGCACCCCCGGACACCGCCGGGCGCGGACACACCGTCCCGGCCGGACGCACCTCCCCACGCCGCGCCGCCACCGGCCGTAGACCCGCCGCGGCACCCCGGGCCGGAGCCGCACCCCGAGGCACCGCCGCGTCCACTCACGCCGCCCCACCGCCCGTCGTCGCCGGACCCGGTGACGCCGTCGGCCCCCGACCTGCCGCCCAGCACCGGGGCACCGCCGAGCACCGGGGTGCCGCCGCGTCCCGGTAAGGCGCCGGGTGGGGAGGTGCCGCCGCGTTCCGGTGCGGCGCCGCGTGCTGGTGTGCCGTCGGGTGGGGCGTCCTCGTCGCGTCCCGGGACGGTGCGTCGCCGGGAGACGGCTCCGGGTGCGGAGGTGCCGCCGCGTTCCGGGGTGTCCTCCAGTCGTCCGGCGTCGCCCGGTTCTCGTCCGGCGTCGCCCGGTTCGGGGGTGCCGTCGGGTGCCGGGATACCGTCGGGTGCGGACGTGCCGCCGCGCCCCGGCATGTCCCCCCGTTCTCCGGCGTCGCCGGGCGTGGAGGCATCGGCACGCGCTGAGTCGCCCCGGCATCCCGGGATCCCGCCCCACCCCGGGCCCGAGCCGGAGGGGATGGCCCCCGCCGCGGAGGACGGTGTCTCCGGCGGGCCGGTGGTTCCCTCCCGCCCGCCGACACCGCCGCGTCCCGGCACTCCGCCCGGACAGGTGCCCGCGCGTTCCGGTTCGAGCGGGCACCTCGGCGCCCCCTCCTCCACCCCGGCGCAGCGTACGGACGGCGCGGACGGGACCACGGAAACCGCCGGGCGCGGGCCCCGCTACCCGCGTTTGCGGCTCGGCGACTCCCGGGCCGGGGACCCCGAGCCCGCGCCGCCCCGGGCCTCCGCCCGTTTCCCCGACACCGCGCCGACCGTCGGCACGCCGGCCCACCGCACCGGTGCGCCCGCGCAGACGCCGACGGAGACGACCGCCCGCCTGCGCCCGGTCCCGGCGGAGACGGTCCCGGCGGAGACGGGGGAGGAGCCGACATCGGAGCCGGTGTCCCGGACGCACCTCCCCACGCCGCGTCCCGACCCCGCCTTCTCCTGGGGCACCCCGGACCCGCCGGCGCCCCCCGCCGGTGTACGGCCCCGGGTCTCCTTCGGCGAGCCCGAGGGATACGACGGACCGGCCCGGCCGCGTCCGCTCGGTCGGCGTCCGCGCCCCCAGGCCCTCGCCGCCGCCGTATGTCTCGTGCTCGGCGTGGGACTCCTCACCGGAGCCGTCACCGGGAGCTGGCTCGCCGGGGACTCCGGCGACGACGGCGCGCGCAGCGCGTACGCGCAGGCCGGGGAACTGTGGCACAGCGTGCCCGTCGACGAGCTGTTCCCGCCCACGGTCCAGGGCAAGGGCGCCGGCCCCGGCGGAGCCGACCGCACCTGGACGCGGGTCGCCGTCGCACCGGACGGCACCTGCGCCGGCGCCTTCGACCGGCTCCTGGCCAAGGTGCTCGACCCCGTCGGCTGCGCACGCCTGCTGCGCGCCACGTACACCGACGCCACCCAGAGCCACGTCACCACCGTCGGCCTGCTCTTCACCAAGGCCGACGCCGCCGCCATGACCTCGCTGGCCGGCCGTTTCGAGAAGGAGGGCCTGGGCCGCCGGACCGACCTCATGCCGCTGCCGTACGCGGCGGACAACACCGTCGCCGAGGGCTTCGGCGCCCGGCAGCGGGCGTCGTGGACCGTTTCCGTGCTCACCGACGCCCCCGTCGTCGTCTACGCCGTGTCCGGCTGGGCCGACGACCGCACCGTCGACGTACCCGAACCCGCCGAGGAGGCCGTCGAGTCGGGCGCCGCGTCCGCCCCCGCCCAGGCCGGCCTCGGCCACGAGGCCAAGGGCCTCGCCGACCGCGTCGAACGCGCCCTGCGCAAGAACGTCGGCGCCCCCACGGAGCACCCGTCGTGACCCCCGCAGACCTCCGCCGCGGGACCGGGGCCCTGAGCCTCCTCCTCGCCGCCGCCCTCGCCCTCGCCCCGGCGCCCGCCGCGCACGCCGACGGCATCCGCGCCCGGCAGTGGGCCCTGGACGCCCTGCACACCCAGGAGGCGTGGCGCACCACCAAGGGTGCCGGCGTCACCGTCGCCGTCCTGGACACCGGCGTCGAGGCCGACCACCCCGACCTGGTCGGCAACGTCCTGGCCGGCACGGACCTGGTCGGCTTCGGCGCGAGCGAGGGCGACCGCTCCTGGGCCCGGCACGGCACCGCCATGGCCGGGATCATCGCCGGTCACGGACACGGCCCCGGCAACGCCGAGGGGGTCATGGGCATCGCCCCGGAGGCCAGGATCCTCCCCGTGCGCGTGATCCTGGAGGACGGCGACCCCTCCCGCGCCAAGGCCCGCAAGACCCGCGGCAACGCCCTGGCCGAGGGCATCCGCTGGGCCGCCGACCACGGCGCCGACATCATCAACCTCTCCCTCGGCGACGACTCCGCCTCCGCCCACCCCGAGCCCGGCGAGGACGAGGCCATCCAGTACGCCCTGAAGAAGGGCGTGGTCGTCGTCGCCTCGGCCGGCAACGGCGGCGAGCTCGGCGACCACGTCTCCTACCCGGCCGCCTACCCGGGCGTGATCGCCGCGACCGCCGTCGACCGCTACGGCACCCGCGCCGCCTTCTCCACCCGCCGCTGGTACGCCACGGTCAGCGCCCCCGGCGTCGACGTGATCATCGCCGACCCCGACCACCGCTACTACGAGGGCTGGGGCACCAGCGCCGCCTCCGCCTTCGTCTCCGGAGCCGCCGCCCTGGTGAAGGCGGCCCACCCGGACCTCACCCCGGCCCAGGTCAAGGCCCTCCTGGAGGACACCGCCCGCAACGCCCCGGCCGGGGGCCGCGACGACTCCCGCGGCTTCGGGTTCGTCGACCCGGTCGCCGCCATGGAGGCCGCCGGACGGCTGAAGCCCGAGGGCCTCAAGGCGGCGGCGTACGGAGACGAGTACTTCGGCCCGGGCCCCGACGTCCCCGACTCCGGCGACGGCACCGCGGCCTGGGCCGCACCGCTGGCCGGCGGCGCGGGCAGCGTCCTGGTCGTCGCGGCCGTCGTCCTGTGGCGGGGCCGCCGCGAACGCCCCGGCGACGGATTCTGATCCGGCGGAGCAGCCCGGTCCGCCCCTACGGGGTCCGGGTGCCGTCGTCGGCGAGGACCTCCACCGCAGCCCGGGCCGCCGCCTCCGTCAGCGCGATCCCCTGCGCCTGCGTGCCACTGCCCCGCGACACCACCGCCACCAGACAGCCGCGGCCGCCGGACTCGACCCGCCCGATGCTGTTGACGACCCACAGTCCGGTGGTGCTGCGCCGCAGCCAGCCGTTCTTCAGCGCCCACGCCGAACCGCCGGCCCCGTCGGCCGCCGCCGACACCCCCCACCGCTGACCGTCGGAGACGTGCTCCATCAGCCCCCGCACATACGCGCGGGACGCCTCGCTCAACGCCGAGCCGTCCGCCACGAACACCTGACGCAGCAGCGTCACCTGATCGGCCGCGGTGGTCTGCGTCAGGCCCCACAGCGGACCGGCACCGCCCGCCGTCCCCGTCAGCCCGAAGCGCGCGTTCGCGGCGTCGAGCCCGTCGGCCGTCCCGATCGCCCGCCACAGCGCCGAGGCCGAGTCGTTGTCGCTGTCCTCGATCATCGCGGTGGCGTACGCCTTCTCCGCGGCGGTCGGCGTACGCCCCGCGTCCTGTGCCTGGAGCAGCAGCGCCGCCAGGATGTCGACCTTGACGATGCTCGCCGTGTCGAAGGCGCCCGTGCCGTACGAGGCGCTCCGGCCGGAGTCCGGGTCCAGCACCGCCACCGACACCTCCGCGCCGTCGGCCACCGGCACCGAGGCCATGGCCGCCGCCAGCAGTGCGTCACCGTCGGCCGCCGGACGGGCCGCCTGCGTCGGTTCGACCGTCTCCACCGATTCCTCCTCGCCCGAGGGTGCCGAGGACGCCGACGACACGGCGCCGCCCGCGCCCTGGCGCGCGTGGCCCTGCCAGTACACCGCGCCGGTGGCCGTGGCGGCGACGACGACGGCGGACGCGATCAGGGCGGTACGGACCCGGGCGGGCCGCCGGGGTGCCCGCCGGCGGCCTCTGGAGGATGCCATGGCCGCGATGGTCCGGGCGGTTGCTGTGCGGGCCGTGGGGCTGGGGTGAGAACCGGCTCAGAGTTCCGTCAGAGGCCGGTGAGGAACGCCTCGCACACCCCGATAGGGTCGGGGACCGTGGCGAACAAGAACATCCCCGACTCCGCCTTCTCCGACGACGACGGCTCCGCCGACCCCCGGCTGAGCGCCGCGCTCGCCGCCTGGGCCGAGGACCGCACCGCCGTGCCGCCGGTCCTCGAAGCGCTCAAGGGCGCCCGGCTGCTCGTGCCCGTCGTCGCCGTGCTCGGAGAGGTGGAGGAGGACGAGAACGGGCTGCGCCGCGAGAAGACCAGCGACATGGCCGTACCGACCCTGAAGGCGGGCCACCGCACCGCGCTGCCCGCCTTCACCTCCACGGAATCGCTCGCCCGCTGGGACCCCGCGGCCCGCCCCGTCGCCGTACCCGTGCACCAGGCGCTGGAGGCCGCCGCGCACGAGAAGGCCGACACCGTCGTACTGGACCTGGCGGGGCCGGTGCCGTTCGAGCTGACCGGACCGGTGCTGCTGGCGCTGGCCGAGGGGCGTACGACGGCCGACCCGCTCGCCGACCCGGCCGTGGCCGAAGCCGTGCGCGCCGCACTGGCCGGCGAGCCCGCGGTGCGCCGCGCCCACCTCGGGCCCGGACGGGCCGACGGCACGCTCGCGCTGGTCCTGGACCCGGACGCCGACGCGGCGAGGGCCGCCCGCGCGGTCGCCGAGCGGCTGGCCGCCGACGACACACTGAGGGCCCGCCTGGTGCGCGGCCTCGACCTGGCACTGCTGCCGGCCGGGGCGACGCCACCGGGCGAGCCCTTGTACGTGCGGGGGTAGCTTCCGGGGCCGAACCCGGGGCGGGGCGGCGGTCAGCCGTAGACCGCGCCCGTGTACTTCTCGCCCGGCCCCTGGCCCGGCTCGTCCGGGACCAGCGAGGCCTCGCGGAAGGCCAGTTGGAGCGACTTCAGACCGTCGCGCAGCGGCGCCGCGTGGAACGAGCTGATCTCGGTCGCGGTCGCGTCCAGCAGACCGGCCAGCGCGTGCACCAGCTTGCGGGCCTCGTCCAGGTCCTTGTGGTCCTCGCCCTCCTCGGTCAGGCCCAGCTTCACGGCGGCGGCGCTCATCAGGTTGACGGCGACCGTCACGATCACCTCGACCGCCGGGACCTCGGCGATGTCGCGGGCCATGGCGTCGAAGTCGGGATTCGCCGAGGATTCAGCAGGGGTCTCACTCATGCCGCACACGATAGGCGCAGCGGGGGAGCGGACCCCACCCGGACTCGGTTAGCCCTCGCTCCGCCGAGCTGCTAACCTTGTGTAACGACCGGTCGGACACGTACGCCCACGGCAGCGTATCCGGCCCACAAGTGGAGGCTTCGAACTCCCACCTGGCCGTCCTCAGGACGGCGGGTCACCGGTCAGGCGGTCCCGTCCCAGCGGCGGTGACCAGCCCGAAATCGCGCCCCGCGGTCATCGCGGCGGTGCTCCGGTAGCAGTTCGAGGAGCCCCGCCTGTGATCGTCCGGGGCATTTTTTGTGTGCCGGCGCGGTTAGGTCTATCGAACACAGACGTTACGCGGCTGTCCGCCAGACCGTCGCGTGGTGCTACCGAGGAGGATCCATCAGCGCCGAGCCCCGCATCAACGACCGGATTCGCGTTCCCGAGGTGCGACTTGTCGGTCCCAGTGGCGAGCAGGTCGGGATTGTCCCGCTTGCCAAGGCCCTGGAGCTTGCGCAGGAGTACGACCTCGATCTCGTCGAGGTCGCGGCGAACGCCCGTCCGCCCGTGTGCAAGCTCATGGACTACGGGAAGTTCAAGTACGAGTCGGCCATGAAGGCCCGTGAGGCGCGCAAGAACCAGGCGCACACGGTCATCAAGGAGATGAAGCTCCGGCCGAAGATCGACCCGCACGACTATGACACCAAGAAGGGTCACGTCGTCCGGTTCCTCAAGCAGGGCGACAAGGTCAAGATCACGATCATGTTCCGCGGTCGCGAGCAGTCCCGGCCGGAGCTCGGCTACCGGCTGCTGCAGCGTCTCGCGGAGGACGTCCAGGACCTCGGCTTCGTGGAGTCGAACCCGAAGCAGGACGGCCGAAACATGATCATGGTCCTCGGTCCGCACAAGAAGAAGACCGAGGCGATGGCCGAGGCCCGCCAGGCGCAGGAAGCGCGCAAGGCGGACGCGAAGGCGAACCCCGGCAAGTCGCAGAACGCCGCGGAGGCCGACGTCGCGGAGGCCGAGGCCCCGGCCGAGGCACCCGCCGAAGCGTGACCCCGGGGGACCGCCAGTCCCCAGGACACAACCGATACCAGAGCGACGCTCCACCCGTGCCCGGTTTCACGACCGGGCACCGGAGCGCCACCGACGAGGAGAGAACGGCGCTATGCCGAAGAACAAGTCGCACAGCGGTGCCAGCAAGCGCTTCAAGATCACCGGCTCCGGCAAGGTGCTCCGTGAGCGCGCCGGCAAGCGCCACCTGCTCGAGCACAAGTCGTCCCGCGTGACGCGTCGCCTCACCGGCAACGCCGAGATGGCCCCGGGCGACGCCGCGAAGATCAAGAAGCTTCTCGGCAAGTGACGTACGGGCGCCGCTGAGCGCCGTACGGCAGGACCGGGACCCATTCGATACCGGGCCGCGTGAGGACCACCGCGGCCCCGCTACAAGGAGTTAACAAGTGGCACGCGTCAAGCGGGCAGTCAACGCCCACAAGAAGCGCCGGGCGATCCTCGAGCAGGCCTCCGGCTACCGCGGTCAGCGTTCGCGCCTGTACCGCAAGGCCAAGGAGCAGGTCACCCACTCGCTGGTCTACAACTACAACGACCGCAAGAAGCGCAAGGGTGACTTCCGCCAGCTGTGGATCCAGCGCATCAACGCCGCTGCCCGCGCCAACGGCATCACGTACAACCGCTTCATCCAGGGCCTGAAGGCCGCCAACGTCGAGGTCGACCGCAAGATCCTCGCCGAGCTGGCCGTCAACGACCCGAACGCCTTCGCCGCGCTCGTCGAGGTCGCGCAGAAGGCGCTGCCGAGCGACGTGAACGCGCCGAAGGCGGCGTGACGCTGCGCCGGCTTTAGCCGGTTGTCGAAGGGACCCGCAGGCTGGAGCCTGCGGGTCCCTTCGGTTGCCCGCCGCCTTGGCCCGTCGTTCGGCTGCGGAGCCGTCGTGGCTGGTCGCGCAGTTCCCCGCGCCCCTGACGGGGCGCCCCAGCCCGCGTCGATTCATATGTGAAGGTGAGAAGAGTGCGCCCAGCCGCCCCCGAGCTGATCTCCCCCCGTTCCCCCCGTGTCGCCGCCGCCCGGCGGCTCGGGAAGCGGAACTTCCGGGGGAAGGAGCGGCTGTTCCTGGCCGAGGGGCCGCAGGCCGTGCGGGAGGCGGCGGAGTACGGGCAGACGCTGGTCGAGCTGTTCGCCACCGTGGAGGCCGCCGAGCGGTACGCCGACATCGTCGGGGCCGCCCGTGACGTCGGCGCCCGGGTGCACCTCGCCGCCGACTCGGTGATCGAGGACATCTCCACCACCGTCACCCCGCAGGGGCTGGTCGGGGTCTGCCGGTTCCTGGACACGCCGTTCGAGGAGATCCTGGCCGCGCGGCCCCGGCTCGTCGCCGTTCTCGCGCACGTCCGGGACCCCGGCAACGCCGGGACCGTGCTGCGGTGCGCCGACGCCGCCGGCGCCGAGGCGGTCGTGCTCACCGACGCCTCCGTCGACCTGTACAACCCCAAGGCCGTACGCGCCTCCGTCGGCTCCCTGTTCCACCTGCCGGTCGCCGTCGGCGTACCCGTCGAGCACGCCGTCGCCGGACTGCGCGACGCGGGTGTGCGGGTGCTGGCCGCCGACGGCGCCGGCGAGCACGACCTGGACGCCGAGCTGGACGCGGGCACCATGGGCGGGCCCACGGCCTGGGTGTTCGGCAACGAGGCCTGGGGACTCCCGGAGGAGACCCGCGCCCTCGCCGACGCCGTCCTGCGGGTCCCGATCCACGGGAAGGCGGAGAGCCTGAACCTCGCGACCGCCGCCGCCGTATGTCTCTACGCGTCGGCGCGTGCACAGCGCGCCGCCGGAGGGTGCCGCTCCGTCACCGCGAACTAGTAGAGTGACCAGCTCAGGGCCCCTGCGCGGTTGAGAGGTGGGGTACGGGAATGAGCGTCGGCACGAGCAGCGCCCCGGGAGCACGCCAGGTGCCGCGTCCGCCCGCGCCCCGCGCCCCCGGTGAACTCGCCGACCTCGGCCTCGATCCGGACCAACTGCCCGACGGCCTCGTCGTCGCCGACGAGCACGGACGGGTGATCTGCTTCAACGCCGCCGCCGTCCGCATCACCGCCACCCCCGCCGCCGAAGCCCTCGGGCAGCGCCTGGAGAGCGCGCTGCCCCTGGAGGACCTGGAGGGCCGCCGCTGGTGGCAGCTCACCGACCCCTACGGCGGCCTCGCCATCCGCGTCCGGCAGCCCGAGCGCAACCTCCTGCTCCCCGGCGGCCGGGAGGTCCTGGTCACCGCCCGCTACGTCCGCACCGAACGCCTCGGCCCCGTCCACCGGGTCGTCGTCACCCTGCGCGACACCGAGGCCCGCCGCCGCACCGAGCGCAGCCACGCCGAGCTGATAGCCACCGTCGCCCACGAACTGCGCTCCCCGCTCACCTCCGTCAAGGGCTTCACCGCCACGCTGCTGGCCAAGTGGGAGCGGTTCACCGACGACCAGAAGCGGCTGATGCTGGAAACCGTCGACGCGGACGCCGACCGGGTCACGCGGCTCATCGCCGAGCTGCTGGACATCTCCCGGATCGACTCCGGGCGGCTGGAGGTCCGCCGCCAGCCCGTCGACATCGGCGCCGCCGTCGGCCGGCACATCCAGGCGTACGTCGCCGCGGGCCAGGAGGCCGACCGGTTCCTGCTCCGCCTCGCGCATCCGCTGCCCGGCCTGTGGGCCGACCCCGACAAGATCGACCAGGTACTCAGCAACCTGCTGGAAAATGCCGTGCGGCACGGCGAGGGAACCGTCACCATTGACGTCACGCCCACGGCGTCCCCCCGCGAAGGGGAGGACACCGGCACGTCGGTCACGGTGAGCGACGAGGGGGCGGGCATCCCGGAGGAGTCCATGAACCGCGTCTTCACCCGCTTCTGGCGGGGCAGCAAACGCGGTGGCACCGGCCTCGGGCTGTACATCGTCAAGGGCATCGTCGAGGCCCACGGCGGCACCATCACGGTCGGCCGCGCCCCCGGAGGCGGCGCCGAGTTCCGATTTACGTTGCCCGTGGCGGCACCGGCGTACCTCACCTGAGAAGCACCAGAGGCGGCCGACGACCCCACGGGCGTGATCCGCGTTCCACCGCCCCGTTAGACTCGGTCTTTGGCACCTTTGCGTCCGGATCCGGAGACGAAGCGTCTCAGCTCGTCCCCGGACCGTAGACGGGGCGTCCCAGCCAGCCAATCGGAAGCACGGGAAGAGATGTCGGCACCGAATAAGTCGTACGACCCTGTCGAGGTCGAGGCGTTGAAACCGGAAGAGATCGAGCGCATGCGGGACGAGGCGCTCGCCGCCTTCGCCGCCGCGGGCTCCCTCGACGCGCTCCAGGAGGCCAAGGTCGCCCACACCGGCGGCACCTCTCCGCTGGCCCTGGCCAACCGCGAGATCGGCGCCCTGCCCCCGCAGGCCAAGGCCGAGGCCGGCAAGCGCGTCGGCATGGCCCGCGGCGCCGTCAACAAGGCGCTCGCCGCCCGCCAGGCCGAGCTGGAGGCCGAGCGCGACGCGCGCGTCCTGGTCGAGGAGGCCGTGGACGTCACGCTGCCCTACGACCGCGTACCGGCCGGCGCCCGCCACCCGCTCACCACCCTGTCCGAGCGCATCGAGGACATCTTCGTCGCCATGGGCTACGAGGTGGCCGAGGGCCCCGAGGCCGAGACCGAGTGGTTCAACTTCGACGCCCTCAACATCGGTCCGGACCACCCGGCCCGGGGCGAGGCCGACACCTTCTTCGTCCGGGCCCCCGACGGCGGCTCCGAGTCCGGTGTCGTGCTGCGCACCCACACCTCGCCCGTGCAGATCCGCTCCGCGCTCACGCGCGAGCTGCCGGTCTACGTGATCTGCCCCGGCCGCGTGTACCGCACCGACGAGCTGGACGCCACGCACACCCCCGTCTTCCACCAGGTCGAGCTGCTCGCCGTCGACGAGGGCCTGACCATGGCGGACCTCAAGGGCACCCTGGACCACATGGTCCAGTCGCTGTTCGGCGCGGAGATGAAGACCCGGCTGCGGCCCAACTTCTTCCCCTTCACCGAGCCGTCCGCCGAGATGGACATGCTCTGCTACGTCTGCAAGGGCGCGTCCGTCGGCAACCCCGACCGGCCCTGCCGCACCTGCTCCAGCGAGGGCTGGATCGAACTGGGCGGCTGCGGCATGGTCAACCCGCGGGTGCTCGTCGCCTGCGGCATCGACCCCGAGAAGTACAGCGGCTTCGCCTTCGGGTTCGGCATCGAGCGGATGCTGATGTTCCGCCACAACGTCGAAGACATGCGAGACATGGTCGAGGGTGACGTCCGGTTCACCCGGCCGTTCGGGATGGAGATCTGATGCGGGTCCCGCTTTCCTGGCTGCGGGAGTACGTCGACCTGCCGGCCACCGAGACCGGCCGCGACGTGCAGGCCAAGCTGATTTCGGCCGGCCTCGAGGTCGAGACCGTCGAGCACCTGGGCGCCGACCTCAAGGGCCCCCTCGTCGTCGGCCAGGTGCTGACCATCGAGGAGCTGGAGGGCTTCAAGAAGCCCATCCGCTTCTGCACCGTCGACGTCGGGCAGGCCAACGGCACCGGTGAGCCCCAGGAGATCGTCTGCGGCGCCCGCAACTTCGCCGTCGGCGACAAGGTCGTCGTGGTCCTGCCCGGCGCCACCCTGCCCGGCGGCTTCTCGATCAGCGCCCGCAAGACCTACGGCAAGGTCTCCCACGGCATGATCTGCTCCAGCGACGAGCTGGGCATGGGCGACGACGGCACGCACGGCATCATCGTGCTGCCGCCGGAGACCGAGGTCGGCAAGGACGCCATCGAGCTGCTCGAACTGGTCGACGAGGTCCTGGACATCGCCGTCACCGCCAACCGCGGCGACTGCCTGTCCATCCGCGGCGTCGCCCGCGAGGCCGCCATCGCCTACGGCAAGCCGCTGCGCGACCCGGCGCTGCTCGACGTGCCCGCGCCGAACGCCTACGGCTACCCGGTGAAGATCGCCGACCCGACCGGCTGCGACCGCTTCACCGCCCGGACCGTGACCGGCCTGAGCCCCGAGGCCCGCTCCCCGATCTGGCTCCAGCGGCGCCTGCAGAAGGTCGGCATGCGCCCGATCTCGCTCGCCGTCGACGTCACCAACTACGTGATGATGGAGCTGGGCCAGCCCCTGCACGCCTACGACCGAGGTCTGGTCCAGGGCACCATCGGCGTCCGCCGGGCCGAGGAGGGCGAGAAGATCGTCACCCTCGACGGCGTCGAGCGGAAGCTGCACGCCGAGGACCTGGTCATCACCGACGACCGCGGCCCCATCGGCCTCGCGGGGGTCATGGGCGGCGCCGACACGGAGATCGCCGACCACGGGGACGCCGAGAAGGCGACGAGTGACGTGGTCATCGAGGCCGCCCACTTCGACCAGGTCGCCATCGCGCGCACCGCCCGCCGGCACAAGCTGTCCTCCGAGGCGTCCCGCCGCTTCGAGCGCGGGGTCGACCCGCAGGCCGCCGCCGCTGCCGCGCAGCGCACCGTCGACCTGCTGGTGCTGCTCGCGGGCGGCACCGCCGAGTCCGGCGTCACCGAGATCAGTGCCCCGCCCGCGCCGCACACGATCACCGTGGCGGCCGACCACCCGGACAAGGTCGCGGGGGTGGCCTACGGCCGCGAGACCGTCGTACGCCGCCTCCAGGAGGTGGGCTGCGACGTCTACGGCCAGGACGAGCTGATCGTCACCGTGCCGTCCTGGCGGCCCGACCTCACCGACCCGAACGACCTGGCCGAAGAGGTCATCCGCCTGGAGGGCTACGAGAACCTGCCCTCCACGCTGCCCCGGCCCCCGGCGGGCCGCGGCCTCACCGCCCGCCAGCGGCTGCACCGCCGCGTCGGGCGGGCCCTGGCCGGTGCCGGGTACGTCGAGGCGCTGAACTACCCGTTCGTCGGCGAGCAGGTCTTCGACCAGCTCGGTCTCGACGCCGACGACCCGGCCCGCCGCGTCGTCAGGCTGGTCAACCCGCTCAGCGACGAGGAGCCCGCGCTGCGGACCTCGCTGCTGCCGGGTCTGCTGGGCGCGCTGCGCCGCAACGACGGCCGGGGCGCGCACGACCTGGCGCTCTTCGAGACCGGCCTGGTCTTCCACCCGCGCGACGAGCAGCGTGTCGCCGCCAATCTGCCCGTCGACCGGCGCCCCGGCGAGGACGACCTCGCCGCGCTGGACGCCGCGCTGCCCGACCAGCCCCGGCACGTCGCCGTGGTCCTGGCCGGCGCCCGCGAGCAGGCCGGCTGGTGGGGCAGGGGCCGCCCGGCCGACTGGGCCGACGCGGTCGAGGCCGCCCGCACCGTCGCCCGCGAGGCCGGTGCCGAACTGGGTGTCCGCAAGGGCCAGTACGGGCCGTGGCACCCGGGCCGCTGCGCCGAGCTGTTCGTCACCGTGGACGGCGAGGAGCGGGTCGTCGGGCACGCGGGTGAGCTGCACCCGCGGGTCCTGAAGACGCTGGGCCTGCCCGCGCGCACCTGCGCGATGGAGCTGGACCTCGACGCGGTGGCGCGGGTCGGCGACGACACCCCGCAGGCGCCGGGCATCTCCACGTTCCCGGTCGCCACGCAGGACGTCGCCCTGGTCGTCGACGCCTTCGTCCCGGCGGCCGACGTCGAGGCGGCGCTGCGCGAGGGCGCGGGTGAACTGCTGGAGTCCATCCGGCTCTTCGACGTCTACGACAACGCGGAGCAGCTCGGGGAGGGGCGCAAGTCCCTCGCGTACGCGTTGCGCTTCCGCGCGGGGGACCGGACGCTGACGGTCGACGAGGCGTCGGCCGCGCGCGACGCGGCGGTCGCCCTCGCGGGCGAGCGGGTCGGAGCGGTGCTGCGCAGTTAGCGGTTCGCCCGAGGGGCGTGGGGTTCTCGCCGGTCGGCGGCTGCGGGTGCGCGGCGGCCGGTCGCGCGGTTCCCCGCGCCCCCGGTGCATCACCTGGACGGCGTTCGACCGCCTCTCCGGCCGGCGGAGCCGTCCGCCCCGCCACGGAGTGTCGGGCAGGCGGCCGGGCGGACGGCGCTGGTGCGGGCCGCCGCACTGTACGAGGGGGAGCCGGCGGCCCGGCCGGCCTCTTTCGAGGCCCTTCAGTCAACCGGCCCGGAACTCTCCGCGACAGCGCGCACACGCTGCGGATGCGCGCACTGCGTTCACACCCCGTGTGAAGTCCGACGCACTACGCTGTCGGCACCGATGCACCGGGGGGCACCATGCAGCCCAACACCCTGCTCGACGCGATCCTCGACGAGGCCGGGATCTCACACGCGGGACTGGCCGCACACGTCAACCAGGCGGGACGGGCGCGCGGGCTCGCACTGAGATACGAACACACCGCCGTCGCCCGGTGGCTGAAGGGGCAGCGGCCACGCGGCCAGGTCCCCGACCTGATCTGCGAGGTCCTCGCCTCCCGGCTGCACCGCCCCGTCACCCTCGACGACATCGGCCTGGGCGTACCCGGCGAACCCGCCGCCCCGCACACCGGCTCGCTGTCCGGGTTCGTGGAGCGCGCCACCGCCCTGTGGCGCTCCGACCAGCAGCAGCGCCCGCACATCCGCGGCGCCCCCGCCCTCACCGGCACGCCCGCCGTGCTGCCGGTGTGGGAGTGGGAGAACCCGCCCGAGGACAGGGACGTCTCCCGCGGCGGACGGCACCGCGTCACCGCCGCCGACCTGGAGACGGTGCGCTGCGCCCGCACGCACTACGAGCAGATGTACCGCAAGGCCGGCGGCATCGCGACCCGCGCCCGCATCGTCGGCTTCCTCAACTCCGAGGCCGCCCCACTGCTGCGCGGCAGTTACACCGACGCCACCGGACGCCAGTTGCACCGGGCCACCGGGGGCCTGGTGGCCGTCGCCGGGATCTGCGCGTACGACTCCGACGCGCACGGCCTCGCACAGCGCTACTTCCACCAGGCGCTGCGCCTCGCCAAGGCCAGCGGCGACCGGGGACTCGGTGCCTACGTCATCGCCCTCCTGGTCAACCAGGCGCTGTTCGTGCGGGAGTACCGGCAGGCCGTCGCCTTCGCCGAGGCCGCGCTGCGCGCCGCCGGCCGGCACATCACCCCGGCGCTCGCCTCGGACCTGTACGCGATGCAGGCGAAGGCGTACGCGCACCTCGGCGACGGCAGCAGCGCCCTGTCCTGCATCCGCCGGGCCGAGCAGGCCGCCGAGCGCATCCGGCGCGGGTACGAGCCCGACGAGACCGGCTACGTCCAGCCGGGCCTGGTCAACGTCCAGGTGGCGGAGGCGCTGCTGAGCCTCGGGGAACTCACGGCGGCCGGGGAGCACGCGGCGGCAGCGGTCGACACCCCGGCGCACGACCGGGGGCGCGTGCACCGGCTCGCGATGCTCAGCACCGTCGAACTTCGTCAGGGCCACGTCGACAAGGCGGTGGCGACGGCCGTGCGGATGGCCGAGCAGGCCCGGGGCATGGAGTCCCAGCGGCTGCGGGACCGGTTGCGCGCGGTGCGCGAGCACCTGGTGAACAGCGGTTGCGCGGGCACGGCCGAGGCCGCCGAACTCATCGACGGTGCGCTGCGCGTCCCCCTGTAGGCCGCCCGGCCGTACGCGCTCTGCGCCCGCCCCTGCGCCGTGAGCGGTCGTCGTACGCCTGCTGCCGGAACGGCGGCTGCTGCGATATTGCCACCTACTCAAAGAGAGGCGGCAAAACCGTGCAGTGGACGAAACAGAGCGAACAGAATGTGTACGCAAATCGCTGGTTCAGCGTCAATCTGGCCGACGTGGCCCTCCCGGACGGACGGCACCTCGACCACTTCCTGATCCGGATGCGCCCCGTGGCCGCCGCCACGGTCGTGAACGGGGCGGGCGAGGCCCTGCTGCTGTGGCGGCACCGCTTCATCACCGACAGTTGGGGCTGGGAACTCGCCGCCGGCGTCGTCGAGGACGGCGAGGACGTCGCGGTGGCGGCGGCCAGGGAACTGGAGGAGGAGACCGGCTGGCGGCCAGGACCACTGCACCACCTGATGAGCGTGGAGCCCTCCAACGGCCTCACCGACGCCCGGCACCACATCTACTGGGCCGACGAGGGCACGTACGTGGGACCCCCCGTGGACGGCTTCGAGTCCGACCGCCGGGAATGGGTGCCCCTCGAGCTCGTGCCCGGTCTCGTCGCCCGCGGCGAGGTCCCGGCCGCCAACATGGCGGCCGCGCTGCTCCTCCTGCACCACTACAGGGCGAGCACCGTGTCGCTGCACTCGTAGTCGCAGCTCGTCGAGGCCACCTGGACCGTCCACAGGCCGGGTTCCAGCCGCAGGGTGCCCCGGAACTCCTGGTCGCCGCACGGCGTCATGGGCGTCTCCTGCAGGATCCGGCCGTCCCCGGCCACCTTCCTGACCACCAGCCGCATGGCCGCCTCGGCCCGCAGGGCCAGCACCTCGAACTCCTCTCCCGCCGTGACGGTGTCCGGCAGATCGATCCCCGTGTCGTAGTCGTCGGCCAGTTCCTGGAGGAGGGGGCGCCCGTCACAGACGTTGCGCATCTGCTCCCGCACCCGCGCGGCGTCGAACATGGACGCGTGCCGCGAAGAGCACCACTGCGTCCGGGTGCTGTCGTCGCTCATCAGCGGCTGGGCGGAGTGCCGGGACACCGTGCTGTCGCCCCACCAGTCCGCGGCCCCCCAGGGACTGCCGGAGACGCGGTCGAGGTACTGGAGCGGCTCGTCCGGGCCGTGGCGCACACCGTAGGTGGTGGGGTGCTTGTCACCGCCCACGACCAGCAGGTCGTACGCCGGAGTGCCCGTCCTCTCGTGCTCCTCCACCGCCTGCTCGATCTGCCAGGCGAACCGGGCCGCGTCGTCGAGCACCCCGGCCGGGATCCCCTCGACCGGTCCCACGGCCTTGAGCGGGATACGGCCGAAGTCCCGGTGTTCCACGACCTCGTAGGTGGGCAGCAACTGGCCGATGGACGGGTAGGTCGCGCACACCTCACGCACGAGCGAGCGCCAGGGCCGCAGGGCGCCCGAGGCATGGCCGGTCAGCATCCTCATCGCCTTGACGCTGCCGCGGTAGGGCGTGCCCAGGGTGACGACGGCCCGGGCCTCCGTCCGGCCGCCCAGCACCTCGAGGTAGTAGCGGGCGACCAGACCGCCCATGGAGCGGCACAGGAAGACCGCCTTGGCGTTCCGGGCCTCCGGGTACCGGCGCGGATCGGCCGTCCTGCGCCACCGGTCGAGGTGCTCCGCCACGAACCGCTGGAGCTTGCGGGCCGAGTTGCGGTTGCTCAGCCGCCAGTCGTAGGGGAAGACGACCAGGCGTCCGGGGTCGATGCCCAGGTGCCTGGCGAGGTTCGCGTGCCCACCGTGTCTTCCCCAGCCGGGCAACTGCCGCAGTGTCCTGACGGGTTCCCCGACATCCAGCGCGTACGGGCTCTCCGGCTCGCCGTCGCCGATGCCGTCCTGCAGACGCAGCCGTTCGGCGATCCTCGACGGGGCGGTGAGCGCGTCGCGCAGCATCGCCAGGCTGGTGTTCCAAACGTCTTCCCCGTCCCGGGTCAGCGAGGTCCCCATGATGCCCGGAACCACCACGACGAGATCATGCTTCATGACGTGTCTTCCTCGTTGATCCATCGGGAGCGGCCGTCCGCTGCCCGGGGATGTCCTGCGGTCCGTCCCACCACGGGGCGATGCGGTCCTGCCGGAGCAGCACCTGGTCGCAGCGCAGACCGGCCTGCTCCGTGCCCTGGACCATGAGCGTGAGGCCCCTGTCGTCGCAGAAGGTGCCGACGTCCGTGACGTGGTAGCCGCGGGACTCCAGGGCAGGCAGGTCCCGGTCCTCGACCAGGTCGCGCAGCATGATCCGTCCGGAGTCGTTGCGCCAGCCCACCAGGACGAGCCGGTCCGGCGGTCCGGCCAGGGCCAGGCGGTCGACCACCATGCCGTCGGGGGGACGGAACGCCTTGGCGTGGGGGTAGTCGCCGATCCACCGGACGACGTACACCCGCCGGGCGCCCGGGTAGGCGATCAGCGGGACCCGGGCCCTGCCCAGGCGCACGAAGCCGGTCACCCCGCCGTCCGCGGCGATCGGCCGGTTGTCCGGCTCGTTGAACCCGAGGGGACCGGCACCGAGGTCCGCCAGGTCCCAGAGCCGGACCACGGCCCCGCCCCACCCGGCGAGCCGGGCCACGCCACCGGGGCCGTTCACCACGGCCAGCCGGTCCACGGTGCCGGCCCCGGTCACGTGCACGACGGCCCTGCCGTCGTCGCGCCACCGGCTGCCCGCGCCCGCGGGCCGCTCCCAGCAGCGCACCCCTTGGTCCCGGGGCCAGAACAAGCGGACGCGTCCGTCCGGGTCGGCGTGCAGCGCGACGGAGTGGACCGGGTCGTCGTCGGTCCCCTGCAGCGGGAGTTCGTCACGGTGGACCACCCGCATACCGCGGTCGCACGTCCAGGCCACGGCCTGCCTGCGGCCGACGGCCACGACCACGGCCCCCTGGTCCGTGCACAGCGCGCTCACCGCGGTCAGCTCGGTCACCCGGGAGCCCGGATGCTCCAGGACCGGCCCGTCGGTGACGTCCCCACCCGTCGTGTGCCTGCTCAGCAGGACGGAACGCCCCTGCGCCCGGACGGCCAGGAAGCCGCCGTCCGGTGCCGGGGCCACGTGCACCCGCGGGTTGCCCCGGCGGGCCGACGACACCGGCGCCCGCCTCGCCCCGGTGCTCCGGCCGGGCCCGTGCGGGTCCCAGACCCGCACCCGCGTCTCGTCCGCCACGGCCAGCCGCCCGGAACCCAACGGGTCGAAGGCCAGCGACTTGTGCTCGTGGTCGCAGGGCAGCGGTACCTGCTCGGCCCCCTCGCCGGTCCAGAGCCGGATGTGTCTGTCCTCCTGCACGGCCACCACGAGGCCGGACGCCGTCCGCCCCAGGGCCAGCGCCGACGCCTGGGCCCTGCTCTCCCGGCGCAGCAGCAGGCGGCAGTCGTCGCGGTAGAGGTCGGGAACCTCCCAGACCCGGAGGTTCACACCGTCCAGCGCGGCGATCGTCGCCCCGGCGCCGTCGGGGGAGGGGATCGCCCTGACCGTGTGCATCGGGGGAGTGCCCTCCCACACGTACCTCGGAGTCCTCTCGCCCGACTCCCTGCCGGTGAGCCTGCGCAGCCGGATGCCCCGCGCACCGGCGATCACCGCGAAGAGGTCGTCCGGGAGCGGCACCAGCGCGGCGGACTCCACGTCCGGGATCCGCTGCACACCGATGTCCCGCCGTGCGGGCCGTCCGTCACCCGTCCAGTGCCACAGCCACAGCTGCCCGTGCACGGTCGCGGCCAGCCACGACCTCCCCTCCCACCGGGCCATGTCCAAGGACTCGACGCGGCCGCCCCAGTAGAACTCCTCCGAGGGGCGGCGCTCCTCGCCCCACCACACCCGCACCGCACGCCCGTCGTGCGCGGCGACCACGCGCTGCCGGCCGGCCCCCGTGGCGACGACACCGGCGAGGTGCACGGGTTCACCGGGGCGCGGTGTCCCCGTCTCGCGCAGCCGTGCCTCCCGGCCGGCCCAGGTCCACGAGGTGATGTCCCCCCTGCCCGCCGCGTGGATGAGCCCGTCCCCGTCGCGTTCCCAGTGGACCGCGCACGCGCCCCCGGAGGGCGCCGGCCAGATGCGCTGCGACGGCAGTCGTTCGGCACTGGTCCACAGGTCGTCCCAGAAGGCCCCCGGAGCGCGGGGAACGTCTCGCACGTGCTGGGCGGAGAACATCACCAGTGCGGTGGCCCTGAGCACCGCCCACCGGCCGGCGATCAGCCGCTCCCTGCCCACCTCCGGGCCCGTCCGGAACTGATCGGCGACGGTCAGGTACAGCGCTGCCTGGGGGCTGTTCGCCACCCGGGCGGCGACCAGGGGTTCCAGCACCTCGGGGGACGCGTGGACGAGGAAGCGCCAGTCCGAGAGCAGGTCCTCCAGCACCCGGTCGCCGGCCAGGGCGGCGTGCGCGGCCAGATAGTGCGCCGCGTAGGGAGCGACCGCGTCCCAGTCGCCGTCGGAGGCGGGCCTGAGCGCGCGCTGGGTCCGGGCGTGCAGGCGCCGTTCGTCGAGGCCGGCCAGCAGGTGGCCGCCGAAGCTCGGGTGGTGGAACCGGTACACCGGCTCGCCGAACTCGGCGTCCCTGGCCAGGACGACACCGTCCGCACGGCCGACGACGAGTTGCAGGTCCGCCTCGTCGTACTCCCGTTCCGCGTCACGCGTCGCGTTGGCCACGGCCAGCCAGAGCGGGCCCGGGGGAAGGCCGTTGCCCTGGGCGAGGGCCAGCGGGCGCAGCAGGTCGCGGATCCGGCAGGGGTCCTCCGGGTCCAGCCGGCGCAGCTCCTGCGCCAGCAGGGAGTCGAGGGCCGCGGCCCCGTGCCGCAGCTCCGCGTCGAGCCGGTCCGGTCCGGGCAGCGTGTCCAGCTCCGCCAACTGCCGCGCCCACAGGGTGGCGACCAGGAAGAGCCCGTTGCTGCTCGCGGCGACGTGCCGGGCGACGGCATCGCGCGCCACCTGCTCCTCGGGCGTCGCCGGGGAGGGGCGCCCGCGGCGCAGGAGGTCCTCGACGTACCGGGCGAGGTCGAGCTCCGTCCCGGCGAGCCGGTCCAGCTCCAGCACCCGTTCCCCGGCCAGTACGTCGACCAGCGACTCCGGGGACGCCTCTCCCGGCAGTGCCCGTCTGGCGTTGGCCCGCGTGGCCACCACCACCTTGACCCTGGGCAGCAGGGCCAGCGGGTTGAGCAGTTCCCTCGCCACCCGGAACGCGTGACCGACGGCGCACTCGTCCAGTCCGTCGAGGAGAAGGGTGAGCGTTCCCTTGTAGTCGGCGAGTTCGGAGACCGCCTTGACGAACGAGGGCACCGTGCCGCGGGCCGCGTGCCGGTCGAGGCCCAGGTACTCGAGCCTGGCGGCCAGTTCCTGGCACAGCGACGCCAGGGTGCGCCCCCGGCAGTGCAGTACGGCATGGACCGAATGCAGTTCCGGCTGGACGGGAGGCAGCCGTTCCAGAGCGGCGGCGAACGGCTTCGTGGTCAGGTGGGCGACGTAGCGCAGGAGCGTGGACTTGCCCGCCCCGGACGCCCCGGTCACCACGTACATCCCCGTACTGCGGACGTTCATCCAGGTCACCAGGGAGCCGAGGGCGCCGTCCCGGGGCGAGAAGTCCCGCAACTGCCAGGTCTCGCCGCCCCCGGCGAAGAGGGGGCTCGAATCGCTCCGGAACTCCTCGCCGATCCAGGACTCGTCGTCCTCGGGGCGCGTCGCGGGCCGGACCCGGTCCGAGCAGTACGGATTGACCAGGAAGAGCGGCCGCAGCGTCCGTACGACGGCGATCCTCGGGGCCTGCCCGCCCCGCATCCTCGCGGCGATGGCCCCGTGCAGGTAGTCCAGCGGCAGGTCCGGCTGCTCCCGCGCGAAGATCCGGTGCTGGCGGTACTCCAGGTCAGGGGTGTCGAGCACCTGCTCCAGGCAGTCCACCCAGCGTGTCTCCGTGGCCCGTTCGTCGGCGCCCGCGGTGGCGACGGCGACGAAGCCACCCGCCGGATCGTCCCCCACCTCCTGCTTCCTGGCGCGCTTCATCCGGTCCTCCACGGCGTCCAGTGCCGCTCCGGAGAAACAGGCGTCCAGCACCAGCCAGGTGTCGGTCAGGTCGTTGCCCATCCACGACGCCAGCTCCTGTGCGGAGACGGCGCGGGAAGGGTCCAGGCGCCCGTCCACGTAGCTGTCCTCGCAGGCGAGGTAGAAGGTGTCCCCGTCCTCGTGGCCGTGGCCCGTCCAGTAGAGGATCTTCCGGCTGGCCTGCACCTTGCGCAGCCGCGCGATCAGGTCCCGGATCTGCTCCCGGCCCGCCGTCACCGGGCCCGCGTCGTCCCTGCTGCTCGTCACACCGATCGGCTCGGTCACGAAGCCCAGCCGGCGGGTCTGCTCCACGAACTTCGCCGCGGCTCCCCGCAGGTAGTCGCGGTTCCTGCCGCTGTGCGCGGCCTCCCGGTACCTGTCCACCACGACCGTGGCCACCAGTCCGTCATGCTGAACGGCTTCCACCGGAGCTCTCCCCTCGAAGCCCGATACAGACAACCACAGATCCAACACGCCTATTGCCACATGTATTTGATGATTAGTCAGGAGCGCTCGACCGGTAATAACCTACCGGGACACCACCGGGAGGTTCACGTGGAGGAACGCGGAGACCGCGACAAGTTCATCATCGGCAACCTGGTCACGGACTGCCACGTCCTGGAGGGCGACGGGACGCGTCCCATCCGTGAGGACGACGTGCGGATCATCTACGAAGCCGGTCAACGACGGGTGCAGTTGCCCGCCGAGGTCCAGCGGTGGCGCGGGGAGATCGAGGCCGAGCAGCAGCGCAGGAAGGCGGCCGGTGAGCACTTCGCCTGGAACAACCCCCGGTTCGCCGTGGAGAGCGTCGTCGTCTCACGTACGAACGAGGCCGAGTTGCCCTTGATCCAGCTCAGTCTGTGCGACGCGGACTACTACGACTTCCTGGCCACCTCCGTCAACCTCGACACACCTCTGCGTGCGGGCTCGGACGCCACCCTGCGCTCGCAGTACCTGGAGAACGCGGACCCGGTCAAGGCGCCCGCGTTCCTCTCGTGCAGCTTCGGTGTCAACGTGGCGGTCGAGACCGCTGCCGACGGCAAGATGGTCTTCGCCCGCCGGAGCACCGTCGTCGAGGGCCACAACAAGGAGCGGTGGAACTCGTCGGTGAACGAAGGGCTCGCGGCGATCCACGACCTGCCCGGGGACGGCTCACCGATCAGGCTGCACTCGGTGGCCCGCCGCGCGCTGCGCGAGGAACTCGCCGTCCAGGACGGCGACGCCGTGGAGCTGGAACTGCTCGCCTTCGGCCTGGACCTCCGCAATCACCAGTGGGCGGCCTTCTACCGCGCGGTGCTCACCGACCTGAGCGCCGAGGACCTGCTCGCCCGTCGCAGCAAGGGCGTGGAGGACAAGTGGGAGCACGACAAGTTCGCGTTCGTGCCCGCGGACCCGGACCACGTGCTCGACTTCCTGCTCACCCCCGGCCGGAACTGGACCCCCTGCGCCCCCGCGCTCTTCTACCTGGCGCTGGTCCGCTCCGCCGTCCTCGCCCGCGGCGGCGACCCGTCCGGGCGGCTGGACGTCGAAGCCGCCGAGCGCCGCGCGCTGAAGCGGCTGCGGGAAGCGCGAGCCGCCCGGTAGGCCGCCGTCCCGCCACGCCGGCCGGACCAGGGTCAGAAGATGTTGCGCTCGCGGTGCTGCTGGCGCAGTTCCAGGAACTTGGCGCGGATCTGCTCGGTGGACATGCCGTCCTCCGCCTGGATCATCAGATCCGCGAGCGCGTCCCGCGACTCCATGAACCCCCGCCACTTCTGCTGCGGCTTCAGCCAGGTGTCGAACGCCGTCAGAATGGCGACGCCGAGGGCGAGCGCCGGCACCCACTCGGTCAGCCAGCTCCCGTGGCCGCCGTTGAGGTTCTGGTCGGCGGCCACCACCGCCGTGGCGGCGATCAGCAGAATGCGGCTCAGGTAGTACGTCACCCCGTAGTTCAGGGTGGCGATGCGCCAGCGCCGCCACTCGCGCTGCATCTCCTCCCGCAGCACCCGGGGCAGTCGCCCCGCCTCACCGCCCGGTCCCGAAGCCACTGCCTCCGGTGCCTCCTCGGCCACAGATGTCCCCCTCGCGGTCGCACGCCTGCCTGCGGGGGGCCATTGTGGCCGATGGGCGAGCCCCGCACGGCCGGGTTCAGGAGATCCGCCCGTTGTGGTGAGGACGGGCGGGCCGAGCGGGGCTCAGGTGCCGGGCGGTCAGCCGTAGGCGTAGAAGCCGGACCCGCTCTTGCGGCCGAGGCGGCCCGCGTCGACCATGCGCTGGAGCAGCGGGGGAGCGGCGTAGAGCGGTTCCTTGTACTCCTCGTACATCGAGTAGGCCACCGAGGCGACCGTGTCCAGGCCGATGAGGTCGGCCAGCTTCAGCGGGCCCATCGGGTGGGCGCAGCCCATCTCCATGCCGTTGTCGATGTCCTCGCGGCTGGCGATGCCCGACTCGAACATCCGGATCGCGGAGAGCAGGTACGGGATCAGCAGCGCGTTGACGACGAAGCCGGAACGGTCCTGGGCGCGGATCGCGTGCTTGCCCAGCACCTTCTCGGCGAAGAGCTGGGCCCGGCTGAGCGTGCCCTCGGAGGTGGTGAGCGCCGGGATCAGCTCGACGAGCTGCTGCACCGGGGCCGGATTGAAGAAGTGGATGCCGATGACGTGGTCGGGCCGCGAGGTGGCGACCGCCAGCTTGACCAGCGGGATCGAGGAGGTGTTGGAGGCCAGGATCGCGTCCGGCCGGGTCACGACCTGGTCGAGCACCTGGAAGATCTCGGTCTTGACCTGCTCGTTCTCGACGACGGCCTCGATCACCAGATCACGGTCGGCGAACTCGCCGAGATCGGTGGTGAAGCCGAGGCGCGCCAGCGTCGCGTCCCGCTCCTCCTCCGTGATCTTGCCGCGCTCGGCGGCCTTGGCCAGCGAGTTGTACAGCCGCGTGCGGCCGATCTCCAGGGCCTCGCCGGTGGTCTCGGCGACCACGACCTCCAGGCCCGAGCGGGCGCACACCTCGGCGATGCCCGCCCCCATCTGACCGCAGCCCACCACGCCGACGCGTGTGATGTCTCCCGAGATGCCGGTCACATCGTCCCTTTCGCTGACTCCACGGCTGGCAGCAGGCCTGCCGGGGTCCCCGTCGCCTGCTCCGATCGAGCACGTTACCCCCGAATGGTCACGGATCCGTCTCCCGGGTCGGGCATGCTGAGGCCCCGTACACGATCCGTGACCGCGCGGGTCCGCAGCGTTCAGGAGGTTGTTCCCATGGGCGGTGTCTCGCGCCGTGCCTTCACGGTGGCGGCGTTGTCGGCGTTCACGCTGGTGCCCGGGGCGTCGGCGGCGGCCCCCGAGCCCGCGACGCCGCAGCCCTCGCGCGGCGCCGCCGCCGGGATGCGGGGGATGTGGCTGGCCACCGTGGCCAACCGCGACTGGCCCACCCGCGCCGGGCTGCGCGCCGCCGAGCAGCGCGCGGAGCTGATCGAGCACCTCGACAACGCGGTACGGCACGGCCTGAACACGGTGATGTTCCAGGTACGGCCGTCGGCCGACGCGCTGTGGCCCTCGGCCCACGAGCCGTGGTCGCAGTACCTGTCGGGCAGCCAGGGCCGCGACCCGGGCTGGGACCCGCTGGGCACGGCCGTGACGGAGGCGCATGCCCGCGGTCTGCAACTGCACGCCTGGTTCAACCCGTACCGGGTCGCCACCCACGACGACCCGTCCCGTCTCGTCTCCTCCCACCCCGCGCGCAAGAACCCCGGCTGGGTGGTGCCGTACGGCGGGCAGCTCTACTACGACCCCGGACTGCCCGAGGTCCGGGCCTTCGTGCTGGACGCGATGATGGACGCGGTGGCGAAGTACCCGGTGGACGGCGTCCACTTCGACGACTACTTCTACCCCTATCCGGTGGCGGGCCAGAGCTTCGCCGACGGCGGGACCTTCGGCGCGCACGGCTCCGGCTTCGCCACGAAGGCCGACTGGCGGCGGGACAACGTCGACCGGCTGGTGCGCGAGACCGCGCAGCGCGTCAGGGAGATCCGCCCGGCCGCCCGCTTCGGCGTCAGCCCCTTCGGCGTGTGGCGCAACGCCGCCACCGACGAGCGCGGCTCGGACACCCGCGCGGGCGTGCAGACGTACGACGACCTGTACGCGGACACCCGCACGTGGGTGCGCGAGGGCTGGATCGACTACGTCGTGCCGCAGATCTACTGGCACATCGGCATGGACGCGGCCGACTACGCGAAGCTGGTGCCCTGGTGGGCCGAAGTGGCCAGGGGCAGCCGCACCCAGCTCTACGTGGGCGAGGCGCTCTACAAGGCCGGGGACCCGGCCCAGCCCGCCGCCTGGCAGGACCCGGCCGAGCTGTCCCGGCACCTGACGCTGGCCGCGCGCCACCCGGAGGTCCGCGGACACGTCTACTTCTCCGCGAAGGACGTCGCCCGGGACCCCGGCGGCGCGATGGCGAAGCTGGCCGCCGACCACTACACGCAGCCGACGGCCGTCCCGCGCTGAACGCCGTCCGCGACGGCTCTAGAGCTGGATCTCCCTGTGCCGGATCTCCGAGTCGGGGCCGGGCGAGCACACGGCCTCGTGCCCGTCCTCGAACCGGACCCGGTACGGGGGAGTGCCCCGGTCGCCCATGACTTCGACGATCTCCGCGACCTTGTCGTGCTCACCGACCACCCGGCCGTGCTGGACCAGTTGGTCGCCCTTGGTTGCTCGCATCCGTGAGGCCTCCTCACCTGTATGCCGCGCTCAGCCCCGGGCCCGCTGGGTGACCGCGATGCACACCAGTACGGCCGCGGCCGTCAGCGGAGCGGCCACCGTCAGGTGCTCGCCCAGGAGAAGTACCGACCACACCAGTGTGAGCAGCGGCTGCGCGAGCTGCAACTGGCTGGCCTTCGGGATGCCGATCGCCGCCATGCCCCGGTACCAGACGACCAGACCGAGGAACTGCGAGCCCATCGCCACCCACAGCAGCCCGGTCACACTGTGCGCCGTCAGCGCCACCGGCTCGTACGCCAGCGCCACCGCCGTCATCGGCACCGTCAGCGGCACGCACAGCACCAGCGCCCAGCCGATGACCTGCCAGCCCGGCATCACCCGGGCCAGCCGGCCGCCCTCCGTGTAACCGGCCGCGCACACCAGCAGCGCCGCGAAGAGGTAGGCGTCGGCCGAGGTCAGTGCGCCGCCGCTCTGCTGCACGGTGAAGGCGACGACGGCCGCCGCGCCCGCCAGGGCCGCGGCCCAGAAGGTCCGCGAGGGGCGGGTGCCGAAGCGCAGGGCGGACAGCAGCGCGGTGGTCAGCGGAAGCAGGCCCACCACGACGGCGGCGTGCGCGGTGGTCGAGGTCCGCAGCGCGAGCGTGGTCAGCAGCGGGAACCCCAGCACCACCCCGGCGCCGACCACCGCGAGGCCGGGCAGGTGCCGCCGCTCGGGCGGTGCCACCCGCAGCACCAGCAGGCAGGCGCCGGCGACCGCGGCGGCCAGGACACTGCGCACGGCGATCAGCGACCAGGGGCCGAAGCCCTCCAGGCCCCAGGCGGTGGCGGGGAAGGTGAGGGAGAAGGCGACGACACCGAGGGCGGCCTGGAGGGTGCCGAGCGACCTGCCGCCGGGGTCCGCGCTCGCGGTGCCGACTGCTATCCGGGACGGAGCGGTAGCGCTACTCTGTGCTCTCATGCAAGAGCGTAGCAGCGTCGCTGACCTGGTGGCCGTGTTGCGGCGAGAGCTGGAGCGCTACTCGCCGGGTGGAAAGCTCCCGTCCAGCCGCGCCCTCGTCGACCGCTTCCGGGTGAGCCCGGTGACGGTCTCCCGCGCCCTGGCCCAGCTCGCCGCCGAGGGGCTGGTCGTCACCCGGCCCGGCGCGGGTGCCTTCCGCGCCCGGCCGCGGCCCTCGGCGGTGCCGGTCGGGGACACCTCCTGGCAGGAGGTCGCGCTCAGCGCCGACGGTGCCGCCGACCTCGTGCCCCGCTCCGTCGACGCCTCCGGGGTGCTGGTCTCGCTCGCCGCGCCGCCGCCCGGGGTCGTGGAGTTCAACGGCGGCTACCTGCACCCGTCGCTGCAGCCGGAACGGGCGATGTCGGCGGCGCTGGCGCGGGCCGGACGGCGGCCCGGGGCCTGGGGGCGGCCGCCGATGGAGGGGCTGCCGGAACTGCGGGAGTGGTTCGCACGGGGCATCGGCGGGGCCGTCACGGCGGCCGAGGTGCTGATCACCGCGGGCGGCCAGTCCGCGCTGGCCACCGCCCTGCGCGCGCTCGCCCCGCCCGGTGCCCCCGTCCTCGTCGAGTCCCCGACCTACCCGGGCATGCTGGCCATCGCCCGGGCGGCCGGGCTGCGCCCCGTACCGGTCCCCGTGGACGCCGACGGGGTGCGGCCCGCCCTGCTCGCCGACGCCTTCCGCGCCACCGGCGCCCGCGTCTTCGTCTGCCAGCCCCTCTTCCAGAACCCCACCGGCGCCGTACTCGCCCCCGAGCGGCGCGGCGAGGTGCTGCACATCGCGCGGGCGGCCGGCGCCTTCGTCGTGGAGGACGACTTCGTACGCCGGCTCGTGCACGAGGACGCGGGCCCGCTGCCCGCCCCGCTCGCCGCCGACGACCCGGACGGCGTCGTCGTCCACGTCTGCTCGCTCACCAAGGCGACCTCGCCCAGCTTCCGGGTCAGCGCCCTGGCCGCGCACGGGCCGGTGCTCGAGCGGCTGCGGGCCATCCAGGTCGTCGACACCTTCTTCGTCCCCCGGCCGCTCCAGGAGGCCGCGCTGGAACTCGTCGGCTCGCCCGCCTGGCCGCGCCATCTGCGGGCCGTCTCCGCCGAGTTGAGGGCCCGCCGGGACGCCATGACCTCCGCGCTGCGGCTGCTGCTCCCCGAGATCTCCCCGGCCCACGTCCCCGCCGGCGGCTACCACCTGTGGCCGCGCCTGCCGGAGGGCGCCGACGAGAGCGCCCTGACCGCGGCCGCCCTGCGCGCGGGCGTCGCCATCACCCCGGGCCGCCCCTACTTCAGCGCCGAACCCCCAGCCGCCCACATCCGGCTGAGCTTCGCGGCGGTCGCGAACACCGGGGAGATCGCGGAAGGGGTGCGGCGCCTGCGCACCGCCTGCCGGGAGGTGTGGGGAGGCTGACCAAGGCCGGGGGCGGTTATCCGGTCGACGCGCTCCCCACCGCCCTGCGAGCATCCCGGCATGACCGACACACCGAGGCTCCCCGAGGGCTACGAGATCTCCACCGACCCGCGCCGCATCGATGCCGGGCGCGTGCACCACTGGCTGTCCACCGACGCGTACTGGGCCCTGGGGCGGACCCGCGAGAAGCAGGACCGGGCCGTCGAGGGCTCGCTCAACTTCGGGGTGTACGACGCGGTCTCGGGCGAGCAGGTCGCCTACGCCCGGGTGGTCACCGACCTGGCCACCTTCGCGTGGCTCTGCGACGTGTACGTCGACCCGTCGGTGCGGGCCAAGGGCCTGGGCACGGCACTGGTCGCGGCCGTGCGCGAACACCTGGCGCCCCACGGGCTGCGGCGCATCCTGCTGGCGACGCACGACGCGCACGGGGTGTACGAGAAGCTCGGGTTCACGGCACTGGACCGGCCCGAGCAGTGGATGGCGCTCGCCCTCGGCCGGTGAGCCGGGGCACACCCTCGGTGAACTCCGGGTAACACCCCTTGACCCCGGTACCCGAGCGCTCCACCATCACCGCATGGCGCTCCGGGTGACGTTCGTCGCGGCAGCACGCAGCTCACCGCTGCTCGCGGAGCGCTTCGACGACGACCGGCCGCTGGACCGTGCCGGGTGGGACGAGGCGCTGCGCGCCGCGGGCGCCCTCCTGCCGCTCGCGGCGGCCGAGTTGCGCTACTGCTCGCCCACGCCCCGCAGTCGCGCCACCGGGGACGCACTCGGGTGCGCTCCGCTGGTCCAACCCGCCCTGCGGGACTGCGACATGGGCCGGTGGCGCGGCCTGACCCTCGGTGAGGCGATGGCCCGCGAGCCGGAGGCCGTGGACGCCTGGCTCGCCGACCCGCGCTCGGCCCCGCACGGCGGGGAGTCGCTGCTGGGCTTCATCACCCGGGTCGGCGGCTGGCTCGACACCCGTCCCGGCGAGGACGGCGACCGCGTCGTCGCCGTCGCCGAACCCGCCGTGATCCGGGCCGCGCTGGTCTACGCCCTGAAGGCACCGCCCGGCACGTACTGGAACCTCGACGTCCGCCCGCTGTCGGCGACCACCGTGACGGGCCGCGCGGGCCGCTGGAGCCTGCGCCTCTAGGACCGGCCCGGGCCGGGGTGCCGCCCGCCCGGCGTTTCGCGCACGTAATCCGTCGTGAGCAGCAGGTCCTTGGCCGGGCCGCCCACTCGCCACACCGTCCGCCAGCGGTCGGGTCCGCGCACCGTGAACTCGCCCCGGTACAGGTCGGCGGCGCAGGGGTGGTCGGCCACGTGGTGCCCCGCGGTCAGGTCCAGGCCGTGGAAGGGGCGGCCGTCGGCGAAGCGCACGTCGGCCCGCCCCGGCCCGGCGCCCGGCTCGTAGCGCAGCGTGCGCTCGGCGGGCCGGGTCACGCCCTGCCAGGTGAAGGCGCCCGACTCGCGGCTGATCAGTCCGCCGGTGTCCAGCGGGCCGAAGGCCGTGACTCCCGTGAACCGGCCCTCCAGGCCGTTCGCCAGGTCCCGCACCGACCGCTCGGTGCGCCAGCGCCCCGCGAGGTACGCCAGTACGTCGGGCACCGGCCACAACTCGCCCATTTCCACTCGCTTTCCCGCTCCGGCCCACTGGTTGCCGCGCGACCCATTGACGCACCCGACCCCCCTCCCTATCTTGCCGTTCGAAGTGCTGATCAACGTCCGATATCCCGAACGACTGACGACTAGAACGCCCCCTAGCGAGAGCCGCGGAGTATCCATGTCACGCACCCGCTGGAGACTCGGTCTCAGCGCCACCGCCCTCCTGACGGCATCCGCCCTGCTGCCGTCCCCGGCACACGCGGAGGCCGCCGCCGACTACACGATCACCGTCGACCCGTCCGCCCGGGGCGCGGCGATCGGCGACACCATGTACGGCGTCTTCTACGAGGACATCAACCGCGCCGCCGACGGCGGCCTGTACGCGGAACTGGTGCAGAACCGGTCCTTCGAGTACTCCACCGCCGACAACGCCTCGTACACCCCGCTCACCGCCTGGACCGCCGACGGCACGGCCCAGGTCCTGAACGACGGCGGCCGCCTCAACGAACGCAACCGCAACTACCTCTCCCTGGCCGCCGGTTCCACCGTCACCAACGCCGGCTACAACACCGGCATCCGGGTCGAGAAGGGAGAGAGGTACGACTTCTCCGTCTGGGCCCGCGCCGAGAGCGGCACCACCCTCACCGTCACCCTCAAGGACGCCGCGGGCACGCTCGCCCGGGTGCGCCAGGTGGCCGCCAGGGGGAAGTGGCGCAAGTACACCGCCACCTTCACCGCCACCCGCACCAGCAACCGCGGCCGCCTCGCCGTCACCACCACGGCGCCCGCCGCCCTCGACATGGTGTCCCTCTTCCCCCGCGACACCTACCGGCACCAGCCGAACGGCCTGCGCAAGGACCTCGCGGAGAAGATCGAGGCCCTGCACCCCGGTTTCCTGCGCTTCCCCGGCGGCTGCCTGGTCAACACCGGCTCCATGGAGGACTACAGCGCGGACTCCAACTGGCAGCGCAAGCGCTCCTACCAGTGGAAGGACACGATAGGTCCGGTCGAGGAGCGCGCCACCAACGCCAACTTCTGGGGCTACAACCAGAGCTACGGCCTCGGCTACTACGAGTACTTCCGCTTCGCCGAGGACATCGGCGCCATGCCGCTGCCCGTCGTCCCCGCCCTGGTCACCGGCTGCGGCCAGAACAGGGCCGTCGACGACGACGCGCTGCTGAAGCGGCACATCCAGGACACCCTGGACCTCATCGAGTTCGCCAACGGCCCCCGCACCAGCGAGTGGGGCCGGAAGCGCGCCGAGATGGGCCACCCCCAGCCCTTCCACCTCACCCACCTGGAAGTCGGCAACGAGGAGAACCTCCCCAAGGAGTTCTTCGCCCGCTTCGAGCAGTTCCGCGCCGCCGTCGAGGCGAAGTACCCGGACGTCACCGTCGTCTCCAACTCCGGCCCCGACGACTCCGGTGCCGTCTTCGACACCGCCTGGCAGCTCAACCGCGACGCCGGCGTCGCCATGGTCGACGAGCACTACTACAACAGCCCGCAGTGGTTCCTGCAGAACAACGACCGCTACGACTCCTACGACAGGAACGGTCCCAAGGTCTTCCTCGGCGAGTACGCCTCCCAGGGCAACACCTGGAAGAATGCGCTGGCCGAGGCCGCGTTCATGACCGGCCTGGAGCGCAACGCCGACGTGGTCGAGCTGGCCTCCTACGCCCCGCTGCTCGCCAACGAGGACTACGTGCAGTGGAACCCGGACCTGATCTGGTTCAACAACCACGCGTCCTGGGGCTCGGCCAACTACGAGGTCCAGAAGCTGTTCATGAACAACACCGGTGACCGCGTCGTCCCCTCGCAGGCCACCGGCACCCCCGCCGTCAGCGGCCCCATCACCGGCGCCGTCGGCCTGTCGACCTGGGCGACCAGCGCGGCGTACGACGACGTGAAGGTCACCTCCGCCGACGGCAGGACCCTGCTGTCCGACGACTTCTCCGGCGACGCCTCGCAGTGGAAGCACAGCGGCGCCGGGAGCTGGACCGTCCAGGACGGACAGTACGTCCAGACCGACACGGCTGCCGAGAACACCCTGGTCACGGCGGGCGACCCGGGGTGGCAGGACTACGACCTGCACGTGCGGGCCACGAAGAAGTCCGGCAAGGAGGGCTTCCTCGTCGCCTTCGGCGTCAAGGACACCGGCAACTACTACTGGTGGAACCTCGGCGGCTGGAGCAACACCCAGTCGGCGGTGGAGCAGGCCACCGACGGCGGCAAGTCGACGCTCGTGTCCAAGGCCGGGTCGATCGAGACGGGCCGCGCCTACGACATCGACGTCAAGGTGAGGGGCCGTCAGGTCACCCTCTACCTCGACGGTGAGGAGTGGGGCGGCTTCACCGACGACAAGCCGGCCGAGCCCTTCCGCCAGGTCGTCACGCGCGACGACCGCACCGGCGAGCTGATCGTCAAGGTCGTCAACGCCCAGGACACCGCGGCCCGCACCGCCGTCGACCTCGGCGGCGCCAAGGTCGCGCCCAAGGCCCGGGTCACCACGCTGGCCGCCGCCCAGGATGCGGTCAACACCGGGACGGACACACCGGTGACGCCGGTGACCTCGACCTTCTCGGGGGCGGCGAGCGAGTTCGCGTACACCTTCCCGGCGAACTCGGTGACGTTCCTGAGGATCAGGCAGCGGTAGCCCGGCGGCACACCACCCGGACCGGCGACGGAACCGTTCCCGCCCCGCCGCCGGTCCGGGCTAGCCTGCGGACGCATGATCGTATGGCTGAACGGGACCCACGGCGCGGGCAAGACCACGACGGCCGCGTCGGTGCAGAGGCTGCTCCCCGGCTCCCGGGTGCTCGACGCCGAGAAGGTCGGCGAGACCCTCATGGACATCACGCCGGGACTGCCCGACACGGACAACTTCCAGCACTGGCCGCCGTGGCGGCCGCTCGTCGTGGAGACCGCCCGCCGGGTGCTCGACTACGCCGGCGGGACGCTGGTGATGCCGATGACGGTGCTGGTCGAGGAGTACTGGCGGGAGATCGCCGCCGGTCTCGCCGGGCACGGGATTCCCGTGCGGCACTTCGTCCTCCACGCCGACCAGGACACCCTGCGGGAGCGCATCGCGGGGGACACCGTCGTCGGACCGAACTCGTCGTTCCGGCTCCGGTACCTCCAGCCCTATGCCGAGGCGGCCCGCACCTGGCTGCACGCCGAGGGCGAGGTCGTCGACACCACACACCTCACCCCCGGCCAGGCCGCACTGCGGGTCGCGGAGGCCGTCAAGGGCTGAGGTCCCGACGGTCCGGCCACGGGTGCGTATGCACTGGATTGCATAAACGTGCAGCGAAACGTATAGTCATGCCATCCAGGAGGAGGGTTTCCCATGGCGGTACGTGCGGCGGTGGCCGGAGCGAGCGGGTACGCGGGCGGTGAGCTGCTGCGGCTGCTCCTGGCCCACCCCGAGGTCGAGATCGGCACCCTGACCGGCAGCTCCAACGCGGGCCGGCGCCTCGGCGCGCTGCAGCCGCACCTGCTGCCGCTGGCCGACCGCGTGCTGGAGGCGACCACGCCCGAGGCGCTCGGCGGTCACGACGTCGTCTTCCTCGCGCTGCCGCACGGGCAGTCCGCCGCCGTGGCCGAGCAGCTCGGGCCGGACGTCCTCGTCGTCGACATGGGCGCCGACTTCCGGCTGAAGGACGCCGGTGACTGGGAGCGGTTCTACGGCTCCCCGCACGCCGGGACCTGGCCCTACGGCCTCCCCGAACTTCCGGGTGCCCGCGCCGCGCTGGAGGGGTCCAAGCGCATCGCGGTGCCCGGTTGCTACCCCACCGCCGTGTCCCTGGCCCTCTTCCCGGCCTACGCCGCGTCGCTGGCCGAGCCCGAGGCCGTGATCGTCGCCGCCTCCGGCACGTCCGGCGCGGGCAAGGCCGCCAAGCCGCACCTGCTGGGCAGCGAGGTCATGGGCTCCATGTCGCCGTACGGCGTCGGCGGCGGCCACCGGCACACCCCCGAGATGATCCAGAACCTCGGCGCCGTCGCCGGGGAGCCCGTCACCGTGTCCTTCACGCCGACCCTCGCGCCGATGCCCCGCGGCATCCTCGCCACCTGCACGGTGAAGGCGAAGCCCGGGGTCACCGCCGAGACGGTGCGCGCCGCCTACGAGAAGGCGCTGGCCGACGAACCGTTCGTGCACCTGCTGCCCGAGGGGCAGTGGCCCGCGACCGCCTCCGTGTACGGCTCCAACGCCGTCCAGGTGCAGGTGGCGTACGACGCCGCCGTGCACCGGATCATCGCCATCAGCGCCATCGACAACCTGGCCAAGGGCACCGCGGGCGGTGCCGTCCAGAGCATGAACCTCGCCCTGGGTCTCGACGAGACCACCGGACTGACGACGATCGGAGTTGCGCCGTGAGTGTGACGGCAGCAAAGGGATTCACGGCGGCGGGCATCGCCGCCGGGATCAAGGAGAGCGGCAACCCCGACCTGGCCCTCGTGGTCAACACCGGCCCCCGGCGCTCCGCCGCCGGGGTCTTCACCTCCAACCGCGTCAAGGCCGCGCCGGTCCTGTGGTCCGAGCAGGTCCTCAAGAGCGGTGAGCTGACCGCCGTCGTGCTCAACTCGGGCGGCGCCAACGCCTGCACCGGGCCCAAGGGCTTCCAGGACACCCACGCCACCGCCGAGAAGGCCGCCGAGGTGCTCGGCACGGGAGCGGGAGAGGTCGCCGTGTGCTCCACCGGGCTCATCGGCGTGCTGCTGCCCATGGACAAGCTGCTCCCCGGCGTGGAGACGGCCGCCGGCCAGCTCTCCGAGCACGGCGGCGAGAAGGCCGCCATCGCCATCAAGACCACCGACACCGTGCACAAGACGTCCGTGGTCGCCCGGGACGGCTGGACCGTCGGCGGCATGGCCAAGGGCGCGGGCATGCTCGCCCCCGGCCTCGCCACCATGCTCGTCGTGCTCACCACCGACGCCGACCTGGAGACCGGGGCCCTGGACCGCGCCCTGCGCGCCGCCACCCGGGTCACCTTCGACCGGGTCGACTCCGACGGCTGCATGTCCACCAACGACACGGTGCTGCTGCTCGCCTCGGGCGCCTCGGGCGTCACCCCGGAGTACGCCGACTTCGCCGAGGCCGTCCGCACCGTCTGCGACGACCTCGGACAGCAGCTCGTCCGGGACGCCGAGGGCGCCAGCAAGGACATCAAGATCGAGGTCGTGAACGCCGCGACCGAGGACGAGGCCGTCCAGGTGGGCCGCACCATCGCCCGCAACAACCTGCTCAAGTGCGCCATCCACGGCGAGGATCCCAACTGGGGCCGCGTGCTCTCCGCGATCGGCACCACCGACGCCGCCTTCGAACCCGACCGTCTCAACGTCGCCATCAACGGCGTCTGGGTCTGCAAGAACGGCGGCGTGGGCGAGGACCGCGAGCTGGTCGACATGCGCTACCGCGAGGTGCACATCGTCGCCGACCTCGCCGCCGGCGACGCCACGGCCACCATCTGGACCAACGACCTCACCGCCGACTACGTCCACGAGAACAGCGCGTACTCCTCATGAGCAACGGAAAGAGCAACGGACCCACGCGGAAGCACACCGCGCTGCCCAAGGCGCAGATCCTCGTCGAGGCGCTGCCCTGGCTGACCCGGCACCACGGCAAGACCGTCGTCATCAAGTTCGGCGGCAACGCCATGGTCGACGAGGACCTCAAGGCCGCCTTCGCCCAGGACGTCGTCTTCCTGCGCCACGCCGGCCTCAAGCCCGTCGTCGTGCACGGCGGCGGCCCGCAGATCAGCGCCGCCCTCGACAAGCACGGCATCGTCAGCGAGTTCAAGGCCGGCCTGCGGGTCACCACCGAGGACGCCATGGACGTCGTACGGATGGTGCTGGCCGGGCAGGTGCAGCGCGAGCTGGTCGGCCTGCTCAACCAGCACGGCCCGCTCGCCGTCGGCCTCACCGGCGAGGACGCGCACACCCTCACCGCCACCAAGCACCAGCCCGAGATCGACGGCGAACTCGTCGACATCGGGCGGGTCGGCGAGATCACCGAGATCGACACCGGCGCCATCGAGGCGCTGCTCGCCGACGGCCGCATCCCGGTCGTCTCGTCCATCGCCCGCTCCCAGGACGACCACCATGTCTACAACGTCAATGCTGATACGGCGGCTGCGGCACTCGCTGCGGCGCTCGGCGCCGAGACGCTCATGGTCCTCACCGACGTCGAGGGCCTCTACGAGGACTGGCCGCACTCCGACGAGGTGATCAGCCGCCTCACCGCGTCCGAGCTGGAGAAACTGCTGCCCGACCTGTCCAGCGGCATGGTGCCGAAGATGGAGGGCTGCCTGCACGCCGTGCGCGGCGGCGTCACCACCGCCCGCGTCATCGACGGCCGGGTCCAGCACTCGATCCTGCTGGAGATCTTCACCGACGAGGGGATCGGCACGATGGTCGTGCCGGACGAAGAGGGGGAGTCGTGAGCAACACAGGAGCCGCCGCCGGAGCGGCGGGCAACGCCGGGCTGACCGAGCGGTGGCGGGGCACGCTCATGAACAACTACGGCACACCGCGCCTGCCCCTGGTGCGCGGTGCGGGCTCCCGGCTCTGGGACGCCGACGGCACGGAGTACCTCGACTTCGTCGGCGGCATCGCGGTCAACGCGCTCGGCCACGCCCACCCGGCGGTCGTCGACGCCGTGAGCCGGCAGATCGCCTCCCTCGGCCACGTCTCCAACCTCTTCATCGCCGAGCCGCCCGTCGCCCTGGCCGAACGGCTGATCCAGCACTTCGGCCGCGACGGCAAGGTCTACTTCTGCAACTCCGGCGCCGAGGCCAACGAGGGCGCCTTCAAGATCGGCCGGCTGACCGGGCGGCCGCACATGGTCGCCACCGAGGGCGGCTTCCACGGCCGCACCATGGGCGCCCTGGCCCTGACCGGCCAGCCGGGCAAGCAGGAACCCTTCCTGCCGCTGCCCGGCGACGTGACGCACGTGCCGTACGGCGACCCGCAGGCACTGGCCGCGGCGGTCACCGAGGAGACGGCGCTGGTGGTCATCGAGCCGATCCAGGGCGAGAACGGCGTCGTCGTCCCGCCCCCCGGCTACCTGAAGGCGGCCCGCGCCATCACCGCCGCCACCGGTGCGCTGCTCGTCCTGGACGAGGTGCAGACCGGCATCGGCCGGACCGGGCACTGGTTCGAGTACCAGGCCCACGAAGGCGTCCTGCCGGACGTCGTCACCCTCGCCAAGGGCCTCGGCGGCGGACTGCCGCTCGGCGCGACGGTCGCCTTCGGCCGCGCCGCCGACCTGCTCCGGCCCGGCCAGCACGGCACCACTTTCGGCGGCAACCCGGTCGCGTGTGCCGCCGGACTCGCGGTGCTCGACACCATCGCCGACGAGGGGCTGCTCGACAACGTCAAGCGGCAGAGCGAGAAGCTGCGCGGCGGCATCGAGGGCCTGGGCCACCCGCTCGTCGCCCACGTCCGGGGCGCCGGACTGCTCCTGGGTATCGTGCTCACCGAGCCGCTCGCCGCCCAGGTGCAGCAGGCGGCTCAGGACGCCGGAATCCTGGTGAACGCGCCCGCGCCCGATGTCGTACGGCTGATGCCCGCGCTGAACCTCGGCGACGACGTGGTGGAGGCGTTCCTCGGGGCGCTGCCCGGCATCCTTGACCAGGCCGCCGAGACGGCCCACGGGGACGGACGATCCGGAGAATGAGACGACGATGAGCCACGCGCAGGAGCACGAGCAGACGGCCGGGCCCGCCCTGCCGCAGACCCGCACCGCACGCCACCGCCGGATCGTGGACATCCTCAACCGGCAGGCGGTGCGCTCGCAGAGCCAACTGGCGAAGCTGCTCGCCGACGACGGGCTCACCGTCACCCAGGCGACGCTCTCCCGGGACCTGGACGAGCTGAACGCGGTCAAGATCCGCAACACCGACGGCGACCTCATCTACGCGGTGCCCAGCGAGGGCGGTTTCCGCACCCCGCGGGCCCCGCTCGGGGAGTCGGCCAAGGAGGAGCGGATGCGGCGGCTCTCCGCGGAGCTGCTGATCTCCGCGGAGGCGTCCGCCAACCTCGTGGTCCTGCGGACCCCTCCGGGTGCGGCGCAGTTCCTCGCCTCGGCGATCGACCAGGCGGAACTGCACGACATCCTGGGGACGATCGCGGGCGACGACACGCTGCTGCTGATCAGCAGGGAGCCGGCGGGCGGGCAGGCCCTGGCGGACCACTTGCTGCGGCTGGCCCAGAACGGGGGCTGAGCGGCGCGGCGGCTACCCCTGTCCGTCGGCTGCGGGCAGCCGGTGGCCGGTCGCGCGGTTCCCCGTGCCCGTGAGGGCGTTGCAGCGAGGCGGGCCACAACGTCATTCCCCCCCCCGCAACCTGCGGGCATTCGCGCCTCCCCCCAGTGCCTGAACGGCCCGGGAGGTGCCCCCCCAGGCAGCACGGGTGGGCGAGGCGGCACCCGCCGACGCGGGCCATTGCCGCGCCGGTGCCTCAGCCCAAGCGGGCCGCCAGCCCTCCCGTGCAGCGCACCTCGTCCCCCGCGGTGATCAGCAACGCCTCCACCCCGTCCAGAGCCTCCAGCCACCGCAGTCCCTCCCGCGCCCCCATCGCGAACGCCGCCGTCGCCCAGCAGTCCGCCCACGTCAGCCGGGGCGCCACCACCGTCACGGACAGCAGGTCGGTCACCGCCGACCGCCCGGTGCGCGGATCGACGACGTGCGCGCCCCGCTCGGCGGAGCCGGACGTCGCCACGGCCAGCTCCGCCACCCCCGCCGCCGAGACGACCGCCGCGAGCCCGCCCGGACGCAGCGGGTCCGCCACCCCGACCCGCCACGGCCGCGCCGCACCCGGCACCCCGAGCAACTGCACGTCCCCGCCCCCGTTGACGCTGACGCCCCTCGCGCCGGCCACCGCCGCGACGTGCCGTGCGGCACGCTCCACGGCCCAGCCCTTGACGATCCCGGTCGGATCGAGCCGGCCCGCGTACCGCGTGCTGAACCAGCCGTCGCTCACCCGCTCCGCCTCGGCCGCCAGCTCCAGCACCTCGGCGACCTCCGGCGCACAGGCGCCGAGGGCCAGTTCCCCGCGCGCGAGCCGCGAGATCTGGCTGTCGTCCCGGTAGGTGCTGAAGACCTCGTCGGCCCGGTGCAGCCCGGCCACCGCCTCGTCCAGCGCCGCCCGGACAGCCGACGGCTGCCCGCCCCGGGCGTCGAAGGAGAAGACGGTCCCCATCGCCTCCACGACACGACGCACCGCGGCGGGAGCCCGCGCGCCGTCAGCCACCGGCCCGGTCCAGCGCGGACTGGAGGGACTGCCGGTACCCGGCGCTGGTGTAGGTGGCGCCGGAGACCGCGTCGATTTCGGCGCTGCCCGCGGCGACGGCCGCCCGCTCCAGTTTCGGCACGGCGTCCCGGGTGACCTGGCCGCTCCGGCCGCCCTCGGGTGTCCGGAGGGCCTCGACCCCGGTGATCCTCCCGCCGCTGACGGTCACCCGGACCTGCACGGGCCCGTACGGGGTCCGCACGGCGTCGCCGGTGAGCACCCGCGTGCCCCGCCCCGGCCCGGCACCGGACCCGGAACCGGTCGAGGCCGCCGCCTTGTCCAGGGCGGACTGGAGGGACTGCCGGTACCCGGCGCTGGTGTAGGTGGCTCCCGAGACCGCGTCGATGTCCGCGCTGCCGGCCGCGACGGCCGCCCGGTTCAGCTTCGGCACGGCGTCCGCGGTGACCCGGTCGCTCTGCCCGCCCGCGGGCGCCTGCACGGCCTCGGCCCCGGTGATCCGCCCGCCGCTCACCGTGAGGCGGACCTGCACGGGCCCGTACTGCGTCCGCACGGCCTCTCCCGTGACCGTGCGGGCCCCGGCGTCCCGGCCGCCCTGCGGCGACTGCGCGGCCACCGGCGGGGCCGCGCCGCCCGCCGCCGGGGCGGACCCCGGGCCGGACGCCGGTTTCAACGACAGCAGCAGCACGATCCCGGACACCGTGGCGGCCCCGGCGAGCACGGCACGCCGTACGGGGTGGCTTTTCCTCATCTCTCCGGACTCCCGATGTCCGTCGCTCACATCTCGAACGACTCGTGGTGGATACGGCGAGCGGGGACCCCCGCGCCGCGCAGTGCCTCGTACACAGACTGGGCGAAGCCGGGCGGCCCGCACAGGAAGACGTCGTGCCGCTCGACGTCCGGGATCTTCCGGGCCAGGGTCTCGGCCGAGATGTCCGGGCGCTCCCCGTCCGGGCTGTTGACCGCGTACATCAGCCGGGCCCCGCGCTCGTCGGCGATCCCGGCCAGTTCGTCCCAGAGCGCCAGGTCCTGGGTGCTGTTGGCCCGGTAGAGCAGCGTGATGTCGCCGGCGGCGCCGGGCAGCGTCTCGAACAGCGCCCGCATCGGCGTGATCCCCACCCCGCCCGCCACCAGCAGCACTTTGCCGCGGCTGCGGCGCTGGGCGGTCAGGGCGCCGTACGGGCCCTCCGCCCACACCCGGGTGCCGGGCTCCAGCTCGCGCAGCCGGGCGCTGTGGTCGCCGATCGCCTTCACGGTGATCCGGAGCAGGTCCGGGCGCGGCGCCGCCGACAGCGAGTACGGGTGGGAGCTGAACCGCATCCCGGGCGCGAGGAACCGCCAGCGGAAGAACTGCCCGGCCTCCGCGCCCATCCGGTGCAGCCGGCGCCCGCCGATCAGCACCGACACGATGCCGGGGGTCTCCTCGATCACCGCCTCCACCCGCATCCGGTGCCGCAGGTTGAGGCGGAGGGGGGTCAGCACCCGGTACCAGAGCACCAGGGCGGTCACCGAGCCGTACAGCGCGTACCAGAGGGTCCCGGCAAGCGGCTCGACGGCGAAGTCGTTGCCGGTGGTCAACTGGTGCCAGAAGGTCAGGAACACCGCCGCGTAGGTGAGCAGGTGCAGGTGGTACCAGAGGTCGTACGGGATGCGGCGGCGCACGGGGCCGGCGGACAGCAGCCCGACGACGACCAGCAGGCCGGTGCCGACGGCCGCCTTGCCCATGTCCGGCAGCCGGTTCACCGAGTCCACCGTCCGGGCGACGACGTCACCGAGGCCCTGGCCGGCCTGGGCCGAGTAGCCCCACATGATCAGAACGACGTGGGCGAGGACCAGACAGAGGGTGTAGCGGCCGGTCATGGCGTGCCAGCGGGCGACCCGGTCCGAGCCCACGCGCCGCTCCAGCGCCGGCACCCGCGCCATCTGCAGCACCACGAGCGCCATCAGGTACCCGGCGAGCAGGCCGGTGATCCGGCCCGCGCCGAGGATCCTGCCGGTGTCGTCGGAGATGGCGGGCGTGTTGCGCCACCACAGCCACAACACGCCCGCCGCGCCCGCCCACACGGCGAGCAGCAGGGGGACGGCGGGGGAGCGGCGCGGACGGATGCGCCGCATGGTCTGACGGCGGGCGGCACGGCCGCCGGCGAGCGTGGTGGTCACGGTTCCTCCGTGGGACTCGGCCCTGGGCCCACAGATACGCGCCGCGCCGGGCGGGCGTTCAGCCCGCGCCGGTCCCGCCGTCCGGGGTCAGTACCGGGTGATCGCCGTCGCCCCGCCCCGGGTCCCGATCGCGATGTGCGGCCGTTCGTCCGGCTCGGCCCACCGCAGGATCCGCCGCATCGCCTCCCTCGGCACCGACACACAGCCCGCCGTGGCCCCGCGTCCGTCGACGTGCAGGAAGATGCCCGCGCCCCGGCCGCGCACGGGGCGGTCGTAGTTGAAGCCGACGACGAGGGCGTGCGCGTACTGCGTCCGGTAGGTGATCAGGTGCTCGGCCTCGGCGGCCCGGCAGTCGGCGGGGCGGGGTTCGGTCCAGCGGTTGTAGGAGCGGGAGGCGTTGTCCTGGCACCACCAGGAGTTCTGGCGCACCGGGCGGTACCGGTACGCCGTCCCGTGCGGCGGCGCCTCGGTGCCGAACGCGTACGGCAGGCCGTACAGCCCCGTCGGCGTGGTGTTCGTGCCCTGGACGCGGCCGGCCCCTTCGGCGAGTCCGCCGGAGCCGAAGCGGGCGGGCGCGGAACCGGCCGCCACCCACCGGCCGTCGCTCCCGCCCCTGCGGTCCCACCAGGTGACGGTGCCCGTGGTCGAGCCGGTGTCCGGCGCGACGGCGGTGATCAGTTGGGTGCCGCCCCCGGTGTCCGCCATCCGCGCCGGCAGCGGCCGGGGGGCGGCACCGCCGTCGGGGGCGGCACCGAGCGTGAGGAGACAGGCGGAGACGAGGACGGCGACGAGGACACCGGGGCGCATGGCTCAGACGGTAGAGGGAGGCAGCGGGAGCGGCAGCCCGGGAAGACCGTCGATGCTGTGGGCGACGTGCTCCTTCTTGGTGAAGTACGCGTTCAGCGAGGCGTCGTCCTCACGGGCGAACCGCTTGCCGTGCAGGTCCCGGTCGCCCTCGTACGCCATGAAGGGGACGGCGTAGCCGCAGGTGTCGCGGATGAGTTCGGCGCGCACGACGACGACCGCGCGCAGCCCGTGCGAGGCGGGGTCGATGTCCGGGAAGTGCGTCAGCAGCCCCGGGAAGCGGGGGTCGTCGCGGAAGACGGGCTCGCCGCGGCCGTGCACCCGCACGATGTTCGGCGGGCCCTGGAAGGCGCACCACATCAGGGTGATGCGTCCGTTCTCCCGCAGGTGGGCGATGGTCTCCGCGTTGGAGCCCGCGAAGTCGAGGTAGGCCACGGTCAGTTCGTCGAGCACCGCGAAGCTGCCCGTGAGGCCCTTGGGGGAGAGGTTGACCGTGCCGTCGCCGGCCAGGGGAGCGGTGGCGGTGAAGAAGAGGGGCTGGGCCTCTATGAAGGTGCGGAGTCTGCCGTCGATGCGCTCATAAGTCTTTCCCATGTCTAACGATTATGGGGGCGAGTGACGCGCCGGGCGCCGCCCTGCGCAGGATTGACGAATCATGCAGACTTCTGCATACTCATGCAGGACAGTGATCGTACGGTTGAGGAGCGACCCAAGTGAGCAGCAACAGCGGTGACGTCCGGCTCTGGGGCGGCCGTTTCGCCGACGGTCCCGCCGAGGCCCTGGCGAAGCTGTCCGCGTCCGTCCACTTCGACTGGCGGCTCGCGCCCTACGACATCGCCGGTTCCCGTGCCCACGCGCGCGTGCTGCACAAGGCGGGCCTGCTCACCGAGGACGAGCTGACCCGGATGACCGCCGGGCTGGACCAACTGGAGGCGGACGTCGCCGACGGCTCCTTCACCGGCACCGTCGCCGACGAGGACGTCCACACCGCGCTGGAGCGGGGGCTGCTGGAGCGGCTCGGTCCCGACCTCGGCGGCAAGCTGCGCGCCGGGCGCTCCCGCAACGACCAGGTGGCGACCCTCTTCCGGATGTACCTGCGCGATCACGCCAGGGTCGTCGGCGGTCTGATCGCCGACCTCCAGGACGCGCTGATCGGCCTCGCCGAGGCCCACCCGGACGTGGCCATGCCCGGCCGCACCCACCTCCAGCACGCGCAGCCGGTGCTCTTCGCCCACCACGTCCTCGCCCACGCCCAGGCGCTCGGCCGGGACGCGGAGCGGCTGCGCCAGTGGGACGAGCGCACGGCCGTCTCCCCCTACGGCTCGGGCGCCCTCGCGGGCAGCAGCCTCGGCCTGGACCCGGAGGCCGTCGCCCGCGACCTCGGCTTCGAACACGGCAGCGCCGGCAACTCCATCGACGGCACGGCCTCGCGCGACTTCGTCGCCGAGTTCGCCTTCATCACCGCGATGATCGGCGTCGACGTCTCCCGGATCGCCGAGGAGATCATCATCTGGAACACGAAGGAGTTCTCCTTCGTCACCCTCCACGACGCCTTCTCTACCGGCTCCTCGATCATGCCGCAGAAGAAGAACCCCGACATCGCCGAGCTGGCCCGCGGCAAGTCCGGACGGCTCATCGGCAACCTGACCGGCCTGATGGCCACCCTCAAGGCCCTCCCGCTCGCGTACAACCGCGACCTCCAGGAGGACAAGGAGCCGGTCTTCGACTCCATCGACCAGCTCGAGATCCTGCTGCCCGCCTTCACCGGCATGATGGCCACCCTCACCGTGCACCGCGAGCGGATGGAGGAGCTGGCCCCGGCCGGGTTCTCGCTCGCCACCGACATCGCCGAGTGGCTGGTCAGGCAGGGCGTGCCGTTCCGGGTCGCCCACGAGGTGGCCGGCGAGTGCGTGAAGGTCGCCGAGGCCGACGGCAAGGAGCTGGACGAGCTGACCGACGAGCAGTTCGCCAAGATCTCCGAGCACCTCACCCCCGAGGTGCGCACCGTCCTCGACGTCCCCGGCGCCCTCGCCTCCCGCAGCGGCCGCGGCGGTACGGCGCCCAGTGCGGTCGCCGTCCAGCTCGCCGAGGTGAAGGCGGACGTGGCGGCCCAGCACGCGTGGGCGGACGCCAAGAAGTAGCGGCAGGCGGCGGCAGCCGGTGTGTCCCGGGGGCATCGCGGTTACGTTGGTCAACAGCTCAGCAGCCCGACCGCTTCAGCAGCCGACCGAACGGAGTCCGCGATGCCCTTCGCCCGCCTGGCCGCGGCGACCACCCCCACCTGCCACATCGGACTGGGTCTCGCCGCCGTCGGCCGCCCCGGCTACATCAACCTCGGCCGCGACCGCGACCTCGGCGAGGACCGCACCGTCGAGGCGCTGCGCGAACGCACCCACGACCTCCTCGACGCCGCCTACGCCCAGGGCGTGCGCTACTTCGACGCGGCCCGCTCCTACGGGCGCTCCGAGGAGTTCCTCGCCGACTGGCTCCGGGAGCGCCCCGACGCCGACGACGTGGTCGTCGGCAGCAAGTGGGGCTACACCTACACCGCCGACTGGTCCACCGACGCGGAGACGCACGAGGTCAAGGACCACGGCGTCGCCACCTACGACCGCCAGCGCGCCGAGACCGACGCCCTGCTCGGCGACCGGCTCGACCTGTACCAGATCCACTCGCTGACCCCGGACAGCCCGGCCCTCGGCGACAAGGAGCTGCACGCCAGGCTCGCCGAGGCCGCCGCGCAGGGCCGCACCATCGGCTTCTCCACCAGCGGCCCCGCCCAGGCCGACGCCATCCGCGCCGCACTCGCCGTGACCGTCGACGGCGAGCCCCTCTTCCGTACCGTCCAGTCGACGTACAACGCGCTGGAGACCTCCGCCGGACCCGCGCTGGCCGAGGCGCACGAGGCCGGCCTCACCGTGATCGTCAAGGAGGGCATGGCCAACGGCCGCCTCGCCGACCGGCACGCCCCCGACGTCCTCAGGGCCGTCGCCGAGGAGACGGCGCTGGGCTGCGACGCCGTCGCCCTCGCCCTGGTCCTGCGCCAGCCCTGGGCCGGTGTCGTGCTGTCCGGGGCCGCGACCGTCAACCAGCTCGGCTCCAATCTGCACGCCGCCGTCGTCGACCTCGACGACGACCAGGTGGCCCGCCTCGGCACCCTCGTCGAGGCCCCGGAGGCCTACTGGGAGCGGCGCGGGCAACTGCCCTGGCACTGAGACGGACATCTCTCCCTGTCCCTTCCTTCCTCTCTCCGCTCCGGATGCGTGACCGCCCAAGAACGGTGAGTCACGCATGCCCTGGGTGAGACAATCATGTCTCATGTGGGTTACCGTTGTCTCATGGCCGTCGATCGAGAACAGGTACTGCGCAGCGCCGCGGCCCTGCTGACCCGCAAAGCCACCGCGACCATGGACGAGGTCGCCCGGGCCGCCGGGATCAGCCGGGCCACGCTGCACCGGCACTTCGCCGGGCGCGACGCCCTCGTGCGGGCTCTGGAGTCGCTGGGCATCGCCGAGTGCGAGGCAGCCCTCGAAGAAGCCCGCACCGACGAGGGCCCGGCGGCCGAAGCGGTGCGCCGGCTGGTCCGCGCGGTGGAACCCTCCGCCGCCCTGCTCGCCTTCCTCTACACCGAGAACCAGCTCTTCGAGGGCGAGGAGCAGAACGAGGGCTGGGCCCGCATCGACGCCGGGCTCACCGAGCTGTTCCGCAGGGGCCAGGAGAGCGGCGAGTTCCGCATCGACCTCACGCCCGCCTGGCTCACCGAGGCGCTGTACGGCCTGCTGGCCTCCGGCGCCTGGGCCGTGGCCGAGGGCCGCGTGGCCCGCAACGACTTCACCCGCATGATCGCCGAGCTGCTGCTCGGCGGCGCGCTCCGGAGAGAGGAACCATGAACCGCACCCTGCAGCCGGCCCGCCCGACCGAGGCGGTGAGGCGGCCGGGCCGCTGGCTGGCGCTGTCCGTCCTGGTGCTGGCCGTGCTGCTGGTGGCCGTCGACGCGACCGTCCTCGGTCTCGCGACCCCCTACATCAGCGAGGACCTCGCCCCCTCCGGCACCCAGTTGCTGTGGATCGGCGACGTCTACTCCTTCGTCATCGCCGGTCTGCTCGTCTCCATGGGCAGCCTCGGCGACCGCATCGGCCGCAAGCGGCTCCTGCTCGTCGGCGCCACGGCGTTCGGCGCGATATCCGTCCTCAACGCCTACGCGCACACCCCCGAGGTGATGATCCTCGCCCGGGCCCTGCTCGGCGTCGCGGGCGCCACCCTGATGCCCGCCACCCTGGCCCTGATCCGCAACCTCTTCCACGACCCGCGCGAACGCAGCCTGGCCGTCGGCATCTGGGGTGCGGCGGCCTCCGCCGGTGCGGCGGTCGGCCCGGTCGTCGGAGGGTTCCTGCTGGAGCACTTCTGGTGGGGCTCCGTCTTCCTGATCAACCTGCCCGTGATGGCCGTCCTGGTCGTCGTCGGCGTCAAGCTGCTGCCCGAGTCCCGCAACCCCGACCCGGGCCCCTGGGACCTGCCCAGCGTCGCCCTTTCCCTGGTCGGCATGGTCGGTGTCGTGTATGCCGTCAAGGAGACCGCCGCCCACGGGTTCGCGTGGGTCCCGCTCGCCGTGGGCCTGCTGGGTGCCGCCGCCCTCTACGGCTTCGTCCGCCGCCAGTTGACCATGCCGGTCCCGCTGCTCGACATGCGGCTGTTCCGCAACCGCGGCTTCAGCAGCGCGGTCCTGGCCGACCTGCTGACCGTCCTGGGCCTGTCCGGGCTGGTGTTCTTCCTCTCCCAGTACCTGCAACTGGTCCAGGGCAGGCGGCCCTTCGAGGCGGGCCTTGCCGAACTGCCCGCCGCCGTCGGCGCGGTGGTGGCCGGCCTGCTCGCGGGCCGTGCGGCGCGGCGCTTCTCGGTCCGTGCCGTGGTCTCCGGCGGGCTCGCCGCCGTCGGCCTCGCCCTCGCCGCGCTGACCGTCGTGGGCCAGCACACCGGCTACCCGCTGCTCGGCACGGCCCTGCTGGTCGTCGGCCTCGGCGCGGGCTTCGCGTTCACCGTCACCGCCGACGTCATCCTCTCCAGCGTCCCCGGGGAGCAGGCGGGCGCCGCGTCCGCGGTCTCGGAGACGGCGTACGAACTCGGCGCCGCCCTCGGCATCGCGGTGCTCGGGTCCATCGTGACCGGCGTCTACCGGGACTTCACCGGGCCCGCCGGTACCCCGGACGCGGCCCACGAGTCACTGGGCGGCGCTGTGGAGGCCGCCGCGCACCTGCCCGCCCCCACCGCCGGGGCGCTCCTGGACTCCGCCCGGCAGGCATTCGTCGACGGACTGGCCCTCGCGGCGGGCGTCGGGGCCGTGGTCCTGCTGGCCGCCGCCGTTGCGGCCTGGTTCCTGCTGCGGGGCCAGCGCCTGGAGGACGGGGTGGAACACCCGTAGCCCCAGGGCGCGCGCGAACGCGGGACGGCGGGCCACTCGCTGAGCGGCCCGCCGTCCTCGTACCCGGCGCGGGGCTACGCCGCCTTCGCCTTGCTGGCGTACATGTCCACGTACTCCTGGCCGGACAGCCGCATGACCTCGGTCATCACCGAGTCGGTCACCGCCCGCAGGACGTAGCGGTCGCGGTCCATGCCCTCGTAGCGGGAGAACTCCATCGCCTCGCCGAAGCGGACCGTGACCCGGCCCGGCCGCGGCAGGCCCGCGCCGCCCGGCTGGAGCTTGTCGGTGCCGATGACGGCGAACGGGACGACCGGGGCGCCCGTCATCAGAGTGAGCCGGGCGATACCGGTGCGACCGCGGTACAGGCGGCCGTCGGGGGAGCGGGTGCCCTCCGGGTAGATGCCGAAGACGTGGCCCTCCTCGAGGATGCGGCGGCCGGTCATCAGCGCCGCCACCCCGCCCCGGCCGCCGTCCCGGTCGACCGGGACCATGCCGACCCCGGTGAAGAACCAGGCCATCAGCCGGCCCTTGAGGCCCTTGCCGGTGACGTACTCGTCCTTGCCGATGAAGAAGACCTGCCGGTCACAGGTCAGCGGCATGATCACCGAGTCGATGAAGGTGAGGTGGTTGCCGGCCAGGATCACCGGACCGTCGCCGGGGATGTTCTCCACACCCTCCACCCGTGTGCGGAACATCAGGCGCATGATCGGACCGAGCACTGCCTTGATGAACACGAAGCGGGACAACGGGCCCTCCGGTGTCGGGGATGCGGTATGAGTCTGTGCAGGTGAGGACATTACTCGCGGTCCGGGGGGTCGCGCACCCCGGGTTGCCCCGGCCCCTGCGCGGTATTGACGCGCGTTCACCTGCGAAGCCGTGGCGTCGCGCGGCCGGCGCGCCCCCACCCGGGTGTGAGGCAGGTCGCGCCCGCGGGCGCCGGAGCAGCGCCGACGGCGCGGACCCGGGCCGGATCCAAGCACGCCCGGCGCACGCAACGCGTGAGGCGCGCCGCACCCGCGCAACGCGTGAGGCGCGCCGCCCGGAGGCCGCCGCCCGATTCCGTTCCTCCTCCTCGCCTGCCCCGCACGCCGTACGGCATGCCGCCCGCCCGGGGCACGGCGCCGTCGCGCAATCCCCGCGCACCCGGGTGTTCCGGCGGCGGTCTCCCGCTCGTCATGTACGCGCCCCTACGATCGGCCCGCACGGGACGGTCGACGGCAGGAGGACCCATGGGAACGCAGGAGTCGGACGAGCAGCGGACGGCCGGCGGCGGCACGGGACGCCGGGCGCTCCTCGGCGCGGCGGTGCTCGGCGCGGGCGGCGCCGTGCTCGGGCTGCCCGGAGCGGCGAGAGCAGCCGACGCCCGGCACGGCGGCGGACGCGGCGGCGGGCTGAAGAGCCTGCCCGTCCCCACCGTCATCGGCCACCGCGGCGCCAGCGGCTACCGCCCCGAGCACACCTTCGGCTCCTACGAGCTGGCCCTCGACCTCGGCGCCGACATCGTGGAGGCGGGCGACCTCGTCCCGACCCGGGACGGCCACCTGGTCTGCCGGCACGAACCGGAGATCGGCGGCACCACCGACGTCGCCGGCCACCCCGAGTTCGCCGACCGCAAGCGCACCAAGCTGCTCGACGGCGTCTCCACCACCGGGTGGTTCACCGAGGACTTCACGCTCGCCGAACTCAAGACGCTCCGCGCCACCGAGCGCATCCCGGCCAACCGGCCGCACAACACCCTCTACGACGGCCGCTGGGAGATCCCCACCTTCGAGGAGGTGCTGCGCTGGCAGGACGAACAGACCCGCAAGCGCGGCCGGCAGGTCTGGATCTACCCCGAGCTCAAGCACCCCACCTACTTCCGCAAGCTGGGCCTGGGCACGGAGGAGCGCCTGGCGAAGCTGCTGCGCGCGCACGGCAAGGACCGGAAGAACTCGCCCGTCATCGTCCAGTCCTTCGAGCCCACCAGCATCCAGCGGATGAGCAAGCTGGTCCGCAACCCCCTGGCCGTCCTGCTCTCCGGCGCCGGCAGCCGCCCCTGGGACTTCGTCGAGACCGGCGACCCGCGCACGACCGCCGACCTCGTCACGCCGCGCGGCCTGAAGGAGATCGCCTCCTACGCGCAGGGCATCGGCCCCACCCTCGACCTGATCGTGCCGAAGGACTCCGCCGGCCGCCTCACCGAGCCGACGACGCTCGTCCGCGACGCGCACCGCGCGGGTCTCGTCCTGCACCCGTACACCATGCGCAACGAGAACCCCTTCCTGCCCGCGGAGTTCCGCAAGGGCGGCGATGCCGACGCGTACGGCGACGCCTTCGGCGCGTTCCGGGCCTACTTCGCCACCGGCATCGACGGAATCTTCACGGACAACCCGGACACGGGCGTACTGGCCCGCGAGGACTTCGTCAACGGCTGAGCCACCGCCACCGGTTGGGGTGAGCCACGGCCGCCCGGGCAACCCGGCGCCCGGGCGGCCGCGTCGACGTGCGTATGACGCACGACCTGGTCGCCTCCCTGCGCCCCCTCCTCACCGCCGAGGCCACGGCCGAGGCCCACGCCTCCGGAGCCGAGCCCGGCGACCTGGAACAGGCGGTCTGGCTGCGCCTGTTGGAACGCCTGGAGACCGAGGGGCCGCCCGCCGACCCGCACCGCTGGCTGCGCTGCGCCGTGCGCGCCGAGGCCCGCCGCGCCCGGCGCAGGACCCGCGACGAGCGGCCCTACGGAACCGAACCCGCCTCAGCCGCCGAGTATGCCCACGAGCCCGAGCGCCTCGCGCTCGCCGCGGCCCGGCACCGGGCCCTGCGGGACGCCGTGCGCCGGCTGCCGGGTCGCTGCCCCCAGGTGCTGGAGGCCCTGTTGTCGCCCAGAGACCTCACATACCGGGAAATCGCGGGGGAGTTGGGTATCTCACAGGGAAGTCTTGGGCCGGAACGCTCCCGATGTCTGGGATGTCTGCGTCGATTGCTGACGCCGGAGGTTGCGGCCGGCTGAGGACGGGGATAGGAGTGGGGGACCCACAGGTGATCAGGTGAGCGGGAGGCATGCGCACATGGGCATGAGCGTGACCATCTCGGCGGCGACCGAACAGGATGCCGAGCAGATCTTCCGGCTGCAGTACCTCTGCTTCCAGAGCGAGGCGGCGCTGTACGCCAACTACCGCATCGACCCGCTCGTCCAGACCCTGGACTCCGTGCGCGAGGAGGTCGCCGCCGACTGTGTCTTCGTGGCGCGGCTCGGCGACGAGGTCGTCGGCTCGGTCCGGGGACGGGTGACCGAGGACGGGGCGGCGTCCATCGGCAAGCTCTGCGTCCACCCCCGCCTCCAGGGCCACGGCATCGGGGCCCGGCTGCTGCGGGCCGCCGAGTCCGCCCTCGGCGGGGAGCGCGGCGCCAAGCGCTTCCGGCTGCACACCGGGCACCGCAGCGAGAGCAACCTGCGGCTGTACCGCCGGGTCGGCTACGAGACGGTGGGGACCGCCGAGGGCGCCGACGGCGTACCCATGATCGTCCTGGAGAAGCCGGCGGAGACGTACGCGACCACGGCCTGAGCCGCCGCCGGGCCCGGCGGCGCTACGCGGTGCGGGCCCGGCGCAGCCAGTACAGGGCGGACAGCGGCAGCAGGACCGGAATGAAGAGGTACCCCATCCCGTAGTCCGACCACACGGTCGCGTCGGGGAAGGCGGACGGCTCCACCAGTGTCCAGGTGCCGACCGTCAGGACACCCGCCAACTCGGCGGCGCAGCACACCAGCGCCGCTCTGCGGGCCTTCTCGCCGCCGCGCACCAGGGTGTACGTGATGAATCCGTAGACGACGCCCGCGACGGCCGACAGCGAGTAGGCGAGCGGCGCCCGGTCCAGCTCGGTCGCGATCTGGTACACGGACCGCGACACCGCGCCGACCACCATCACGCCGTACAGCCACACCAGCAGGATGCCCGGCCCGCTGATCAGGCGCTGCCGGGTCTGCTTCTCCCGCGCGGCCGTCGTGTTCTCCTGCGTGGCCATCGAGTCAGCCTCCCCAGATGTCATAGAGCCGGACCTCCAGGACGGCGAGGACGACACCGCCGGCCGCGACCGTCACCGAGCCCCAGCGGGTGCGCTCGGCCAGCGACATGAACCCCGCCGCCGGCACACAGGCGAAGGCGCCCAGCAGATACGCCACGAAGATCGTCGTGCCCTGCGCCGGTTCCTCGCCCCGTGCGAGCTGCACGACACCGACCACGAGCTGGACCAGTGCCAGGACCGAGACCACGGCCATGCCGATGAAGTGCCAGTCCTTCGTCGGCTGGTCACGGTAGGCGGCCCAGCCGCACCAGGCGGCGAGCAGCAGCGCGGCGACGCCGGTCACCAGCGTCAGGACGTCAAGCATGGCAGCGAGCCTATTACGGCCGAACGGGCCCGCCGCCCCCGACCCCGTGGGCCCGCCGCCCCGGCCCCGGGGGACCGCGGGGCCGAGGCGCGGACCGTGGCGTTGGCCACAGCCGCCGGGCCGGTGGACCCGGCACCGCCCCGGACGCCGGCGGGCTCCCGCCCCCGTCCGCACTGGTCACCGAGGACGGGACCGGGATCCCCGTGCGGGACCGCGCCGCGCCCCCGCGTCCGTCCACCGTCCAGCACTGTCCACCATGCGGACGGCGATGCCCGCTCGCGGGAGCCGGTCTGCTTTACTGATCCGCATGAGCACCACGAGCGACCGCACCCCTGCGACCGAGGCGACCACGACGCCCGGTGCTCGTTGTATGTGCCGCCGAATGTGCGCCTTCTAGAGGGCCCCCGCACCACCTGAGCCTCGCGCCCCGAAGCGAGCGCCCGGCCCTGTCCGCCCGCGCCCGGCGCGGGACGCGGCCGGGCCACGCCCCGCGCACACGTTTCTCCCCGGTCCCACCGCCAGGGCGCACCGCCACCGCGAGAACCGTGCCGCGTTCCGAAGGACCCCGAGCACCCGAAGAACAACGCCCCGTGCCCGGCGCACACCACCGCGCCGCGCACTCGACAGTGACGGAAACCCACGTGATCACCACATCGGGCCTGACCAAGGTCTATCGTTCACGCGGCCGTGAGGTCACCGCCCTGGACGGCGTCGACCTGCACGTCCGCGAGGGCGAGGTGTACGGCGTCATCGGCCAGTCCGGCGCCGGCAAGTCCTCGCTCATCCGCTGCGTCAACCTCCTGGAGCGCCCCACCGCCGGCACGGTCACCGTCGCCGGCCAGGACCTCACCGCGCTGGCCGGGCGCGGCCCCCGCGCCGGCCGGGAACTGCGGCAGGCGCGCAGCCGTATCGGCATGGTCTTCCAGCACTTCAACCTGCTCTCCTCGCGGACCGTGCAGGACAACGTCGAACTGCCGCTGGAGATCCTCGGCACGTCGGGGAAGGAACGTTCCCGCAAGGCGCTTGAGCTGCTCGACCTCGTCGGCCTCGCCGACAAGGCCCGGGCCTACCCCGCCCAGCTCTCCGGCGGCCAGAAGCAGCGCGTCGGCATCGCCCGCGCCCTGGCCGGCGACCCCAAGGTCCTGCTCTCCGACGAGGCCACCAGCGCCCTCGACCCGGAGACCACCCGCTCCATCCTGCAGTTGCTGCGCGACCTCAACCGGCAGCTCGGGCTCACCGTCCTGCTCATCACCCACGAGATGGACGTCGTCAAGAGCATCTGCGACTCGGCCGCCCTCATGGACCGGGGCCGCATCGTCGAGTCCGGCACGGTCGGCGAACTCCTCGCCACCCCGGGCTCCGAACTGGCCGCCGCGCTCTTCCCGGTCGGCGGCGAGGCCACCGGGGACGACCGCACCGTCCTCGACGTCACCTTCCACGGCGAGGCCGCCACCCAGCCCGTCATCTCCCAGCTCTCGCGCACCTACAACATCGACATCTCGATCCTCGGCGCCGCCATCGACACCGTCGGGGGCCTCCAGGTCGGCCGGATGCGCATCGAACTGCCCGGCCGCTACGAGGACAACGTCGTGCCCGTCGGCTTCCTGCGCGAACACGGCCTGCAGATCGACGTGGTGAACGACAAGCCCGACGAACCGGCCACGCCGGCTCCGCTGGTGAAGGAAGGTGCCAAGTGACCTGGTCGCAGATGCAGCCGCTGCTGGAGCAGGCCTCCTGGGAGACCCTGATCATGGTCGGCTGGTCCACCGTGATCGCCGTGGTCCTCGGGCTCCCGCTCGGCGTGCTCCTCGTCCTCACCGACCGCGGCGGCCTGTTGCAGAACGTCGTGGTCAACAAGGTCATCGGGCAGGTCGTCAACATCGGCCGCTCGATGCCGTTCATCATCCTCATGGTCGCGCTGATGAGCTTCACCCGCTGGGTCACCGGCACCACCATCGGCAGCGAGGCCGCGATCGTGCCGCTCGCCATCGGCGGCATCCCCTTCTTCGCCCGGCTCGTCGAGACCGCCGTGCGCGAGGTCGACGGAGGGCTCGTCGAGGCCGTCCAGTCCATGGGCGGCAACACCTGGACCGTCGTCCGCAAGGTCCTGGTCCCCGAGTCGCTGCCCTCGCTGATCGCCTCCACCACCACCACGGTCATCGCCCTCATCGGCTACTCCGCCATGGCCGGCACCGTCGGCGGCGGCGGCCTCGGCGACCTCGCCGTCCGCTACGGCTACCAGCGCTTCGAACCCGGCTTCATGTGGATCACCGTCGCGCTCCTCGCCGTCGCCATCTCGCTCATCCAGCTCGCCGGCGACTACGCCGCCCGCACCCTGCACCGCCGCGGCGGACGCGGCGGAGCGGCGCCCCGGCTCCGGCTGCTCCGGGCCAAGGAGCCCGCCCCGGCCGACGTGAGCAAGGCCGCGTAGCCCGAACCCCCACCAAGACTCCCCGTCCGTCACCCGGACGGGGCGGCACCACCTCAGGAAAGGCACTTTTCGTGCGTAACACCGCCAAGATCACCACCGCTGTCCTCGCCGCCGGAGCCCTCACCCTGGGGCTGAGCGCCTGCGGCTCGGACAAGGACTCCGCCTCCGACACCTCCGGCCCGCTGGTCGTCGCCGCGAGCCCCACCCCGCACGCCGAGATCCTCAACTACGTCAAGGACAACCTGGCGAAGAAGGCGGGCCTCGACCTCGAGGTCAAGGAGTTCACCGACTACGTCACGCCGAACACGGCGACGGAAGACGGCTCCGTGGGGGCCAACTACTTCCAGACCCAGCCCTACCTCGACGACTTCAACAAGAAGAACGGCACGCACATCGTGTCCGTCGTCGACGTGCACCTGGAGCCCCTCGGCCTCTACTCCCACAAGGTGAAGAAGGCCGACGACCTGAAGAGCGGCGCGACCGTCGCCGTTCCCAACGACACGGTCAACGAGGGCCGCGCGCTGCAGTTGCTCGCCGCCAACGGGATCATCGGCCTCAAGGACGGCGTCGGCACCGCGGCAACCCCGGCGGACATCACCAAGAACCCGAAGAACCTGAAGTTCAAGGAGCTGGAGGCGGCCCAGACCCCGCGCTCCCTGGACGACGTGGACGCGGCGGTGGTCAACGGCAACTACGCCATCGAGGCCGACCTGAAGCCCGCCCAGGACGCCCTCGTCCTGGAGAGCGCCAAGGGCAACCCGAACAGCAACCTCCTCGCCGTGAAGGAGGGCCACGAGGACGACCCGCGGGTCGAGAAGCTCGCGAAGCTCCTCAACTCGCCCGAGGTGAAGAAGTTCATCGAGGACAAGTACGACGGCGCGGTCCTGCCCTCGTTCTGACCCCGGCCCCGGCCCGCGCCCGCGGGCCGGACACCGCGTCACCCACCGGGTCCGCTCCGTGCCTGCGGGGCGGACCCGGTGGTGCGGTTGAGTGCTTTCATGCTGCATGCTGGGCAGTTCGAGCAGGCCCTGACGGTTACACAGGTTACGGAGCGGCGCATGACGAGCACCTTCCCCAACATCTCCATCAGCACGGAGCGGTTGGTGCTGCGCCCCCTCGACGAGGACGACGTCCCCGCGCTGGCCGCCATGATGAACGACGAGCAGGTCGCCGCCTGGACCGACGTCCCGCAGCCCTTCACCGAGGCCAACGCCGCCACCTGGATCGGCGAGTACGCACCCACCGAGCGCACCGCGGGCCGGGGACTCGACCTCGCGGTCACCGAGTTCCTCACCCAGCGGCTGGTCGGCGTCATCCAGCTGACCAAGACCAACTGGCACGTGCGCTCCACCGAGCTGTCGTACATAGTCGCCTCCTGGGCCCGGGGCGAGGGGTACGCCTCCGAGGCGGCGCTCGCCACCGCCCAGTGGCTCTTCGGCGACCAGAAGTTCGAACGCGTCGAGCTGCGCACCGCGGCCGACAACACCGCCTCCCAGCAGGTCGCCCAGAAGATCGGCTGCATCAGCGAGGGCGTGCTGCGCGGCGCCTGCATGGCGCGCGCACGCACCGACGACGGCGTCTGGACGGACGTACGCACCGACTTCATCGTGTGGAGCCTGCTGCCGGAGGACCTCGAAGGCGCCACCGGAGAGCTGACCGGCGCCGACGGTTTCACCACCTTCACGGACTGGAACTGATACACGGGGGCCACCCGCGCCACCACCCGAGCCCAGGCCGCACCGGGTAACCTCCCGGAGCGCGCCCGCGAGGGCCGCGCGACCACCACCTGCGAAAACCCTGGAGACTGACGACGATGGCCGACCGGGTCACGGTGATCGGCTGGGACGGTTCGCCGCTGACCGCCGCGGCACGCTCCGCACTGGGTGCCGCCACGCTGGTGGCCGGCGCCGCACACCACCTGGCACTTCCCGAGGTGCCGCCCGCCGCCGAACGCATCCGTCTCGGCAGCGTCGCCCTCGCCGCCCGCCGCCTCGCCGCCCACCGCGGTACGACGGTCGTCCTGGCCGACGGCGACCCCGGCTTCTTCGGCGTCGTACGCACCCTGCGGGCCCCCGAGTTCGGCCTGGAGGTCGAGGTCGTCCCCGCCGTCTCCTCCGTGGCCGCCGCCTTCGCCCGCGCCGGAATGCCCTGGGACGACGCCCAGGTCGTCGTCGCCCACCCCCGGACGCTGCGCCGCGCGGTGAACGTGTGCCGCGCCCACCCCAAGGTCGCCGTCCTCACCTCGCCGGGTGCCGGGCCGGCCGAACTCGGGCTGCTGATGGAGGGCGTCCACCGCACCTTCGTCATCTGCGAGGAACTCGGCACCACCCGGGAACGCGTCACCGTCGTCACCTCCGACAAGGCCGCCGACCACACCTGGCGCGACCCGAACGTCGTCATCGTGGCCGGCGGCAGCACCGGCCCGGCCACCGCGGGCGACGGCGCCGGCTGGATCGCCGGCCGCGACCCCGCAGCCGGCCCGCGCGGCTGGTCCCTGCCCGCCACGGCGTACGACGGTGACCTCGGCGAGGGCGAGACCGACCTGCTCCGCACGGCCCAACTCGCCCGGCTCGGGCCCCGCCTCGGCGACCTCGTGTGGGACATCGGCTGCGGCAGCGGCGCCTTCGCCACCGAGGCCGCCCGGGCCGGCGCCGCCGTCATCGCCGTCGACCGGGACCAGGGCGCCTGCGCCCGCACCGAGGCCGCCGCGCGGCGCTTCGGCGTCCAGCTCCAGACCGTCAACGGCACCGCGCCCCACGTCCTGGAGAACCTCCCCGAACCGGACGTCGTCCGCGTCGGCGGCGGGGGCGTGGCCGTGGTCTCCGCGGTCGCCGACCGCCGCCCCCAGCGCATCGTCGCGCACGCCGCCACCCGCGACGCGGCCGAACTCGTGGGCAGGGACCTGACGGAGCACGGATACCGCGTCGAGTGCGCCCTGCTCCAGTCCGTCGGACTCGACACCCGCGCCTGGACGGAGACGGAGCGGAGCGTCGCCTTCCTGCTCAGCGGAGAGATCGTGCGGCGCGAAGCACCCCGCTGAGGACCGGCGACGACCGCGCCCCGTGATCGGTTGTTCATACTGCGCGGGGTAGGCTGGCGGATTGTTGTACCGCGTGCGGACACCCGGCAGTTCGTCGGGCGATGTCCGTAAAGAGCCGTTCCCGCGGGGGCGGGTGTGGTACGGCAGAACCGGAGGACGCGCAACGTGGCGCAGTCCACAGCGGGCCGTCGCGGATCAGGCTGTCGTGGCGGGGGAACGGCCGCGACAATGCCACTCAATGGCTTTGTCGTCTTTTCCTGCGGGTCGTTCGTGCCGCTGGGCACGCACGCTCGTTCTTCACTGTGGGGCGGTCGGTGCGCCGTCCCGGGTGAGCTGGTCGTAGAAGCACTAACCGATGGGCGAGGGGTTACGCATGACCGACACCGGCCAGATCCCGGGCGAGGGGCTGCCGGAGAACGCAGGCATGGTGGAGCAGCCGGGCGTCCCCGCACCCGGCGCGTACACCTACCTCTCCGAGGCCACCGCCGAGGACGAGGACCTGTTGTTGCTGCCGGGAGCCCAGAGTGCCTGGGGCAACGAGGTCGCGCCGCCGGCGCCGGAGCCGGTCGTCGAGACCGTCCACCAGCCCGGCCCGCACGAGATGTCCGGCCGTGACAGCGGCTCGGTCGACCTCGGGGGCGTCCGCCTGCCGGACCCGGCGCAGGACACCGCGTCGGCCCCGGTCCCGCCGCGCCGGCCCCTCCACCTCGGCCCGCCGATCCCGGACACCTCGGCGAGCCCGGTCCGCTCCCTCGCCGACCGCGGCCCCGCCGACGTGCCGGTACGGCAGTCCGGCCCGCCGACCGTGGGGCCCGAGTACCTCGACGTCCCGCAGGCCGCCGTGGCGGCCCCGCAGGCGGCGGCACCCTGGGGCGCACAGCCGGCGCCCGCCCCGCAGGCGCCGGTGCCCGCCGGGGCGGGACATGCGGAAACGGTTGTTCCGGTACCGGAGCAGACAGCCGACCAGGCAGCCGCCCAGGCAGCCGAGCCGGGGGGCGCCGCCGAGGCGCTCGTCGCCCGAGTGGCGACGGAGGCCGTGGCGGCGACGGGTGCACCGGCCACGACTGCGGCCGCCGGTGAGCCGGGCGAATCGCCCGAGCAGCCCGCACCGCAGGCGGCCCGGACCGAACAGGCCGAGCAGACCGAACAGGCGGAGCAGACCGAACAGGCGGCGCCGGTCGAGCAGGTGGACGAGCCGCGGCCGGCCGTGCAGGGCGGACAGCCCCAGCCGGTCGTCCAGGCCGAGCAGGCGGAACGGCCCGAGCAGGCGGAACGGCCCGAGCAGGCGGAACGGCCCGAGCAGGCGGAACGGCCCGGGCAGCCGGAGCAGGGCGGTGCGGCCGTGCAGGGGGTGCCGGAAGAAGCCGTCGTGCCGCCGGTCCCGGACGCCGACGCGCAGCAGGCCGCCGCTCCCGCACAGGACGCCGTACCGGCTCCGGCCCAGGACGGCGGCGTACCCGCCCCCGAAGCGATCGCCGTCGCACCCGCTCCGGAGGCCCAGGAGATCCCCGGGCAGCAGTCCGCACCGGAGGCGGCACCGGCCGACGCCTCGGAGGACGACGCGGAATCCGAGGCGGCCGACGCCCCCGAGGCCCCCGCGGCGCAGGAAGCCGCACGGCCCGAGGCACCCGGACCCGAGGCACCCGAGCCCGGGACCGCCGAAGCAGAGCCCGAGGGCGCCGATGCCCGGGGTACGGACGCGCCCGAGCCCGCGGCGGCGCCCGAAGCGGCGGCCCCCGAGCCCGCCCCGGAGGCCCCGGAGGCCCCGGAGGCCCCGGAGGCCCCGGAGTCCCCGCAGCAGCCCGCGCCCCCGGTCCAGACGCAGCCCGCCCAGGGCCCCCAGTCCCTCGCGGACACCGGCGTACGGCAGGAGCAGGAGCCCGCGCACGAGCAGGAACCCGCGCACGAGCAGGAGGTGACCGTGGCCGAGGGCACGCACGAGACCGCCGGGACGGCCCCGGCCGCCACCGGCGCCCCCGTGCCGGAGCCGCAGCCCGCTCCCGCCCAGGCTCCCGCCGCCCCGTCGGCGCAGCCCGGGGAGCCCGTCGGCCGGTTCGTGCCCGTCGACGGCGCCCAGGTGCCCACCACCCCGCACCTCGCGCCCACGCCGCCCGAGTCCGTACTGGTCCCGCCGGAGGCCCCGGCTCCGGAGCAGGCCGCCGTACCCGCACCGCGCGAGTCCGGCCCCGCACTCCTCCAGAGCGCCGACGACCTGGACACCCGCGGTGCGGGTCAGGAGGACCACGCGACGGAAGCGCCGCCCGAGGCCACGCACCCGGCGCCCGCGGCCGTCCCGGACGCGTCCGCCGCGCAGGAAGCCACCGCGCCGCAGGAACCCGCGCACGACGCGCACACGGCCGCAGCCGCCGAGGCACGACGGTCCGCCGGCCCCGCGGCCCCCGCCTACGACGACGCCGAACGCGAGGCCGTACTGAAGGTCATGCGCGAACGCCGCGACATCCGCAACGGCTTCCGCAGCGACCCCATCCCGCACGAGGTGCTGCTCCGCGTCCTGGAGGCCGCGCACACCGCGCCCTCCGTCGGCCACTCGCAGCCCTGGGACTTCGTCGTCATCCGCAGCGCCGACACCCGCCGCGCCATGCACGAACTGGCGATGCGCCAGCGCGACGCGTACGCGAAGTCGCTGCCCAAGGGCCGGGCCAAGCAGTTCAAGGAACTGAAGATCGAGGCAATCCTCGACACCCCGGTCAACATCGTCGTCACCGCCGACCCGACCCGCGGCGGCCGGCACACCCTCGGCCGCCACACGCAGCCGCAGATGGCGCCGTACTCCTCCGCCCTCGCCGTGGAGAACCTCTGGCTCGCCGCCCGCGCCGAGGGCCTCGGCGTCGGCTGGGTCAGCTTCTTCGACGAGCGCGAGATGGTCCGCGCCCTCGGCCTGCCCGAGCACCTGGACGTCGTCGCGTACCTGTGCGTCGGATACGTCGACGAGTTCCCGGACGAGCCCGAGCTGATGCAGGCCGGCTGGTCCAAGCGCCGCCCGCTGTCCTGGGTGGTCCACGAGGAGACGTACGGCCGTCGCGCGCTGCCCGGCGAGGCGCCGCACGACCTGCTCGCCGAGACCGTCGCGCAGATCCGCCCGCTGGACGCCAAGGCGCTCGGCGAGGCATGGGAGCGGCAGAAGCGGATGACCAAGCCGGCCGGCGCGCTCGGCATGCTGGAGATCATCTCCGCCCAGCTCTCCGGACTGTCCCGGCAGTGCCCGCCGCCCGTCCCGGAGCCCGCGGCCGTCGCGGTCTTCGCCGGTGACCACGGCGTGCACGCCCAGGGCGTCACCCCCTGGCCGCAGGAGGTCACCGCCCAGATGGTGGCCAACTTCCTGGGCGGGGGAGCCGTGTGCAACGCCTTCGCCACCCAGGTCGGTGCCGAAGTGTGCGTCGTGGATGTCGGCGTCGCCACCGACCTGCCCGCCACGCCGGGCCTGCTCCCGCGCAAGGTCCGCGCGGGCACCTCCGACATGACCACCGGTGCCGCGATGACCCGCGAGGAGGCCAAGCAGGCCATCGAGGTCGGCATCGAGACCGCCCGCGACCTGGTGGCGGCCGGCAACAAGGCGCTGCTGACCGGTGAGATGGGCATCGCGAACACCACCGCGTCGGCCGCGCTCATCTCCGTGTTCACCGGCGCCGACCCGGCCGAGGTCACCGGCCGCGGCACCGGCATCAACGACGAGACGCTGGCCCGCAAGACCGAGGTGGTCCGCCGCGCCCTCGAACTCCACCAGCCGGACCCCGCCGACCCGATCGGCGTGCTCGCGGCGGTGGGCGGCTTCGAACACGCGGCCATGGTCGGCCTGCTGCTCGGCGGTGCCTCCCTGCGCACCCCGGTGATCCTGGACGGCGTGAGCGCCGGCGCCGCCGCCCTGGTGGCCCGCGCGATCGCCCCCGAGGTCCTCGCGGCCTGCATCGCCGGCCACCGCAGCGCCGAGCCCGGTCACGTCGCCGCGCTCAACAAACTGGGCCTGCGTCCGCTGGTCGACCTGGACCTCCGCCTGGGCGAGGGCACCGGCGCGCTGCTGGCGCTCCCGATGGTGCAGAGCACGGCGCGGGCCATGCACGAGGTGGCGACGTTCGACTCGGCGGGGGTCACCGAGAAGTAGCGGCCGCACGCCACGGGGCCCGGAACCACGGTGCCGGGCCCCGCCGGTCTGCCGTACCCGCAGTACCCACCCGCGACCCGCAGTACCGCGGTACCCACCCGCAACCCGCAGTACCGCAGAACCCACCCGCAGTCCCCGCCCGCAGTCCCACCCGGCGTCCGTCCACCGACCGGACCAGTGGTCCACCCACCGGACCGTCCGGGCCCCCACGGGCCACCCCGCCGTAAAATCCGCACGTCAGCGCCACCGCCGCAAGAGGAGCCGTCCCCTCATGGCCGAACACCCCGCCTACCCCGTAGGCCTCCGCCTCACCGGCCGTCGCGTGGTCGTCCTCGGCGGCGGGCAGGTCGCCCAGCGCCGCCTGCCCGCCCTCATCGCGGCCGGCGCCGACATCCGCCTCGTCTCCCCGGCGGCGACCCCGTCCGTCGAGGCCATGGCGGACGCGGGCGAGATCGCATGGGAACGGCGTCCCTACGCGGAAGGGGACCTCGCCGACGCCTGGTACGCCCTGATCGCCACCGGCGACACCGCCGCCAACAACGCCGCCTCCGCCGAGGCCGAGCGGCACCGCGTCTGGTGCGTCCGCTCCGACGACGCCGACCGCGCCACGGCGTGGACCCCGGCGACCGGACACAGCGAGGGCGTCACCGTCGCCGTGCTCACCACCGACGCCCGCCGGCGCGACCCCCGCCACACCGCCGCCGTCCGCGACGCGGTGGTGGAGGGCCTGCGCGACGGCACCCTCGTCGCCCCGCACCGGCGCACCCGCACCCCCGGCGTCGCCCTGGTCGGCGGCGGCCCCGGCGACCCGGACCTCATCACCGTCCGCGGCCGCCGCCTGCTGGCCGAGGCCGACGTCGTCATCGCCGACCGGCTCGGCCCCCGCGACCTGCTAGCCGAACTGCCGCCGCACGTCGAGGTCATCGACGCGGCGAAGATCCCGTACGGCCGTTTCATGGCCCAGGAGGCCATCAACAACGCGCTGATCGAACACGCCAAGCAGGGCAAGTCGGTCGTACGGCTGAAGGGCGGCGACCCGTTCGTCTTCGGGCGGGGCATGGAGGAGGCGCAGGCGCTGGCCGAGGCGGGCATCGCGTGCACCGTGGTCCCCGGCATCTCCAGCTCGGTCTCGGTTCCCGGCGCGGCCGGCATCCCGGTCACCCACCGGGGTGTCGCCCACGAGTTCACCGTGGTCAGCGGGCACGTAGCCCCCGACGACGAGCGCTCCCTGGTCGACTGGCCTTCCCTGGCCAGGCTGACCGGGACACTCGTGATCCTCATGGGCGTCGACAAGATCGGCCGGATCGCCGAGACCCTGGTCGCGCACGGCAAGTCCCCCGACACCCCGGTCGCCCTCGTCCAGGAGGGCACGACGGCCGCCCAGCGCCGGGTGGACGCCACCCTCGCCACCGTCGCCGAAGTGGTCGTCGCCGAGGAGGTCAGGCCGCCCGCCGTCATCGTCGTCGGCGCGGTCGTCGCCGTGGGCCCGCACGGGACGGTCTGACGTGGCCGGCCTCATCACGATCGACGACCCCGACGACCCGCGCCTGTACGACTACACGGGCCTGACCGACGTCGAGCTGCGCCGCCGCCGGGAACCCGCCGAGGGCCTCTTCATCGCCGAGGGCGAGAAGGTGATCCGGCGGGCCGGTGAGGCGGGCTACTCGATGCGCTCGATGCTGCTGTCCGCCAAGTGGGTCGACACCATGCGCGACGTCATCGACGCCGCCCCGGCCCCGGTGTACGTCGTCGATCCGGCGCTCGCCGAGCAGGTCACCGGCTACCACGTGCACCGCGGCGCCCTCGCCTCGATGCGGCGCAAGCCGCTGCCCACGGCGGCCGGTCTCCTGACGGCCGCCCGTCGGGTCGTCGTCATGGAGTCCGTCAACGACCACACCAACATCGGCGCGATCTTCCGCTCCGCCGCAGCCCTCGGCATGGACGCGGTCCTGCTCTCCCCGGACTGCGCGGATCCGCTCTACCGACGCAGCGTCAAGGTCTCGATGGGCGCGGTCTTCTCCGTGCCGTACGCCCGCCTCGACGTCTGGCCGGCCGGCCTGCGGGAGGTCCGCGAGGCGGGCTTCAGGCTCCTCGCCCTCACCCCCGACGAGCGGGCCGAACCCCTCGACGCGGTCGCCCCGCACCGCATGGACCGGGCCGCCCTCATGCTGGGCGCCGAGGGCAGCGGCCTGTCGCGGCGGGCCCTGGAGGCGTCCGACACGTGGGTGCGCATCCCGATGTCCCACGGCGTCGACTCCCTGAACGTGGGCGCGGCGGCCGCGGTCGCCTTCTACGCGGTGACGGCGGGACGCCCTCCGGCGTAGACCGTCGGGCGACCCGAGCCGGGTCCGCCCGCCGGCTGTGAACCGTCCGTGGTCTCGGAGCCGGGTCCGTCTGCCGGTCGTGAACCGTCCGTGGTCTCGGAGCCGGGTCCGTCTGCCGGTCGTGAACCGTCCGTGGTCTCAGAGCCGGGACGCCCGCTGCTCCGGAAGGCCGCCGGGCGGAGCATCCGTCCGCTCCTGCTGGGCCGCCCGCACGCCGCCCCGGTCGTCGCCGAGCCCGCGCGAGGGTCCCTGACAGCCCTGTGCGGCGGCGATGCCCAGCGCGACCAGCAGCGTCACCACCACGAACACGAACAGGCGCTGGCGCAGCAGCCGCGGATTGGCGGGCCGCCGCCAGCCGGTCCCCGTCGTCCGCGGCGCCGTACGGCCGGCCCCGCTGCGGGGTGCGGGACGGCCACCGTCGTGGCGCGAGCCGTTCCGGCCGGTCGTGTCGCGGGAGGGGTGAGCGGACCTGGACCCGGACCGCGCCCCCGAAGCACCGCCCCGCGACGGCGCGCCACCGCGCGGGGCCCCACCGCCGCGCGAGGGCGCCCCACCGCGCGACGGCACGGAACCCCGGGACGCGGACCCCCGCGACCCCGACGTGCCGCGCGGTGCCGGAGTGCCCTGCGCACCCGCCCGGCCCTGCGGACGCCGCTGGGCGCGCTCCGGGTAAGTGTCGGCGAGCCGGCCCGTGGGCACGTCCGCCTCCCCGGCACGCGGCGCGGGCGGCCGTACGTCGGCCATGCCCTGGGCCTCCCGGGCGGCGATCTCCTTGAGCCGCAGCGACAGTTGCAGTGTGCTGGGGCGTTCCTCGGGGTCCTTGGCCAGACACGCCCGCACCAGAGGGGCGAGCGCGTCCGGGACGCCGTGCAGCATGGCCTCCTCGTGCACCACGCGGTAGAGCATCACCTCGGAACTGCCGTGCCCGAAGGGCGAGTCGCCCATCGAGGCGTACGCCAGCGTGGCGCCGAGCGAGAACACGTCCGTCGCCGGAGTGACCGCCGCCCCGCGCACCTGCTCCGGAGCGAGGAACCCGGGGGAGCCGACCGCGGTGCCGACGTGCGTGAGCGTGGAGGCGCCGGTGGCCCAGGCGATGCCGAAGTCGATGATCCGCGGCCCCTTCGGGGACAGCAGGATGTTGGACGGCTTCAGGTCCCGGTGCACCACCCCGGCCTCGTGCACGGCGACCAGGCCCTCGGACAGCGCGGCGCCCACGGCCGCGACATCGGCCGCGACGAGCGGGCCGCCGTCGACGACCTTGTCGTGCAGGGAAGGGCCGGGCACGTACTGCGTGGCGAACCAGGGACGGTCCGCCTCCAGGTCCGCGGCGACCAGCCGCGCGGTGCAGCCGCCCCGGATGCGCCGGGCCGCCGACACCTCGCGGGCGAACCGCGACCGGAACTCCTGGTCCTCGGCCAGGTCAGGCCGGATCACCTTCAGCGCGACCCGCTGCCCCTTCTTGTCGGAGCCCAGGTAGACCACGCCCATCCCACCCGCGCCGAGCCGCCTGTGAAGCCTGAACGAGCCGACGACGCGCGGGTCCTCGCGCCTCAGGCGCATCATCGCCATGTTCATCCCCGCTGCCCGGTCCCTTTGACGTGCCACAGCTTACGTTTCCACGGCCGCCCGCGCGCAGAGGCCGCGCCCTCTCGGGACAACGGATTGTCAGTGCCCGGCGCGAGAGTTGAGGCGGGGTCAGCGAACGCCGGTCCGCACCCGCCGCGCACCGCCCGTGATCCCAACCCGCCGCCGCGGCCGGGGGATTGGCACGGGCAAGAGGGAGGGGGAGAGAGCGGGCGAGCGGGGCGGCACGACGCCGTACGGCCGACGCGCGGGGGCGGACGGAGCGGGACCGGGGGCGGCGGCGGAGGCGTACGGGAAGACGGCCGAAGTGAGCGAAGTCACCGGACACCACGGAGATACCCGGACACGGTGGGCACCCCGTCCGGGAAGACCCCGAGACCCGCTGGCCGGTCTCCACCCAGGGGAGTACGCGGCAGGTCGTGGCTCATCCTCCGGGAGGCCCGGCATTCGGTACGAGGGCATGACGTCGGACGATCGCCCGGCGCCTAGATTTGAGGTCAAGCGGCGGGTGCGGTACTCGTCCCCCGAGGTTCGGACACCCGCCGCTGCAACGAGACACCAGACACGAGACCGAAACAACGAACGGTCAGGAGAGGGACCATGGCCCAGACGGTTCCGCGGACGCTGGTCCGCAGCAGGCAGAGCCGCCGTCAGGGCCGTCGCCACCCCGCGGTGGCGACGCTCATGGCCCTGCCCCTGGCGGTCCTGCTCCTCCTCGTCTTCGACGGGTGGGAGACAGTGGCCACACAGGCGTCGTCCGTGGGTGTGGTGCTGGGGCGCTGAGCGGCGACCCCAGGCCCGGAAGAGCGGTCCGGGCGGGGACACCCATCCATGAAACCCCGTGGGGACGGGGGTGCGGCGGACGGCAAAATGCCGGCGCAGCTGGGGAGCTGCGCCGGCATTGCATTTCCCCCTCCCTCTCGCCCCTCCCTGTCTCACACCGCCCGGTTCCTCCCTCCCCGTTCCTCCCTCCCTGTTCCGGCCCGCCCCGTCCGGCACCGCACCGGCCGAGGAACCGGCGCCACCGGGCCCTGCGTACCCTCACCCGCGTGACCACGGACGCCCCCGCTCTCCTCCCCGCCCTTGAAGCCCGCGCCAGGGAGACGGCCCACGCCCTGAGCCCGGACTGCCCCTGCGGTGCGGCCACCCTCGCCGACCGCCCCGACGCCACCGTCGTCCGGCACGCCGGCACCGTCGCCAAGGCCCACGCCGCGGACGCCGACCCCGCCGAACTCGCCCTCCGTGTCACCGCCGCATCCCGCCTGCCCGGCATACTCCTGCCCCCGCTCGCCCCGGCCCCCGCCGTCCTGCACGGGAGGCTCGTCACCTACTGGCCCCACGGCACGCCCGTGGACCCCGACGACCCGGACGCGGCACCGTGGGAGGCCGCGGCCACCCTCCTCGCCCGCCTCCATCGCGCGCCGGCGCCGACCGCCGTACCCGTCATGCGCGGCCCCGCGAAGGCGGCCCTGGCCGTCGCCCGCCTCCACGACACCGCCCCCGGCCACCCCGGCACCGCCCCCGTGCTGCGGGCCTGGTCCGCGCTCCCCGCCTGGGCGCGCGGCGCGGCCGCCCCGCCGGACACGACCACCCTCTGCCACGGCGACCTCCACCTCGGCCAGCTCGTACGCCACCCCGCCCCCGACGGCCCCTGGCTGCTGATCGACGTCGACGACCTCGGCACCGGCGTCCCGGCCTGGGACCTGGCCCGCCCGGCCGCCTGGTACGCCTGCGGGCTGCTCCCGCCCGAGGAGTGGCACCGCTTCCTGACCGCCTACCGCGCGGCCGGCGGCCCCGCCGTCCCCGCCGCCGGCGACCCCTGGCCCGCCCTGGACGTCCCGGCCCGCGCCCTCACCGCGCAGACCGCGGCCAGGGCCGTCACCAAGGCGGTCCTGGCGGACCGGCCGCTGGACGAGGTGGAGTGTTCCCTCGTCGACGCCTGCACGCGCATGGCGGCCGTCCGGCCCGCTGACCCACGGGGTTGAGGCCAGGTTCCCCGCAGTAGGGTGCAACCGACCCGCGGCGGGACAGAGTCTGTCCTGGCGAGACGCGAAGCAGGACCGACCGGCGAGGAGTTGAGCCGAGCATGCAGTGCCCCAAGTGTCACGCACCGATGCACACCTACAACCGCAACGGCGTTCAGATCGAGCAGTGCAGCGGCTGCCGCGGCATCTTCCTCGACTACGGCGAGCTGGAGTCGCTGACCCGCCTGGAGGCCCAGTGGTCCCAGCCCGCTCCACCGCCGCCGCCCGCCGCGCCGCAGGCCTACCCGGCGGCCCCGGCTCCGGCATGGGGCGCCCCGCACGGCGGCCACGGCCACTACGGCCACCACCGCCACAAGAGCTTCGGACGGATGCTCTTCTCCAGCTGACCGGCTCACGACGAAGCCCCCGGCCGTGCGAGACGGCCGGGGGCTTCGGTGGGTGTGGACGATACTGGGATTGAACCAGTGACCTCTTCCGTGTCAGGGAAGCGCTCTCCCGCTGAGCTAATCGTCCTGGAAGCACCAGGTGCGGTACTGCGTGCGCGATACTGGGATTGAACCAGTGACCTCTTCCGTGTCAGGGAAGCGCTCTCCCGCTGAGCTAATCGCGCGGGGATCCTTGCGGACCGGAGATCCTTGCGGATCAGTGGACGATACTGGGATTGAACCAGTGACCTCTTCCGTGTCAGGGAAGCGCTCTCCCGCTGAGCTAATCGTCCTTGGAGGTGGAGACGGGATTTGAACCCGTGTAGACGGCTTTGCAGGCCGTTGCCTCGCCTCTCGGCCACTCCACCAGGAGTGTAGGAGACCCGGGAGGCCCCCTGTTCCTGCGAGCGGACGACGAGGCTCGAACTCGCGACCTCAACCTTGGCAAGGTTGCGCTCTACCAACTGAGCTACGTCCGCCTGTCGGTTCGGTCCGCTTGCGCGGCCCGGCGACGTGATGAACTCTAGCGGATTCCGGGGCCAGTACAAAAACGCGTTTGTGCAGCGTGCTGCGGTGCGCCCGCCCCCGGACCTGGTCAGGGCACCCGGAAGGACACGTTCGGGTCACCTGGGAGCCACCCGCCTAGACTCGGCGGCGTGCTCGACCTCCCTCCCCTCGCCCGCTTCGGTGACCGTGTCGCCACCGGTCTCCTCGACGTCACGAGCGACCCCGCCGCCCTCGAATCCGAGGGGTTCTGGGCCGTCTGCGCGGACTTCGAAGGCCGCCTGACCTGCGCACGCTTCGCCGACGTACGCACCGAACCGGTGCCCGCGCCCACACCCGGAGCGTGGCGCGGCCCGGCCGTCGGCGACTGGGCGTCCTCCCTCGACCGCGCCGCGTACACGGAGGGCGTACGGCGCATCCGCGCGCACATAGCAGCCGGCGAGGTCTACCAGGCCAACCTCTGCCGGGTGCTGTCGGCGCCGGTCGGGCCCGGCGCCGACGTGGACGCCCTCACCGCCCTGCTGGCACGCGGAAACCCGGCGCCGTACGCCGGAACGATCCGGCTGCCCGGGCACGGCGTCGAGATCGCCACCGCCTCGCCCGAGCTGTTCCTGCGCCGGGACGGCGGCACGGTCGAGTCCGGCCCGATCAAGGGCACCGGGCGGACCGAGGCCGACCTGCTGGAGAAGGACCACGCCGAGAACGTCATGATCGTGGACCTGGTCCGCAACGACCTGGGGCGGGTCTGCGCCACGGGCACGGTCTCGGTGCCCGACCTGTGCGCCGTGGAGAAGCACCCCGGCCTCGTCCACCTGGTGTCCACGGTGCGCGGCGAGCTGCGGACGGACGCCGGCTGGCCGGAGCTGCTGGCCGCCGCCTTCCCGCCCGGTTCCGTCACCGGCGCGCCCAAGGCGAGCGCCCTGCGGATCATCGACGCGCTGGAGACCGCGCCCCGGGGGCCCTACTGCGGGGGCGTCGGCTGGGTCGACGCCGACCGGGGCACCGGCGAGCTGGCCGTCGGCATCCGCACCTTCTGGCTCGACCGGACCGCCGACGGCCCCACCGCCCGGCTGCGCTTCGGCACGGGCGCCGGCATCACCTGGGGATCCGACCCGGAGGGCGAGTGGCGGGAGACCGAACTGAAGGCTTCCCGGCTGCTCGCGGTAGCGTCGGGAGAGTACGAGGCGAACGTGAGTGGAGAGGCGCTGGCGACGTGAAGATCTGGCTCGACGGCGGACTGCAGGACACCGAGGCCGCCCGCGTCTCCGTGTTCGACCACGGGCTGACCGTGGGCGACGGCATCTTCGAGACGGTGAAGGCGGTGGACGGCAGACCGTTCGCGCTGACCCGGCACCTGGACCGGCTGACCCGCTCGGCCCGCGGCCTCGGCCTGCCCGACCCGGACCTCGACGAGGTGCGCCGTGCCTGCGCCGCCGTCCTCGAGGCCAACCCGATGCCGCTCGGCCGGCTGCGCATCACCTACACCGGCGGCCACGGCCCCCTCGGCTCCGACCGCGGCGAGCAGGGCACCACCCTCGTCGTCGCCCTCGGCGCGACCACCCGCCGTCCCGACTCCACCGCCGTGGTCACCGTGCCGTGGACCCGCAACGAACGCGGCGCGCTCACCGGCCTGAAGACCACCTCGTACGCCGAGAACGTCGTCGCCCTGGCCCGGGCCCGTGAACGGGGCGCCACCGAGGCCCTGTTCGGCAACACGGTGGGGCAGCTCTGCGAGGGCACCGGGTCCAACGTCTTCGTCGTCCTCGACGGCGAGATCCACACCCCGCCGGTCGCCTCCGGCTGCCTCGCCGGCATCACCCGGGCCCTCGCGGTGGAGTGGACCGGGGCCCGCGAGACCGACCTCCCGCTGGACGTCCTGGACCGCGCCGACGAGGTGTTCCTGACCTCCACACTGCGGGACGTCCAGGCGGTGCACCGCGTCGACGACCGTGAGCTGCCGGGCGCTCCCGGCCCGGTGACCGCCAAGGCCATGCGCGTCTTCGAGGAGCGTTCCGGGGACGACCTGGACCCCTGATCCGGGCCCCGGGCCACGCACCCGCCCCGCGAAGTCGCCGATATTCGGCTGCCGTTCTTGTCCGCGGTGGGTAGAACTGCCGTGATGACAACGACTCTGCGGCCGACCGAGCCGCTCCAGCGCGCCGCCGACGGGACCCGTTCGCGCCACTACCGGGTGTGCGTGAACAGCCGCCCCGTCGGCGAGCTGCACCTCGGTACCTCACGCGACCTCGGCGACACGGTGGCCGTGATCCACAAGCTGCGCGTCGACGGGCCGGACCGCCGGCGCGGCCGCGGCACGGTGGCCGCGCTCGCCGCCGAGGAGGTGGCGCGCGGCTGGGGCTGCCGCGTGATGGAGGCGGCCGTCGACGGTGACGCCGAGGCGGGCACACGCCTCGCGGCCTCGCTCGGTTACGTCCTGCGCAACCGCACCATGACCAAGCCGCTCGGCGACACCCCGCCCGGCCTGCCCGCGGGCAGCCGGGCCCGGTCCATGACGCCGGAGGAGTTCACCGGCTGGCAGGCGTACGAGAAGGAGCACTACGCCCGGACCTGGATGGAGCGGGGCGTGCCCGAGGCCGACGCGCACGCCAAGTCCCGCCGCGATCACGAGGTGTTGCTCCCTCAGGGGATGGACACCGAGAACATGCTGTTCAGCGTGTTGGAACACGAGGGGGAGCGGGTCGGGACCCTGTGGCTGGCGCTGCGCGAGGACCGGGCCTTCGTCTTCGACGTCGAGGCCGACGCGGCCCACCGGGGCCGGGGACACGGCCGCACCCTGATGCTGCTGGCCGAGGCCCGGGCGATCGCCGCCGGCCGCCCGCTCATCGGCCTCAACGTCTTCGCGGGCAACACCCCGGCCGAGCGGCTCTACGAGTCGCTCGGCTACCGGACGACGCGGTTCAGCTACAGCAAACCGCTGCTGTGACGGGGGCGGCCGGCCCTCAGCCCCGCTGCTCCGCGAGCAGCCGGTCGGCGATCTCCTCGACGCGCTCGCGCAGCCCTTCCTGACTCTTGCCGCCGTCCAGGCGTTCGCCGCCGATCACGTACGTGGGGGTGCCGGTCACGCCGATCGCCTTGCCCTCGGCCTGGTCGGCGTCGACGATCAGGATGTGCCGGCCGTCGACGAGCGCCGTGTCGAACTCCTCGGCGTCCAGTCCCAGCTCCCGGGCCACCTCGACCAGCACGGTCTCGCCCTTGCGGTCCAGCTCCGCGACCCGGCCCAGGACGGCTTCGACGTACGGCCAGCCCGTGCCCTGGGCGACGGCTTCCTCGGCGGCCTGCGCGGCGGCGAAGGCGTGCTTGTGCTTCTCCAGCGGGAAGTGCCGCAGCCGCACCTCCAGGCGGTCGCCGTAGCGGGCGCGCAGGGCGCGGAGGTCGTCCAGGGCGGTGCGGCAGTCGGGGCACTGGAGCTCGCACCAGACGTCGAGGACGGGCGCGGCGGGACGGGCGGGGGAGGAGTCGCTCATGGCACCCATCCTCCCAGCCCCCGGCGCGCCGCCCCAACCGGCGTCGTGCGTCACCCACCGGCACCTGCGGAGGAGCCGACCCCGAGCCGACCCCGAGATCTCCCTGATCTCCGGCTTGCGGCATGGCCTCACGGCGGGCGGACGGTGCAGGATGGAAGGGACGAAGTACTCACACCCGATCGAGCCCAGCCTGGAGGACCGGATGATTGCCGAGACCGTCTGCTCCGCGGTGTCCGCGGCGGGCTTGGGCATCGCGGCGGTCACCGCGTACCGCAGGCGTTTCCTCACCGCCGCCCGCATCGCCGCCTACTCGCTGGTCCCGATCGGCCTGGTGATGACCGGCGTCGTCGAGTGGCTCGCGGACACCGCCTTCAGCCCGGTGGCCTGGGCCGGCTTCGGAGTGCTGGGCGTGGCCTGGGTGCTCTTCATGACGACACGTGCCGTGGAGCGCCGCCGCGGCGGCACCCGCAAGGAGCGCAGGGCGGCCCGGGCCGCCGCACAGCGCGACGCGGTGGCGCCGGAGGCCTCCGCGCCCTCGCTCGGCCCGGGTGCCCGTCCGGCCGCCCAGCCGGCGTCCCGGCCCGCCAAGGCATCCCGGGGCGGCGACGACGACTTCAGCGACATCGAGGCCATCCTCAAGAAGCACGGGATATGACCGCCGGCCCGGGGTGGGAGTCCTGGGACTGAAACGACACAGCGGTCGCAGGCCGACAGCGCGCGCTCCGGAATGATCACGATCCGACCCGACCTTGCGACATTCAACGAACACCCGGTCTCAGCGGGCGTGTTGATCGCGCGGACCAGGCCCGTTGCGTCATCATCGCGGCGAGATGCCGGACACCACTCGGCTGGAGCCCCAGCCGGACACGAGACAGAGCGAAACCGCGCGGACGCAGGACGAACCACGCGGCTGCCTCTTCGCCCTATCCCAGCCACCGCTCATGATCTTCCTTGCGGTGATCGGGTGTCTGCTGCTCATGGCTTCGTTGCACGACCTGCTGTTGCTGTGAGCCGTACCCGCGCTCCCCGGCGTCACCCGCCGGGGGCCGCGTCGCCGTCCGCGTCCTCGCCTCCTCGGGGCCGAAGGCGGGAGGGTCAGCCCGCCGCCTCCTTGCGCCGCGCCCGGTAGGCGGCCACGTGCAAGCGGTTTCCGCAGGTGCGGCTGTCGCAGTACCGCCGCGAGCGGTTCCGGGAGAGGTCGACGAAGGCGCGCCGGCAGTCGGGGGCCTCGCAGCGCCGCAGCCGCTCCTGCTCCCCGGCGACCACGAAGAACGCCAGGGCCATCCCGCAGTCCGCGGTGAGGTGGTCCGCGACGGAGGCGCCGGGCGCGAAGTAGTGGATGTGCCAGTCGTAGCCGTCGTGGTCGGTGAGCCGGGGCGTGGTGCCGGCCGCCGCGACCAGGTCGTTGATCAGCCCCGCCGCCGTACGTGCGTCGGGGGCGGCGAAGACCGCCGCGAACCGCCCGCGGACCCGGCGCACCGCCGTGAGGTCGACGTCCGAGAGCACACCGACGTCGCTGATCTCGTGCGTTCCCACGAACTCCCCCGGGGGGGGGGGGGGGGGGGGCCCCCCGCCGATGCTGGCCGATGGTAGTGGCTCGCGCGGCGGGCGAACCGGCCGTGATCCGGTCCCGGTCGTGGATTGCCCCGAAGACTGCCCCTGCAACGGCGGCCGGCCCGCCTTCGTTCCCGGCGCCACCCGCGCGGCGCCACCCGCCCGGCGCCGCCGCGCCACACACGCGGCGGCGGCGCCCCCGCGGAGGACCGCGGCGACGACGCCGGTGTGTGCCGTATGCGGTTGTCCTGGCCCGTGCCGTCACCCCGAGTCGACGGCGACGGGCGGCTTCACGCGGGGCCCCGCCCTAGCTTTCCGCCAGGATGTGCGAGAGCTCCTGATCGAGATCGAAGTGCCGGTGCTCCGTGCCGGGGGGCACGGCGGCGTCTGTGCGCTTCAGGAAGGACTCCAGGGCCCGCGCCGGGGCCTCGAGCAGTGCCTCGCCCTCCGGGGAGCTGAGAGCGATGCACACGACGCCCTGGCCGTGACTGCGCGACGGCCAGACACGGACGTCGCCGGTTCCGGTGGGGCGGTGGAGACCTTCGGCGAGGAGGTCGCGGGCGAACACCCACTCGACGGTCTCCTCGGCTCCGGTGTGGAAGGTGGCGTGCACGGCGTAGGGGTCGGCCGTGTCGTACCGCAGGCCTGCGGGGACAGGCAGGGAGGACTCGCTCGACACAACGAGGCGCAGGTGCAGCTCGCAGCTGACCGTGGTGTTCATAAGCGCCAGGGCCTTTCGCTCAGTGTGCGCTCGGGGATTCGCACGTCGGCGAAATCGACATGCCACCTACGGTGCCGTTGTAAACCCCTCTGCGTGTTTTGCGTGCCTTTACGTAACTCTTCCGGCCGAGAGATCGTTCGGGTCGTACGCCCATTCCGGTGACAGCTTTCGCTCCGGTAGTGTTTGGCCGTATGAACACGGGGAGTGACAAGCCCGGCGAGGCGGCCGTGACGGCAGACCGTGCGGGGACGGACGAGGTCACGGCCGGGGCCACGGACGAGCGGGCGCTCGGCTCCAGAGCGCCGGAATTCGTCAAGGCGCGCCGTGCGCTGCACCTGAGCTGGCAGGTCGGCGTCTTCGTCGTCGGCCTCGCGGTCGTGGTGACCGGCATCATCATGCTGCCGCTGCCCGGGCCGGGCTGGGTCGTGATCTTCGGCGGCATGGCGATCTGGGCGACCGAGTTCGTCTGGGCCCAGTTGGTGCTGCGCTGGACCAAGCGCAAGGTCACCGAGGCGGCGCAGCGCGCCCTCGATCCGAAGGTGCGGCGCCGCAACATCATCCTGACCTCGGTCGGCGTGGTGATCATCGCCGTGCTGGCCGGGATCTACCTGTGGAAGTTCGGCCTCGAGATGCCCTGGAAGATCAAGGACCAGTGATCGTCCGCGGGGGTGCGCGGTCGCGGCCCCCGTTGGTCACGGGCGCCTGTGACATGGGGTAATGTTCTTCCTGCGTCCGGGCGATTAGCTCAGTGGGAGAGCGCTTCGTTCACACCGAAGAGGTCACTGGTTCGAACCCAGTATCGCCCACCGGATCAGCAGGCGGCCCCGTTCACGATCGTGAGCGGGGCCGCCTTCGTGTGCGGTGTCCGCGGGTGCGCGGCCTTCCCGGTCCGCCCGCCTTCACCCAACCGTGACCTTCCGCGGCGGCGCCCCCGACGGCCCTCCGCGTGTTCGGCCCGTCGGTCACACCGCGCCGACCTGTGGGTTTTCCACGGTGACCGACCACCGCTTCCCGGGGGGTGACAACTCCGTCCCGGCCGCTGTCCGTCAATTCCTGTCGGAATCATTGACGCGCCCCCGACCCCTCCGTACCTTGTGCCAGCAAGCGCTTACTTGAAACGATTCATGAGGCGAACGCGACGTTGCGGGGAGGCTCGTATGCAGCAGGGCGGGAATGTGGAGAGGCGCACGATTCTCAAGGCGGCGGGGGCCTCACTGGCCGTCGCGGGACTGGGGGCCACGGCCACCGCGTGCGGCGGCGGCAGCGGCTCGGGGGACGGGACGGTGACGATCCGTTACTCCTGGTGGGGCGCCGAGGACCGGGCGGAACGCATCAACAAGACCATCGCGCTCTTCGAGAAGAAGTACCCGAAGATCAAGGTCAAGACCGACTTCCAGCCGTACACCGACTTCTGGAAGAAGTTCAACACCCAGGCCTCCGGAGGCAATCCACCGGATGTCTTCCAGAATGCCATTGGATTCCTGCGCAAATACGACGCCAAGAATGTGCTGCTCGACCTGAGCGGACAGGTCGAGGCGGGAAACCTGTCCATGGACGGATTCCGCGCGGGTCTTGAGAAGTTCGGCGAGGTCGACGGCAAACTCCTCGGTGTGCCCGTCGGTTCCAACTCGATGGCCCTGGTCATCGACAAGCCCGTCTACACCCGGGCCGGCGTCAAGCCCGAACAGGGCTGGACGTGGGACGACTTCGACGAGGCGATGACGAAGGTCCGGGACAAGACCGGCCGGGCCGGCGACAGCGGCATGTACGGCGTCATGTACCTCTACGACCTGTACCTGCGTCAGAACGGCAAAGCATTCTTCACCGAGGACGGACTCGGCTTCACCGAGGCCGACCTGACCGCCTGGTGGACCAAGGCCGAGAAGCAGGTGAAGTCCGGCCTGTTCGCCGACGCCAAGAAGGTCGCCCAGATCAAGCCCAAGTCCGCGCTCTCCGCCGAACTCGCCGGCAGCGAGTTCACCTGGGACAACTTCACCGTCCGCTACACCTCCGAGGGCAAGAGCGAGTACGGGCTCGCGCCGATCCCCACCACCGACGGCAAGCGGACCGCCCAGTACCTCGGCTCGCTCATGCTCAGCGCCTCCAAGCGCACCCAGCACCCCAAGGAAGTCGCCCAGTTCATCGACTTCATGGTCCACGACCCCGAGGTCGCCAAGATCATGGGCTACGACCGCGGCGTCCCCACGACCCAGACCCAGTACGACGCGTACAAGCCGACCGACCCGGTCAACCAGGCCATCGCCGCCTACGAGGAGTCGCTCGTCGAGGCCGGTGTCCTGGAGAAGATCACTCCGCACCCGAACGGTGCCGACATCTGCGAGGCGGCCTTCCTGCGCATCGCGGAGGAGATGGCGCTCGGCTCGCGGTCCGTCGAGGAGGCCGTCAAGCAGTTCTTCACCGAGTCGAAGACGGCTCTCGCCGGCTGAGGAGAAGCGCCGTGACACACGCCCCCGCGATGGAGGGCCCGACGGTCTCCGGGCCGCGGCCCGACCCGGTGAAGCCCCCGCACCCCGCCGGACCGAAGCGGCGGGGCCGCCGGGAGAACCTGGCCGGATACCTCTTCATGTCCCCCTGGATCGCCGGATTCCTGCTGCTGACGGCGGGACCGATGGTCGCTTCCCTGTACTTCGCCTTCACCGACTACAACCTGTTCGACGCCCCGCGGTGGATCGGCCTGGACAACTTCTCCGAGATGTTCGGCGACCCGCGCTGGCGGCACTCGGTCCGCGTCACCCTGTGGTACGTCGTGCTCGGCACGCCGGTGAAGCTGCTCGCGGCGCTCGGCGTAGCCCTGCTGCTCGCCCAGAAGCGGCGCGGGCAGGCCTTCTACCGGGCCGCCTTCTACGCCCCGTCGCTGATCGGCGCGAGCGTGTCCGTCGCCATCGTCTGGAAGGCCATCTTCTCGGACGACGCGGTCGTCGACCGCACCCAGCGGCTCTTCGGGATCGACGCCGGCGGCTGGACCGGCGACCCGGAGCTGATCATCTACAGCCTGGTGGCGCTCACCGTATGGCAGTTCGGCGCCCCGATGGTCATCTTCCTGGCCGGTCTCAAGCAGGTGCCGCGCGAGCTGTACGAGGCGGCCGACGTCGACGGCGCGGGCAAGCTGCGCCAGTTCTGGAACATCACCCTGCCGATGATCTCCCCGGTCCTCTTCTTCAACGTCCTGCTGGAGACCATCCACTCCTTCCAGATCTTCAGCTCCGCCTACATCGTCGGCGGCGGTGCCGGCGGCAACGCCTGCGGCCCGGCCGACGGCACGATGGTCTACACCTGCTACCTGTACGTCCAGGGCTTCGAGAACAGCCGCATGGGCCTGGCCTCCGCCATGGCGTGGATGCTGCTGGTCGCCGTCGCCCTGGTCACCGCGGTGCTGTTCTGGTCCCAGAAGCGCTGGGTGCACTACGAGGAGGGCGGCCGATGAGCGCGCAGGCCACCGACATCACACCACCGGCCACCGACGCCCCGCCGCCCCGGTCCGGCCGGGCGGCCGCGCTCCGGCGCGGGCTGCCCGGGTCGCTCGCCTGGCACCTCGGGTCACTGGCGATCCTCGCCGTGATCCTCTACCCGGTGCTCTGGGTCGTCGGCGGCTCCTTCAAGGAGAGCGGCGACATCGTCGGCAGCCTGGACCTCTTCCCGGGCGACCCGATCACGGACAACTACACGAGCCTGGCCGACGGCATCGCGGACATCCCGATCTCCACCTTCTTCGTCAACTCGCTCTTCCTCGCCGTCGGTTCCGTCATCGGCATCGTCGTGTCCTGCTCGCTGACCGCGTACGCCTTCGCGAAGATCAGGTTCGCCGGCCGCAACCTGCTGTTCACCCTGATGATCGGCACGCTGCTGCTGCCCTACCACGTGCTGCTGATCCCGCAGTACGTGCTCTTCCGCAACCTGGACATGGTCAACACGTACACCCCGCTCCTGCTGGGGAAGTACCTGGCCACCGAGGCGTTCTTCGTCTTCCTGATGGTGCAGTTCATGCGCAACCTGCCCAGGGAACTGGACGAGGCGGCCCGCCTGGACGGCTGCGGGCACTTCCGAATCTACTGGTCGATCGTGCTCCCGCTGTGCCGGCCGGCGCTGATCACCAGCGCGATCTTCACCTTCATCAACTCCTGGAACGACTTCATGGGCCCGCTGATCTACCTCAACGAGCCCAGCAAGTACACGATCTCCCTCGGCCTGAAGATGTTCGTGGACCAGGAGGGCCTGGCGAACTACGGCGGCATGATCGCCATGTCGCTCGTCGCCCTGCTGCCGGTCCTCGCCTTCTTCCTGGCCTTCCAGCGCTACCTGATCGACGGCATGGCGACGTCCGGCCTGAAGGGCTGAGGTGGAGTGCGATGAGCGAAGCGCGTGCCAAGGCCCGTACGGAACCGGGGGAGTCCCGGTTCGCCCAGGGCTTCGCCCTGTTCGCCGAGTGCCTGCTCACCGGCGTGTGGATCGCCGTGGCGGCGCTGCCGCTGGTCACCTACCCCGCCGCGTTCGCGGCCGGCGCGCGGCACCTCGGGCGCCGGCTGGCCCACGAGAGCGGCGGCTGGCGGAAGTTCGTCGCCGACTTCCGGGCGGCGGTGCGCCGCGGATGGCTCGTCGGGGTGGCCGGCTGGGTGGCCCTGACGGTGGTCTGGATCGACGTACGGGCCGTACGGGACGGTCTGCCCGGCGGACCGCTGGTCGGTGCCGTCGGCGTCCTCGCCCTCATCGGCGCGGCCGTCGCCGGACTGCGCGCGGCGGCTGTCTGGCGCCCCGGTGCCTCCTGGCGGTCGCTGCTCGCCCGGGCGGGCCGGCGCACCGTCCTGGACCCCGCCGGTTCCTTCCTGCTCGTCGGCGGGCTGGCCGTCGTGGTCTGCTCCGCCTGGTTCAGCGCCCCGCTGGCCGTCGCCGCCCTGGGCGCCGTCGCCGCGGCGGCCGTGGCGGTGGAGGAACGCCACCGGCGCCGCTGACGAGGTCACTTCTCCCCGGGGGCGGTTCCGTGCCGGACCGGCCGCCGCCCCCTTCCCGCCGGTGCCGGTGCCCGGCGCCGTACCTCGGTCTGTCATGCCCTTGACATGTCTTGCACAGTCGCACGGAAAGGAACGGCCATCATGTCCCCCATCCCCCGCAGGTCCCTCCTCAAGGCGGCCGCCGTCGCCGGCGCCGCCGCCCAGTTCAGCTTCGCCCTGGGCACCAGGAGCGCCCAGGCCGCCCCCGCCGCCCCGGCCGCCGACGACAGCCCCGTCACCCTGGCCTGGCTGGAAGACGGAGGTCTCGGCGCCGCCCCCGGCTCGACCGTCGGCGTCCCCTGGCCCCGGGGCACCTTCCAGGAGGACCAGTCCTTCGCCGTCACCGACGCGGACGGCAAGGCCGTACCCGTACAGTCCTGGCCGCTCGCGTACTGGCCCGACGGCTCCCTCAAGTGGACCGCCCACGCCGTCGGTTCCGGAAACGGAAAGCTCACCCTCGCCCCCGGCGCGCCCGCCGCCCCCGCCAAGAAGGTCACCGTCGCCCGGCACGGCGGCACCATCGACATATCGACCGGCGTCATCACCGCGCGGATCGGCACCTCCGGATCGGCACTGATCAAATCCGTCACCCGCGGCTCCACCGAGATCGCCAAGAACGGCCGCCTGGTCCTGCTGCGCCAGCCCGAGATCGAGGACGGCGACCAGGGAACCGTGAAGTACGAGCGCTTCGACGGCGCCGTCGACGCGGTGAAGGTCGAACAGGACGGCCCGGTCCGCGCCGTCGTCCGCATCGACGGCAAGCACCGCAAGGGCAACCGCGGCTGGCTCCCCTTCTCCATCCGCCTCTACTTCTACGCGGGCGCCGACTCCTTCCGCATGGTGCACACCCTCACCTTCGACGGGAAACAGGAACCCGGAAAGGCCGGCGGCGACTTCGTCCGCGGCCTCGGCGTCCGCTTCACCGTCCCGATGCGCGACGCCGCCCACGACCGCCACATCCGCATCGGCGGAGAGGGCACCGGCCTGCTCCGCGAAGCCGTCAAGGGCATCACCGGCCTGCGCCGCGACCCCGGAGCCGCCGTCCAGGCCGCGCAGTTCGCCGGCGAGAAACTGCCCGACCCCGCCACCTGGGACCAACGGGTCACCACCCGCCTCCAGTACATCCCCGAATGGGGCGACTACACCCTCTCCCAGCTCTCCGCCGACGGCTTCACCGTGCGCAAGCGCACCAAGAAGGGCCACGGCTGGATCGGCGCGGGCGGCGGACGGCGCGCCTCCGGCTTCGGCTACGTCGGAGGCGCGAGCGGCGGCCTCTCCTTCGGCCTGCGCGACTTCTGGGAGAAGTACCCCGCCCAGCTCGACATCCGCGACGCCCAGACCGACGCGGCCGAAGTCACCCTCTGGCTCTGGTCGCCCGAGGCCCAGCCCATGGACCTGCGCTTCTACCACGACGGCATGGGCCAGGACACCTTCCCCGAGCAGGTCGAGGGCCTCAACATCACCTACGAGGACTACGAACCGGGCTTCGGCACCCCCTACGGCATCTCCCGCACCTCCGAACTCCTCTTCTGGGCCAACGCCGCCACCCCGAGCGCCGAGAAGCTCGCCGAACAGGTCGAGGCGGTGCGCGTCCTGCCGCAACTGGCGGCCCCGCCGAAGCAGCTCATCAAGGCCGGGGTCTTCGGCCCCGGCCTCTACTCCGAGCCCGACCGCTCCACCCCCGCCAAGTCCAGGATCGAGGACCACCTCGACTTCCTCTTCACCTACTACAAGGACCAGGTGGAACAGCGCCGCTGGTACGGCTTCTGGGACTACGGCGACATCATGCACACCTACGACGCCGCCCGGCACACCTGGCGCTACGACATCGGCGGCTACGCCTGGGACAACTCCGAACTCTCCCCGGACCTCTGGCTCTGGTACGCCTACCTGCGCTCCGGCCGCGCCGACATCTTCCGCTTCGCCGAGGCCATGACCCGGCACACCGGCGAGGTCGACGTCTACCACCTCGGCGAATGGGCCGGCCTCGGCACCCGGCACGGCGTCCAGCACTACGCCGACAGCGCCAAGCAGCAACGCATCGCCAACACCACCTACCGGCGCTTCTACTACTTCCTCACCGCCGACGAACGCGTCGGCGACCTCATGCGCGCCAACGTCGACTCCGACGAGACCTTCCTCGCCCTCGACCCCCTGCGCAAGATCCGCACCGAGCCCTACACCCCCGACCGCAACGCCCTGTCCATCGGCTTCGGCACCGACTGGAGCGGACTGGTCTCGGCCTGGCTCACCGAGTGGGAACGCAAGGGCCCCCAGTGGAAGAAGGCCCGCGACCGCGTCCTGTCCACCATGGAGACCATCGCCGCCCAGCCCAACGGCTTCGTCCAGGGCAGCGGCCTGTACGACCTGGACACCGGCAGGTTCGCCGTCGCCGACACCCCGAAGGTCGAGGTCTCCCACCTGTCCGCCGTCTTCGGCCTCAACGAACTGTGCGCCGAACTCATCGACCTCGTCGACATGCCGGAGTTCGAGGAGGCGTACTACGACTACTGCCGGTACTTCAACGCGAGCAAGACGGAACAGGCCGAACGCTACGGCAGCAACTTCGGCAGCCTCATCCTCTTCCAGGGCCACTCGCGCCTCGACGCCTACGCGGCCGTACGCACCGGCGACGACAGGCTCGCCACGCGCGCGTGGCAGAAGTTCTACGACTCCGACGGCTACAAGGAGTCCGCCCCCTGGACGACGGAGAAACTGACCGGCCCCGCAGCCCTGGTCCCCGGCAGCGAGGCGAGCTGGGTCTCCACCAACGACACCGCCCTCTACGGACTCGCCGCCATCGAGAACCTCGCACTCCTGGGCGACAGAATGCCGTAGCGGCCCCCGCCGGGCGCGGGCGCGGGCACACTGCACGGGTGGACTGGAACCATTACCGCTTCCGCAGCCTGTGGCCGCTGCCCGCGCCCGCCCCCGACGTCTACCGCGCCCTGGAACGCATCGAGGACTACCCCCACTGGTGGCCGCAGGTGCGCGAGGTCACCCGGCTCGACGACACCAGCGGCGTCCTGCGGGCCCGCTCCCTCCTCCTGTACGACCTGACGACGACCCTGCGCAACGGGCACCGGGACCCCGCCGCCGGCGTGCTGGACGTCGAGATGGACGGCGACATGGAGGGCTGGGCACGCTGGACGATCACCGGACGGGGCTCCGGCAGCCTCGCCCACTACGACCAGGAGGTCGTCGTACGCAAGCCGCTGCTGCGCCGCCTCGCCGTGCCGGGACGGCTCCTGTTCCGGGCCAACCACCGCCTCATGATGCGGGACGGACGCCGGGGCCTCGCCGCCCGCCTGGCACCGGGGCGGCGGGCGGTTTGATGGAAACGCGGAGCGCCCTGTATTGTTCAGTGCGTTCCCGGGCGATTAGCTCAGTGGGAGAGCGCTTCGTTCACACCGAAGAGGTCACTGGTTCGAACCCAGTATCGCCCACCCGGAAAGGCCGGTCCGTCACAGAACGGACCGGCTTCTTCATGCCCGCACGGTCACGCCGCCGCCCGCAGCTCCGGGCGCAGCGGCCAGGCCGGGTCCGCCTCCTCCTCGGCGCCGTTGAGCGCGAACCACGCCTGCGTCCCGCGTATCTGACCCGCGTACCACACGGCCTGCAACGTGTGCAGTTCGGCGGGGGAGAGACGCTCCAGCCGCGCCCGGAAGCGGCGCCCCACCGCCCGCACGACCTCCAGCGCCGCCTGGGCGTCGGCCGCCGCGTCGTGCGCGGCCGTCAACTCCACGCCGTAGTGCGCGCACAGGTCGCTCAGGGTGCGGCCGCCCTTGCGGTACCGGTCCAGGTGCCGGTCCAGCACCCGCGGGTCCAGCACGTGCAGCGACGTCCGCTCCAGCCACCGGCCCAGCGACGAGGCGCGGTGCCGGCGCAACTCCCGGTCCAGCAGGGTGAGGTCGAACGGCGCGTTCATCACCACCAGCGGACGCCCCGCGCGGGCCTGCTCGGCCAGCGCCTCCGCCATCTCGTACATCACCGGCGCCGGCCACCGTCCGTGCCGCTCCACGTACTCCTGCGTCAGCCCGTGCACCGCCGTCGCCGCCCGCGGCACCGGCACGCCCGGGCTCACCAGCCACCGGGTCGCCCGCGGCCGCAGCCCCGGCGCGTCCTGGACGACGAGGGCCGCCGACACGATCCGGTCGGTCTCGGTGTCCACACCCGTGGTCTCCGTGTCGAAGGCGGCCAGCGGCCCCTCGAACCAGCTCGTCATAGGGCACTCAACTCCTCGTCCCGGCACGGCAACTGACCCACCGTCCCTTGTCCCGGTTCGGTGATACCCGGGCTGTTTGCGGCGTACGCCGCAAGGACGCAGATCGAGACCTGGCGGGTCGGCCACGGTCGGCCACGGTCGGCCACGGCCGGCCGGAGTCCGGGCCTGAGCATGCCAAGACCGCGGCCGGCTCCCCCGGGGGCCCGTGGCCTCGGAGGCGCCTGCCGGTATTGGTTTCGCGGTGGGCGGGCCCGGGTCGGTACGATCGGCCCCATGCGTGCGCTCCGGTATGGCGCCGCAGCCCCACCTTCAGTCAGGAGAGACCGGTGTCAGACGTCCGTGTGATCATCCAACGCGATTCGGATCAGGAAGAACGCGTGGTGACGACGGGCACTACGGCCGCCGAGCTCTTCGCCGGCCGGCGCTCGATCATCGCGGCGCGCGTGGCCGGTGAGCTCAAGGACCTCGCCTACGAGGTCAAGGACGGCGAGACCGTCGAGGGCGTCGAGATCTCCTCCGAGGACGGTCTGAACATCCTGCGCCACTCCACCGCGCACGTCATGGCCCAGGCCGTGCAGGAGCTGTTCCCGGAGGCCAAGCTGGGCATCGGGCCGCCGGTCAAGGACGGCTTCTACTACGACTTCGACGCCGAGAAGCCCTTCCACCCCGATGACCTCAAGGCCATCGAGAAGAAGATGCAGGAGATCCAGAAGCGCGGGCAGAAGTTCTCCCGCCGCGTGGTCACCGACGACGCCGCCCGCGAGGAGCTGGCCGACGAGCCGTACAAGCTGGAGCTGATCGGCCTCAAGGGATCCGCCTCGCACGACGACGGCGCGGACGTCGAGGTCGGCGCCGGTGAGCTGACGATCTACGACAACCTGGACGCCAAGACCGGCGAGCTGTGCTGGAAGGATCTCTGCCGGGGCCCCCACCTGCCCAGCACCCGCAGCATCCCGGCGTTCAAGCTCATGCGCAACGCCGCGGCCTACTGGCGCGGCAGCGAGAAGAACCCGATGCTCCAGCGCATCTACGGCACCGCCTGGCCCACCAAGGACGAGCTGAAGGCGTACCTGGAGTTCCTCGCCGAGGCCGAGAAGCGGGACCACCGCAAGCTCGGCAGCGAGCTGGACCTGTTCTCCATCCCGGAGCAGATCGGCTCCGGCCTCGCCGTCTTCCACCCCAAGGGCGGCATCGTCCGCCGGGTCATGGAGGACTACTCGCGGCGCAGGCACGAGGAAGAGGGCTACGAGTTCGTCTACACCCCGCACGCGACCAAGGGGAAACTCTTCGAGACCTCGGGTCACCTGGACTGGTACGCCGACGGCATGTACCCCCCCATGCAGCTCGACGAGGGCGTGGACTACTACCTCAAGCCCATGAACTGCCCGATGCACAACCTGATCTTCGACGCGCGCGGCCGCTCCTACCGTGAGCTGCCCCTGCGCCTGTTCGAGTTCGGCACCGTGTACCGGTACGAGAAGTCGGGCGTCGTGCACGGCCTGACCCGGGCCCGCGGCTTCACCCAGGACGACGCGCACATCTACTGCACCCGCGAGCAGATGTCGGAGGAGCTGGACAAGACCCTCACCTTCGTCCTGAACCTGCTGCGCGACTACGGCCTGACCGACTTCTACCTGGAGCTGTCCACCAAGGACCCCGAGAAGTTCGTCGGCACCGACGAGGCATGGGAAGAGGCCACCGAGACGCTGCGCCAGGTCGCCGAGAAGCAGAACCTGAAGCTCGTGGCCGACCCGGGCGGTGCCGCCTTCTACGGCCCGAAGATCTCCGTCCAGGCCAGGGACGCCATCGGGCGCACCTGGCAGATGTCGACCATCCAGCTCGACTTCAACCTGCCGGAGCGCTTCGACCTGGAGTACACGGCCGCGGACGGCACCAAGACCCGCCCGGTCATGATCCACCGTGCGCTGTTCGGCTCCATCGAGCGGTTCTTCGCGGTGCTCCTGGAGCACTACGCGGGCGCCTTCCCGGCGTGGCTCGCCCCGGTCCAGGCGGTCGGCATCCCGGTGGGGGACGCCCACGTGCAGTACCTGGAGGAGTTCGCGGCCGAGGCACGGCGCAAGGGGCTGCGCGTCGACGTGGACTCCTCCTCGGACCGGATGCAGAAGAAGATCCGCACGCACCAGAAGCAGAAGGTCCCGTTCATGATCATCGTCGGGGACGAGGACATGCACGGGGGCACGGTGTCGTTCCGCTACCGCGACGGGTCGCAGGAGAACGGCATTCCGCGTGACCAGGCGCTGGCGAAGCTCGTCGACGTGGTGGAGCGGCGCGTTCAGGTGTGACGTGGTCCCCGCACACGCGGGGAACGGGAAGGCCCCCGGGGCGAACACCCCGGGGGCCTTCCCGTCCGCCACGCACGACGCCATATGCTGCACGCATGACGAGTGAGCCGGAACAGCAGCTGGGAGTGGGGACGCCGGACGCGTTCCAGCGTCTGTGGACGCCCCACCGGATGGCCTACATCCAGGGTGAGAACAAGCCGAGCGGCCCCGGTGCCGACGACGGCTGCCCCTTCTGCTCGATCCCGGCCAAGTCCGACGAGGACGGCCTGATCGTCCGGCGCGGCGAGCATGTGTACGCGGTGCTCAACCTCTACCCGTACAACGGCGGTCACCTGATGATCGTGCCGTACCGCCACGTCGCCGACTACACCGGGCTGAACGCCGTGGAGACCGCCGAGCTGGCCGAGCTGACCAAGCAGGCGATGACGGCTCTGCGCACGGCCTCCGGGGCGCAGGGGTTCAACCTGGGGATGAACCAGGGCACCGTGGCGGGCGCGGGCATCGCCGCTCACCTGCACCAGCACGTGGTGCCCCGCTGGGGCGGCGACACGAACTTCATGCCCGCGATCGGCCACACGAAGGTGCTGCCCCAGCTTCTGGGCGACACCCGCAAGATGCTGGCGGAAGCCTGGCCGACGGCCTGAGCGTCCAGTCCGTCCGGCGTCCGGCGTCCGAGGGCGAGGCCGTTCAGGCGGGAGCCGGGGCCTGGGGGCGGCAGCCCCCGGTGAAGCCGCGCCCACACCCCGCCCAACCGCCGGGGGCCTACGCGTCGTAGACGTCGGCCTTCTTCGGCACCGCCTCCTGCACCGCCCCGCTCAGACCACCCGCGCGGGCGCCGAACTTCTCCGTGTCCACGCCGTTCTCCTGCAGCACCTTGATCGCCGCCGAGTGCACCGCCCGCAGGACCGGTGTGGCCGCGCGCAGGGCGTCGTCGGCCATGAAACGGTGCCGCCACGGCCGGTCCGCCCAGGCGTGCCGCACGCCGAAGGGCTCGGGCAGGGTGAGCTTGCCGCCCAGCCAGTACAGCAGCGGGGGATACCAGGTCAGCGGGGCCCGCGCGGCCAGCCGTACCACCTCGTCGGTGTCGACCAGCGGGAGCTTCACCGTGCGGGTCTCCCAGAACTTGACCGACTTCTGGACCGTCTTCTCCTTGGCCGCGGGCTTGCTGGTGAACAGGGAGTGCACCGGTCCCAGGGCGTGCCCGGTGACCTCGATGCGCAGCGTTTCGTGCAGCACGGTCACCGTGATCAGCATGGAGATGACCAACTGGCCGTCCCACAGGGTCCACTGCACGCCGAGGTAGTGCCGGTCGCCGGCGCCGAACTGCTGCTTGTCGCAGATCTCCTGTATCGCGTGCTGCTTGACCTGGTACGCCTCGACGTCCGTGCCCTCGGGCCGGGACACGGCGTCGGCGTTCTCGCCGATCGGGGTCACGATCCAGTGCCGTACGGTCGGCTTGGGGAAGCCGCCGGTGTGCAGCGGACCGCGCTCCAGCATGCGCAGCCGGTCGTGGATGGCCTTGACGACGTCCCAGCTCCGGAACGGGTTGATCTCCCGGTCCGGGTGGGCGGGGACCAGTTCCTCGGCGAGCTGCCAGTTGCCCCAGCGGGTGCCCATGCCGAGGATGCCCTTGGGGCCGGCGTAGAAGACGGAGTTGGACTGCTGTTCGGCGCTGAGCCGGGCCAGGGACTGGCGCAGTTCCTCGGCGGCGGTCTCGCCGGGGCTGCTCGGCACCGCCTCGGGGACCTTGGCGCCCACGCCGGCGCCGGACAGCAGGCCGCTCCAGCGTTCCCGCAGGTCGCGTGCCGTGCGCTCGCAGATCCGCTTGGCCCAGAACCAGCCGATCACCGGGGCGACGACGCAGGCGCGCGCGTACCAGGCCCAGAAGCCGCTGAAGGGCATCTTGAGCAGGAAGAGCACGGCGAGGACGCCCATCGCGAGGAGCAGCGCGGTGGCGAGGGCGCCGGCCCGCTTGTCCTCGCGCCGGGCGACGGTGGTGCGGATCTGGAAGACCAGGAGCCAGATCAGCAGCCCGGGCAGGAACAGCAGCCCGCACAGCACCATGACGGCGGTGAGCCAGTTGTCCCGGTCCCGGCGTATGCGGTGGGCGGCGAGGCTGTGCTCGACGACGACCTGGGGCTGGGTGCCGAAGGACTGGATGAGCGGGGCCCGCTTGGGGCCCAGCATCCGGTCGATGATCGCGCGGGAGTACGCCTCGCCGAGATTGGGCCGGAAGAGCTTGATCCGCGGTTTGCTCACGGACGATTTGTGCCACTCGCTGTTGGCCTTCAGTATCTCGTCGGCCTCGCTGTCCCGGTAGGCGGCCGAGGCCAGCGCGAAGGTGGCCGTCTGGCCGCCGTCGTCCGTGCGCGGCACCTGCGGCCCGAAGAAGTCCGCGTAACCGCCGTCAACGGTCATTACCGCCCCCGATCGCCACCACTGTCGCTCCTGCGGCCTTCCCGACTTCCCTGCCCCGCACACCTGTTGATCTGGTCATCAGCGTATCCGCCGCTGCCGTCGCGCGTCACGGGACGCCCAAACGCGCCCCCACGCGCGCGGGTTGACGGCCGGGTGCGCCCTCGTGCGCCGGGCCGGGCGGCCTCGGGACGCGGGGGCACGGGGCCCTGGTGCGGCGGATCCCGCACCGGGATCCAGGACCGACGGGCGACCGGAGCTCCGGACCGGCGGGCGACCGGAGCCGCGGGCCGGCGGGTGACCGGAGCTCCGGGCCGGCGGGTGACCGGAGCTGCGGGCCGGCGGGTGACCGGAGCCCCGGGCCGGCGGGCGACCGGAGCCGCGGACCGGCGGGCGACCGGAGCTCCGGACCGGCGGGCGACCGGAGCCCCGGGCCGGCGGGCGACCGGAGCCGCGGGCCCGGGGCCGTGTCAGGACGCCGCCCCCACCTCCTCGCGCAGCCGGTCCGCGACCTGGGCCGGCATCGGTTCGTGCCGGGCGTAGCGGCGGTCGAAACGGGCGCTGCCGTGGGAGAGGGAACGCAGGTCGACGGCGTAGCGGCCGATCTCGATCTCGGGCACCTCGGCCCTGATCAGGGTCCGGCCGCCGCTGGTCTGCTCGGTGCCCAGCACCTTGCCGCGCCGTCCGGACAGGTCGCTCATCACGGCGCCCACGTAGTCGTCGCCGACCAGGACGCTCACCTCGGCGACCGGCTCCAGCAGGTTGATCCGCGCCTCGGCCGCGGCCTCCCTGAGCGCCAGCGCGCCGGCCGTCTGGAACGCGGCGTCGGAGGAGTCCACCGAGTGCGCCTTGCCGTCCAGCAGCGTGATCCGCACGTCGGTCAGCGGGTGGCCCGCGGCGACGCCCTTGGCGGCCTGCGCGCGCACCCCCTTCTCGACGGAGGGGATGAACTGCCGGGGCACGGCGCCGCCGACGACCTTGTCCACGAACTCGATGCCCGAGCCGCCCGGCAGCGGCTCCACCTCGATCTCGCAGATGGCGTACTGCCCGTGCCCGCCGGACTGCTTGACGTGCCGCCCGCGTCCCGCCGCCCGGCCGCCGAAGGTCTCGCGCAGGGGCACCCGGTGGGGCACGACGTCGACCTGGACGCCGTAGCGACCGCGCAGCCGTTCCAGCGCCACGTCGGCGTGTGCCTCGCCCAGGCACCACAGGACCACCTGGTGGGTGTCCTGGTTGTGCTCCAGGCGCATCGTCGGGTCCTCGGCGACCAGCCGGGCCAGCCCGTGGGAGAGCTTGTCCTCGTCGGGTTTGCTGTGCGCCTCGATGGCGAGCGGCAGCAGCGGGTCGGGCATCTCCCACGGGGCCATCAGCAGCGGGTCGTCCTTGGCCGAGAGCGTGTCCCCGGTCTCCGCGCGGTTCAGCTTGGCCACGCAGGCGAGGTCGCCGGCGATCACGTGCGTGACCGGCCGCTGCTGCTTGCCGAACGGCGTCGACAGGGCGCCGATCCGCTCGTCGACGTCGTGGTCCTCGTGCCCGCGGTCGGTCAGGCCGTGCCCGGACACGTGCACCGTCTGGTCGGCGTGCAGGGTGCCGGAGAAGACGCGGACCATGGAGATCCGGCCGACGTACGGGTCCGAGGACGTCTTGACGACCTCCGCGACCAGCGACTCCTGCGGATCGCACATCCGCAGCTCGCGCACCGCGCCCTCGGGCGTGGTGACCCGGGGCGCCGCGCGCTCCAGGGGGGTGGGGAACCCGCGCGTGATCAGTTCCAGGAGCTCGACCGTGCCCAGTCCCTGCCGGGCGCCGTCGGCGGCGGGCGCGGCCGCCAGGACGGGGAAGAACACCCCGCGCGCCACGGCCCGCTCCAGGTCCTCGACGAGCGTCCTGACGTCGACCTGCTCGCCGCCGAGGTAGCGCTCCATCAGGGTCTCGTCCTCGCTCTCCGAGATGATCCCCTCGATGAGCAGGGAGCGGGCCTCCTCGAGCTGCGGCAGGTCCGCCTCGCCCGGTTCCGACACCACGCGCTCGCCGGAGGCGTAGTCGACGAGCTTGCGGGAGAGCAGTCCCACGAGCCCCGTCACGGGCGCGTGTCCGTCGGGGCCGGGCGGGCCGTGCAGCGGGAGGTACAGCGGCAGTACGGCGTCGGGGTCGTCGCCGCCGAAGGCCTCCGCGCAGATCCGCGTCATCTCCTCGAAGCCGGCGCGGGCGGCCTCCAGGTGCGTGACCACGATGGCGCGCGGCATGCCGACGGCGGCGCACTCCTCCCAGACCACGCGGGTGGCGCCGTCCACGCCGTCCGAGGCCGAGACGACGAAGAGGGCCGCGTCCGCCGCGCGCAGACCGGCCCTCAGCTCACCGACGAAGTCGGCGTACCCGGGGGTGTCCAGCAGGTTGATCTTGATGCCGTCCCATTCGACCGGCACCAGGGAGAGCTGTACGGAGCGCTGCCGGCGGTGCTCCATGTCGTCGTAGTCCGAGACGCAGCCGCCGTCCTCCACGCGGCCCGCCCGGTTCACCGCTCCCGTCGTCAGCGCGAGAGCTTCCACCAAGGTCGTCTTGCCCGATCCGGAGTGGCCGACCAGCACCACGTTCCGTACGGACGCGGGATGGTCGGCCGCCGTTGCCCTTCCGGCGGCTCCGGGGTGGCTGTGTGCCTTGTCGCCCATGTCCTCTGCCTCCCGTGCACGGTGAGGTCGTCGTGGGCGCGGACACGCGGGACCGCGTGCTGCGGCGGCTCCGGCGACGCCCGCGGTCCTTCGAGCTTTCCACTCCGGTCACGCCGCGTCCATACGAAGGACCCGATCCCGTCGCCCCCGGGGCCGCCCGCCGGCGGGCTCAGGGTGCCCGGCCACCGCCCACCCGCGCGCGTGACTACGATGGGCCAGCCGGTGGCCAGCAAGGGCCGCGGCGCCACACCGACCGTCGGGAAGGCCATGCTGAACAAGTACGCGCGTGCATTTTTTACGCGTGTCCTCACACCGTTCGCCGCGTTTCTCATCCGCCGGGGCGTCAGCCCGGACACGGTCACGCTCCTCGGCACCGCCGGTGTGGTCGCGGGTGCGCTGGTCTTCTACCCCAGGGGTGAGTTCTTCTGGGGCACGGTAGTGATCACGCTCTTCGTCTTCTCCGACCTGGTCGACGGCAACATGGCCCGCCAGCTCGGCCGCTCCAGCCGCTGGGGCGCGTTCCTGGACTCCACCCTCGACCGGGTCGCCGACGGCGCGATCTTCGGCGGTCTCGCGCTGTGGTACGCCGGGTCGGGCGACGACAACGTCCTGTGCGCGGTGACGATCTTCTGCCTGGCCAGCGGCCAGGTGGTGTCGTACACCAAGGCGCGCGGCGAGGCGATCGGGCTGCCGGTGGCCGTCAACGGGCTGGTCGAGCGAGCCGAGCGCCTCGTCATCTCGCTGGTCGCCGCCGGGTTCGCCGGGCTGCACAAGTTCGGTGTGCCCGGCATCCAGTACCTGCTGCCGGTCGCCCTGTGGATCGTCGCCGTCGGCAGCCTCGTCACGCTGGTCCAGCGGGTCGTCACGGTCCGCCGGGAGGCCGCCGAGGCGGACCGGGCCGCGCAGGAGAGCCAGGGCACCGAGGCGGCCAAGTGAGCGCTCGGGACCGGCTGGCCGACGGTCTGTACGGCGCCGGCTGGAGCACCGTGAAGAAGCTCCCCGAGCCCGCCGCGGTGCGCCTGGGCCGGACCGTCGCCGACGTCGCCTGGAAGCGGCGCGGCGCGGGCGTGCGGCGCCTGGAGAGCAACTATGCGCGCGTGGTGCCCGGCGCGGGTCCCGAGCGGCTGGCGGCGCTCTCGCGCGCGGGCATGCGTTCGTACCTGCGCTACTGGATGGAGTCCTTCCGGCTCCCGGCGTGGAGCAGGGAGCGGATCGAGGGCGGCTTCGCCCCCGCGGACCTGCACCACCTCACCGACGGCATGGCCGCCGGCAAGGGCGTGATACTCGCCCTGCCGCACCTGGCCAACTGGGACCTCGCGGGCGCCTGGGTCACCACGAAGCTCGGCATCCCCTTCACCACGGTCGCCGAGCGCCTCAAGCCGGAGACCCTGTTCGACCGCTTCGTCGCCTATCGCGAGGGCCTCGGCATGGAGGTCCTGCCGCACAGCGGCGGCAGCGCCTTCGGCACGCTGGCCCGGCGGCTGCGCGACGGCGGCCTGGTCTGCCTGGTCGCCGACCGCGACCTGTCCGCCTCCGGCGTGGAGGTCGACTTCTTCGGGGAGACGGCCCGGATGCCGGCCGGCCCCGCCCTGCTCGCCCAGCAGACGGGGGCGCTGCTGCTGCCGGTGACGCTCTGGTACGACGACTCGCCGGTGATGCGGGGCCGCGTCCACCCGCCCGTCGAGGTGCCCGGGGCGGGCACCCGGGCCGAGAAGACGTCCGCCATGACACAGGCGCTGGCCGACGCCTTCGCCACGGGCATCGCCGACCACCCGGAGGACTGGCACATGCTGCAGCGCCTGTGGCTGAAGGACCTCGATCCCGCCAAGGCGCCGGGGGCCCGCGAGCGGGGCGCCCGGTGAGGATCGGCATCGTCTGCCCGTACTCCTGGGACGTGCCGGGCGGCGTCCAGTTCCACATCCGGGACCTCGCCGAGTACTTCCTCCGGCTCGGTCACGAGGTGTCCGTCCTCGCCCCCGCCGACGACGACACGCCGCTGCCGCCGTACGTCGTCTCCGCGGGCCGCGCGGTGCCGGTGCCGTACAACGGCTCGGTGGCCCGGCTGAACTTCGGCTTCCTGTCCGCGGCGCGGGTGCGGCGCTGGCTGCACGAGGGCGCCTTCGACGTCATCCACATCCACGAACCGACCTCGCCGTCGCTGGGCCTGCTCACCTGCTGGGCGGCGCAGGGGCCCATCGTGGCGACGTTCCACACGTCCAACCCGCGCTCCCGCGCGATGATCGCCGCGTACGCGATCCTCCAGGCCGCCCTGGAGAAGATCAGCGCGCGGATCGCGGTGAGCGAGTACGCCCGCCGCACGCTGGTCGAGCACCTGGGCGGCGACGCGGTCGTCATCCCCAACGGCGTCGACGTCGACTTCTTCGCCCGCGCCGAGCCCAGGCCCGAGTGGCAGGGCGACACGATCGGCTTCATAGGGCGCATCGACGAACCCCGCAAGGGCCTGCCGGTCCTCATGCGGGCCCTGCCGAAGATCCTCGCCGCCCGCCCGCAGACCCGGCTCCTGGTCGCGGGCCGCGGGGACGAGGAGGAGGCGGTCGAGAGCCTGCCCGGGGAACTGCGCTCCCGCGTGGAGTTCCTCGGCATGATCAGCGACGAGGACAAGGCCCGCTTCCTGCGCAGCGTCGACCTGTACGTGGCGCCCAACACCGGCGGCGAGAGCTTCGGCATCATCCTCGTCGAGGCCATGTCGGCGGGCGCCCCCGTCCTCGCCGCGGACCTGGACGCCTTCGCCCAGGTCCTCGACCAGGGAGCAGCCGGCGAACTCTTCCCCAACGAGGACGCCGACGCCCTGGCCGGGGCCGCCGTACGCCTGCTGGCCGACCCGGAACGCCGCGCCGCCCTGCGGGAGCGGGGCAGCGCGCACGTGCGGCGCTTCGACTGGTCCACGGTCGGCGCGGACATCCTGTCCGTCTACGAGACGGTCACGGCGGGAGCGGCGGCGGTGGCGGCGGACGACCGCGCGACGGGCCTGCGGGCCCGCTTCGGCCTGACGCGGGACTGACCGGGCGGCGGAAGCGCGCCCACGCGCGCGTGCCGGAGGCTCCAGCAGGGCCCGAGGTCTCCGCGGATCTCGCGCACGCCCACGCGCGCGTGCCGGAGGCCACGGCCGCGCGGGCACCACCGGGCGCGTCCGGCCCGCGCGGCCCACCGATAGGGTTGCGGCCCGTGACCGCAACCCTCATCTGGATCCTGGTCGTCCTCGTCGCCGTCGGCCTGTACCTGAGCTGGACCGCGGGCCGCCTGGACCGGCTGCACGCCCGGATCGACGCCGCCCGCGCCGCCCTGGACGCGCAGTTGCTGCGCAGGGCGTCCGTGGCCCAGGAACTCGCCACCGCCGGCGTCCTGGACCCGGCCGCCTCCATGGTGCTGTACGAGGCCGCGCACGCCGCCCGGCAGGCCGAGGAGGAGCAGCGGGAGGTCGCGGAGAGCGAGCTGAGCCAGGCGCTGCGCGCCGTGTTCGCCGACGCCCACCAGGTGGACGCGCTGCGCGAGGCACCCGGGGGAGAGGCGGCGGCCCGCGAACTGGCCGAGGCGGTACGGCGGGTGCCGATGGCCCGGCGCTTCCACAACGACGCGGTGGGCGCCGCCCGCAGGCTGCGCGAGCACCGCAAGGTCCGCTGGTTCCGCCTGGCCGGACACGCGCCGTTCCCGCTGGCCTTCGAGATGGACGACGAGTCACCGGCCGCCCTGGTGGAGCGGGCCGCGTAGCGCGGCGGCGTCGAAAACGATCCACCGCCTTCCCATTGGCCCTTGCTGTGGCCTGCTCACCTCGCGTTTCCTCGGTCCGGCAGAGACTCCTTCCCCTCAGCGAGGTACCCGTGTCCAGCACGCTCCCCGAAAACCAGGCACCCGAGACCGGCACCGCCCGCGTGAAGCGCGGCATGGCCGAGCAGCTCAAGGGCGGCGTCATCATGGACGTCGTCACGCCGGAGCAGGCGAAGATCGCCGAGGACGCGGGCGCCGTGGCCGTCATGGCCCTGGAGCGCGTCCCGGCCGACATCCGCAAGGACGGCGGCGTGGCCCGGATGTCCGACCCGGACATGATCGAGGGCATCATCGGCGCCGTCTCCATCCCCGTGATGGCCAAGTCCCGCATCGGCCACTTCGTGGAGGCCCAGGTCCTGCAGTCCCTCGGCGTCGACTACATCGACGAGTCCGAGGTCCTCACCCCGGCCGACGAGGTCAACCACAGCGACAAGTTCGCCTTCACCACCCCCTTCGTGTGCGGCGCCACCAACCTCGGCGAGGCCCTGCGCCGCATCGCCGAGGGCGCCGCGATGATCCGCTCCAAGGGCGAGGCCGGCACGGGCAACGTCGTGGAGGCGGTTCGCCACCTGCGCCAGATCAAGGGCGGGATCGCGAAGCTGCGCGGCTGCGACAACAACGAGCTGTACGCCGCCGCCAAGGAACTGCGCGCCCCGTACGAACTGGTCAAGGAGGTCGCCGAGCTGGGCAAGCTCCCGGTGGTGCTGTTCTCCGCCGGCGGCGTGGCCACCCCGGCCGACGCCGCGCTGATGCGCCAGCTCGGCGCCGAGGGCGTCTTCGTCGGCTCCGGCATCTTCAAGTCCGGCGACCCCGCCAAGCGCGCCGCCGCCATCGTGAAGGCGACCACCTTCTACGACGACCCGAAGATCATCGCGGACGCGTCCCGCAACCTCGGCGAGGCCATGGTCGGCATCAACTGCGACACCCTCCCCGAGGCCGAGCGCTACGCCAGCCGCGGCTGGTGAGGCACCCCGCCATGAGTGACACCCCCGTCATCGGCGTCCTGGCCCTCCAGGGCGACGTACGGGAGCACCTCGTCGCCCTGGCCGTGGCCGACGCCGTGGCCAGGCCGGTGAGGCGCCCCGAGGAACTCGCCGAGGTGGACGGCCTGGTCCTCCCCGGCGGCGAGTCCACCACCATCTCCAAGCTCGCCGTCCTCTTCGGCGTCATGGAACCCCTCCGCGCGCGCGTGCGCGACGGCATGCCCGTCTACGGCACCTGCGCCGGCATGATCATGCTGGCCGACAAGATCCTCGACCCGCGCTCCGGGCAGGAGACGATCGGCGGCATCGACATGATCGTGCGCCGCAACGCCTTCGGACGGCAGAACGAGTCCTTCGAGGCCGCCGTCGACGTCAGGGACGTGGAGGGCGGTCCCGTGGAGGGCGTCTTCATCCGGGCGCCCTGGGTCGAGTCCGTGGGCGCCGCCGCCGAGGTGCTCGCCGAGCACGACGGCCACATCGTCGCCGTCCGCCAGGGCAACGCGCTGGCCACGTCGTTCCACCCGGAACTGACGGGCGACCACCGCGTGCACCGCCTCTTCGCCGACATGGTGCGCGCGAACGGCGCGGCCCGGTCCTTGTAGGATTCCTGCGTTCGTTGCAGAAGATGGGTTACGCGAAGGAGACAGGCAGATGTCCGGCCACTCTAAATGGGCTACGACGAAGCACAAGAAGGCCGTGATCGACGCCAAGCGCGGCAAGCTCTTCGCGAAGCTGATCAAGAACATCGAGGTCGCGGCCCGCATGGGCGGTGCCGACGTCGACGGCAATCCGACGCTCTACGACGCCATTCAGAAGGCGAAGAAGCAGTCGGTGCCGAACAAGAACATCGACTCCGCGGTCAAGCGCGGCGCCGGCCTGGAGGCGGGCGGTGCCGACTACGAGACGATCATGTACGAGGGCTACGGCCCCAACGGCGTCGCGGTGCTCATCGAGTGCCTCACCGACAACCGCAACCGCGCCGCCTCCGACGTCCGCGTCGCCATGACCCGCAACGGCGGCTCCATGGCCGACCCCGGCTCGGTGTCGTACCTGTTCAACCGCAAGGGCGTCGTGATCGTGCCCAAGGGCGACCTGGGCGAGGACGACGTCCTCGGCGCCGTCCTGGACGCGGGCGCGGAGGAGGTCAACGACCTCGGCGAGTCCTTCGAGGTGCTCAGCGAGGCCACCGACCTGGTCGCGGTCCGCACCGCCCTCCAGGAGGCCGGCATCGACTACGAGTCCGCCGACGCCAACTTCGTCCCCACCATGCAGGTCGAGCTGGACGAGGAGGGCGCGCGGAAGATCTTCCGGCTCATCGACGCCCTGGAGGACAGCGACGACGTGCAGAACGTCTTCGCCAACTTCGACGTGAGCGACGAGATCATGGAGAAGGTCGACGCGTAACGCGTCCCCTGCTCAGCGGGCCGACGGGGACACCACCCGTCGGCCCGCCGCTTTGTCGGTGGCACCCGATAGCCTGCACAAACAGGTGATCGACGAGAGGGGCCGGGCACGTGCGCGTACTGGGGGTGGACCCGGGGCTGACCCGTTGCGGGGTCGGCGTCGTGGAGGGCGTCGCGGGCCGGCCGCTCACCATGGTCGGCGTCGGTGTCGTGCGCACACCCGCGGACGCCGACCTCGGCCACCGCCTCGTCGCCGTCGAGCAGGGCATCGAGCGGTGGCTGGACGAGCACCGGCCGGAGTTCGTCGCCGTGGAGCGCGTCTTCAGCCAGCACAACGTCCGCACCGTCATGGGCACCGCCCAGGCCAGCGCCGTCGCGATCCTGTGCGCCTCCCGCCGCGGCATCCCGGTCGCCCTGCACACGCCCAGCGAGGTCAAGGCCGCCGTCACCGGCACCGGGCGCGCCGACAAGGCGCAGGTCGGCGCCATGGTGACGCGTCTGCTGCGGCTCGCCGCACCGCCGAAGCCCGCCGACGCCGCCGACGCCCTCGCGCTCGCCATCTGCCACATCTGGCGCGCCCCCGCGCACCACCGCCTCCAGCAGGCCGTCGCCCGGCACACCTCCCCGGGCACGCGCCGCCCGCAGACCCCCCACCCGTCGAAAGGCCGCCCCGCATGATCGCCTTCGTCAGCGGCACCGTCGCCGCCCTCGCCCCCGACGCCGCGGTGGTGGAGGTCGGCGGCGTCGGCATGGCCGTCCAGTGCACGCCGAACACGCTCTCCACCCTGCGCGTCGGCAAGCCCGCCAGGCTCGCCACCTCCCTCGTCGTGCGCGAGGACTCGCTCACGCTCTACGGCTTCGCCGACGACGACGAGCGCCAGGTCTTCGAGCTGCTCCAGACCGCCAGCGGGGTGGGACCCCGCCTCGCCCAGGCCATGCTCGCCGTGCACCAGCCCGACGCCCTGCGCAGAGCCGTCTCCACCGGCGACGAGAAGGCACTCACCGCCGTCCCCGGCATCGGCAAGAAGGGCGCGCAGAAGCTGCTCCTCGAACTGAAGGACCGGCTCGGCGAACCGATCGGCGCCCCCGTCGTCGGCGCCCCGGTCAGCACCGGCTGGCGCGACCAGCTCCACGCGGCCCTGATCGGCCTCGGGTACGCCACCCGCGAGGCCGACGAGGCCGTCACCGCCGTGACGCCGCAGGCCGAGGCGGCCGGGGGCACCCCGCAGGTCGGCGCACTGCTCAAGGCCGCCCTGCAGACGCTCAACCGCGCCCGCTGACCACGCCCGCCACCACCGACCCGGTGCGCCACGGCAAGGAGAACGAAGTGAACTGGGACGACACGACCGACGCGGAAGCCGCCGCCGAGCGGCTGGTGGGTGCCGTCGCCGACGGCGAGGACCAGGCCGTGGAGGCCGCCCTGCGCCCCAAGGACCTGGACGAGTTCATCGGCCAGGAGAAGGTCCGCGAGCAGCTTGACCTGGTGCTGCGCGCCGCACGCGCGCGCGGCGCCACCGCCGACCACGTGCTCCTCTCCGGCGCCCCCGGCCTCGGCAAGACCACCCTGTCGATGATCATCGCGGCCGAGATGGAAGCCCCCATCCGCATCACCTCGGGCCCCGCCATCCAGCACGCGGGCGACCTCGCGGCGATCCTCTCCTCGCTCCAGGAGGGCGAGGTCCTCTTCCTCGACGAGATCCACCGCATGTCGCGGCCCGCCGAGGAGATGCTGTACATGGCCATGGAGGACTTCCGCGTCGACGTCGTCGTCGGCAAGGGCCCCGGCGCCACCGCCATCCCCCTGGAGCTGCCCCCCTTCACCCTGGTCGGCGCCACCACGCGCGCGGGGCTGCTGCCGCCCCCGCTGCGCGACCGCTTCGGCTTCACCGCCCACATGGAGTTCTACGGCCCGGCCGAACTGGAGCGCGTGATCCACCGCTCCGCCGGCCTGCTCGACGTCGGGATCGACACCACCGGTGCCGCGGAGATCGCCGGCCGCTCCCGCGGCACCCCGCGCATCGCCAACCGCCTGCTGCGCCGGGTCCGCGACTACGCCCAGGTCAAGGCCGACGGCCGGATCACCCAGGAGATCGCGGCCGCCGCCCTCGCGGTCTACGAGGTCGACGCCCGGGGCCTGGACCGGCTCGACCGGGGAGTGCTGGAAGCCCTCCTCAAGCTGTTCGGCGGCGGACCGGTCGGCCTGTCCACGCTCGCCGTCGCCGTGGGGGAGGAGCGTGAGACAGTGGAAGAGGTCGCCGAACCCTTCCTCGTACGGGAGGGTCTGCTCGCCCGTACCCCACGCGGGCGGGTGGCCACTCCGGCCGCATGGGCGCACCTCGGCCTCACCCCGCCGCGTCCGCAGAGTTCAGGAAACGGACAACAGGACTTGTTCGGGGCGTGACGACCCGCTCACGCGGGGCACATTCGCCGGAGCAGGAACCCCGGTGCCATGCTGGGCGTTGTTCCATGCGCGCGGACTCGCCTAGACTCCGCCGATGCCGCCTTCGCCGGTGGCGTACACACCCCCAACCATCAGGCCGCTCCCCAGCGCGGTCGTGTGAAGGAAGTACCGACCCGTGAGTCTCGTGACCCTCCTCCCGTTCATCGTGCTCATCGGGGCCATGTTCCTGATGACCCGGTCGGCGAAGAAGAAGCAGCAGCAGGCCGCCAACATGCGGAACGAGATGCAGCCCGGAACCGGTGTCCGCACCATCGGGGGCATGTACGCCACGGTCAAGGAGGTCAACGAGGACACGGTCCTCCTCGACGCCGGCCCGGGCGTGGAACTGCTCTTCGCCAAGAACGCGATCGGTGCCGTCCTCTCCGACGACGAGTACAACCGCATCGTCCACGGCATCGAGCACGACCTGAAGTCCGACATGGACGTCGTCCCCGACGACGCCTCCTCCCTCACCGAGACCGACGCCCCCGCCGACGCCGCCTCCGACGACAAGTCCGTCGACCTCGGCAAGAAGGCCGCGGACGACGAGACGGCCGACGAGCCGACGGTCGACGCCGCGCCCGCCGAGGCGCAGACCGACGAGAAGGCGAAGAAGTCCGACGGCGGTTCCGAGGCGAAGTAGGCCGTGCCCGGGGTGCGCGGGACGGGTTCCCGCGCACCCCGCGCGACGCGCGGCTCGCACGGATCCGGACACCATGTGATGGCCGCCGGTGACGCCTTCTGGGCGCCAAGCGGCCCGAGAGGGAGTACACAAAGGTGGCAGCACCTAAAAAGGGAAAGAATGCGAGCGCTCAAAGCAAGCCCGGGCGCTCGCTGGCCCTGATCCTGATCGCCATCGTGGCGCTCACCGGAGGCATGTTCGCCTCCGGGCACACGACTCCGCGTCTCGGCATCGACCTGGCGGGCGGCACGAGCATCACGCTCAGGGCTGTCCCGGAGGCGGGCCAGGAGTCCGCGATCAACAAGACCAACATGGACACCGCGGTCGACATCATGGAGCGCCGTGTCAACGGTCTGGGTGTCTCCGAGGCCGAGGTCCAGACCCAGGGCGACCGGAACATCATCGTCAACATCCCCAAGGGGATGAACTCGAAGGAAGCCCGGCAGCAGGTCGGTACCACCGCCAAGCTGTACTTCCGGCCGGTCCTCGCCACCGAGCTCTCCGGCGCCAACGCGACCGGCAGCCCCTCGCCGAGCGAGACGGGCGGCGCCTCGGACAAGGCGACCGACAAGGCCACGGACAAGGCGACCGACGGTGACAAGGCGACCGACGGTGACAAGGCGACGGACGGCGACAAGGCCACCGACGGCAGCAAGCCGAGCAGCGGCACGCCGTCCGACCCCGCCTCGGCCAGCGCCACCACCCAGGGCCGCGCCGCGAGCGACGCCCTGAAAGCCGACCCCAGCCCGTCCGCGAAGAGTTCCGACGCCGCCTCCCCGTCCCCGAGCGCCAGCGCGTCCGGCGACGACGCCACCGCCAAGCTGCAGCAGCAGTACGCGGCCCTGGACTGCACCGACGCCAACGCCCGCGCCCAGACCGGCAAGGGTGCCAAGCCGGCCGACTCGACCCTCGCCTGCGGCCAGAACGCGCAGGGCCAGTGGCAGAAGTACATCCTCGGCCCCGCCGCGGTCGACGGCACCGAGGTCGACAAGGCCGACGCCGTCTACAACACGCAGACCGCCGCCGGCTGGACCGTGACGATGAAGTTCACGGACAAGGGCAGCAAGAAGTTCGCGGACATCACCGGTCAGCTCGCCCAGAAGCAGTCCCCGCAGAACCAGTTCGCCATCGTCCTGGACAACGAGGTCGTCTCCGACCCGTACGTCAGCCAGGAGCTGACCGGCGGCAACGCGGAGATCTCCGGCAGCTTCGACCAGGAGGAGGCCCAGAGCCTCGCCAACATGCTGTCCTACGGCGCGCTGCCGCTGACCTTCAAGGAGGACAGCGTCACCACCGTCACCGCCGCGCTCGGCGGTGAGCAGCTCCACGCCGGTCTGATCGCGGGCGCGATCGGACTCGCCCTGGTCGTCCTCTACCTGCTCTTCTACTACCGCGGCCTGTCGTTCATCGCCGTCGCCTCGCTCGGCGTCTCCGCGGGTCTCACGTACGTGATCATGTCGCTGCTCGGCCCGACCATCGGCTTCGCGCTGAACCTGCCGGCCGTGTGCGGTGCCATCGTCGCCATCGGCATCACCGCGGACTCGTTCATCGTGTACTTCGAACGCGTCCGCGACGAGATCCGCGAGGGCCGCACGCTGCGTCCCGCCGTCGAGCGGGCCTGGCCGCGTGCCCGGCGCACCATCCTCGTCTCCGACTTCGTGTCCTTCCTCGCCGCGGCGGTGCTCTTCATCGTCACCGTCGGCAAGGTGCAGGGCTTCGCGTTCACGCTCGGTCTGACGACCCTGCTCGACGTGGTGGTGGTCTTCCTCTTCACCAAGCCGCTGCTGACGCTGATGGCCCGGCGCAAGTTCTTCGCCAGCGGTCACAAGTGGTCCGGCCTGGACCCGAAGGCCCTGGGTGCCAAGCCCCCGCTGCGCCGCACCCGCCGCCCCTCCCGTCCTGCCGCCGGCCCTGTCGACCCGAAGGAGGCGTGAGAGATGTCGAAGCTCGGCACACTCGGCGCCCGACTGCACCACGGCGAGGTCGGCTACGACTTCGTCAAGAACCGCAAGATCTGGTACGGCATCTCGATCCTCATCACCATCACGGCCATCGTCGGCCTGGCGGTGCGCGGCCTGCACATGGGCATCGAGTTCCAGGGCGGTGCGGTCTTCACCACCCCGAAGAACATGAGCGCCTCCGTCTCCCAGGCCGAGACCTGGGCGGAGGACGCCTCCGGCCACGACGCGATCGTCCAGAAGCTCGGCGACGGCAGCCTCCGCATCCAGATCGCGGGCACCGACACCCAGCAGTCGGACCAGATCAAGGACGACCTCTCCCAGAAGCTGGACGTCCCGGCGGACAGGATCAACGCCGACCTGGTCGGCCCGAGCTGGGGCGACCAGATCGCGAACAAGGCCTGGCAGGGCCTCGGGATCTTCATGGTCCTCGTCGTGATCTACCTGGCGATCGCGTTCGAGTGGCGGATGGCACTGGCCGCCTTCGTCGCCCTGATCCACGACATCACGATCACGGTCGGTGTCTACGCCCTCGTGGGCTTCGAGGTCACACCCGGCACGGTGATCGGCCTGCTGACGATCCTCGGCTACTCGCTCTACGACACGGTCGTCGTCTTCGACAGTCTCAAGGAGCAGACGAAGGACATCACCAAGCAGACCCGCTGGACGTACTCGGAGGTCGCCAACCGCTCGATCAACGGCACCCTGGTCCGCTCCATCAACACCACGGTGGTCGCACTGCTGCCGGTGGCGGGCCTGCTCTTCATCGGCGGCGGCGTCCTCGGCGCCGGCATGCTCAACGACATCTCGCTGTCGCTGTTCGTCGGCCTCGCCGCGGGCGCCTACTCGTCGATCTTCATCGCCACGCCGCTCGTCGCCGACCTCAAGGAGGCCGAGCCGCAGATGAAGGCCCTCAAGAAGCGGGTCCTGGCCAAGCGCGCCCAGGCGGCGGCCAAGGGCGAGACCGCGGACTCCGCGTCCGGCGAGGGGACGTACGACGCCGACGAGGCGGACGACGCCGCACCCGCGGTCGTCGGCCCCCGCAACCAGAGCGCCTCCCGCGGCAGGGGACGCGGCCGACCCTCGGGGAAGCGCCGATGACCGGGACGACCGACCTCACCGAGCTGCTCCTCAGCCGCATCCGGGACGTGGCCGACTACCCGGAGCCGGGCGTGATGTTCAAGGACATCACCCCGCTCCTGGCGGACCCGGCGGCCTTCGCCGCCCTGACCGACGCCCTCGCCGAGGTCGCCGGGCACACCGGCGCCACCAAGGTCGTCGGCCTGGAGGCCCGCGGCTTCATCCTGGGCGCCCCGGTGGCCCTGCGGGCGGGCCTGGGCTTCATCCCCGTGCGCAAGGCGGGCAAGCTCCCCGGAGCCACGCTCAGCCAGGCCTACGACCTGGAGTACGGCTCCGCCGAGATCGAGGTGCACGCCGAGGACCTCAGCGCGGGAGACCGCGTGCTGGTCGTCGACGACGTCCTCGCCACCGGCGGCACCGCCGAGGCCTCACTGGAGCTGATCCGCCGGGCCGGTGCCGAGGTCGCGGGCCTCGCCGTCCTGATGGAGCTGGGCTTCCTCGGCGGACGGGCCCGGCTGGAGCCGCACCTGGCCGGGGCACCGCTGAGGGCGCTGCTCACGGTCTGAACCACGCACACCGCGACACCTGGGGCGGGCCCGGAGGAATCCGGCGCCCGCCCCAGGCGTTGCACTGGTGGACGGCCCTCATATCGGCCTGAAGGCGATCCTGGAGCGCAGGATCGCTACGATGGGGTATCCGGAGCCTGACCGGGGGACCCGGATCGCGCACGAGGAGTCCTCTTGCCAGACGAGGCCCAGCCACTGACCGCCGCAAAGCCCGAGTCCGCCTCGGCGTCCGCGGCGAAGCCCGCGCCGAGCGCGCCCCAGGCGAAGAACGACACGCACGGGCCGATCCAGCACGCCCCGTCCGCGCCGGTCGACAAGCCCGCCGAGCAGCAGGCGCGCCCCAAGCCGCTGCCCTCCGAGCGCCCGCAGAACGCGCCCGTGGTCCGCACTCCCACCGGCCAGCCCGCCCGCTCCGGCTCCTCCAACCGCGTCCGCGCCCGCCTCGCCCGCCTCGGTGTGCAGCGCGCCAACCCCTACAACCCGGTCTTGGAGCCGCTGCTGCGCATAGTGCGCGGCAACGACCCCAAGATCGAGACGGCGACCCTGCGCCAGATCGAGCGTGCCTACCAGGTCGCCGAACGCTGGCACCGCGGCCAGAAGCGCAAGAGCGGCGACCCGTACATCACACACCCGCTCGCCGTCACCACCATCCTCGCCGAGCTGGGCATGGACCCGGCGACGCTGATGGCCGGGCTGCTGCACGACACCGTCGAGGACACCGAGTACGGCCTGGAGGACCTGCGCCGCGACTTCGGCGACGTGGTCACCCTGCTCGTCGACGGCGTCACCAAGCTGGACAAGGTCAAGTTCGGCGAGGCCGCGCAGGCCGAGACGGTGCGCAAGATGGTCGTCGCCATGGCCAAGGACCCGCGTGTCCTGGTCATCAAGCTCGCCGACCGCCTGCACAACATGCGCACCATGCGCTACCTCAAGCGTGAGAAGCAGGAGAAGAAGGCGCGCGAGACCCTGGAGATCTACGCGCCGCTCGCCCACCGCCTGGGCATGAACACCATCAAGTGGGAGCTGGAGGACCTCGCCTTCGCGATCCTCTACCCCAAGATGTACGACGAGATCGTCCGCCTGGTCGCCGAGCGCGCCCCCAAGCGCGACGAGTACCTCGCCGTCGTCACCGACGAGGTCCAGCAGGACCTGCGCGCGGCCCGCATCAAGGCGACCGTCACCGGCCGCCCCAAGCACTACTACAGCGTCTACCAGAAGATGATCGTCCGCGGCCGGGACTTCGCGGAGATCTACGACCTGGTGGGCATCCGCGTCCTGGTGGACACCGTCCGCGACTGCTACGCGGCGCTCGGCACGGTCCACGCCCGCTGGAACCCTGTTCCGGGGCGGTTCAAGGACTACATCGCGATGCCCAAGTTCAACATGTACCAGTCGCTGCACACGACGGTCATCGGGCCCGGCGGCAAGCCGGTCGAGCTGCAGATCCGCACCTTCGACATGCACCGTCGCGCGGAGTACGGCATCGCCGCCCACTGGAAGTACAAGCAGGAGGCCGTCGCCGGCGCCTCCAAGGTGCGCACCGACGCCCCCAGGTCGTCCGGCAAGAGCAAGGACGACCACCTCAACGACATGGCCTGGCTGCGCCAGCTCCTGGACTGGCAGAAGGAGACGGAGGACCCCGGCGAGTTCCTGGAGTCCCTGCGCTTCGACCTCTCGCGCAACGAGGTCTTCGTCTTCACCCCCAAGGGCGACGTCATAGCGCTCCCCGCCGGGGCCACCCCCGTGGACTTCGCCTACGCCGTCCACACCGAGGTCGGCCACCGCACCATAGGGGCACGGGTCAACGGGCGGCTGGTACCGCTGGAGTCCACCCTCGACAACGGCGACCTGGTGGAGGTCTTCACCTCCAAGGCGGCCGGCGCGGGCCCCTCCCGCGACTGGCTCGGCTTCGTGAAGTCGCCGCGCGCCCGCAACAAGATCCGCGCCTGGTTCTCCAAGGAGCGCCGGGACGAGGCGATCGAGCAGGGCAAGGACGCCATCGTCCGCGCGATGCGCAAGCAGAACCTGCCGATCCAGCGCATCCTCACCGGCGACTCCCTGGTCACGCTCGCCCACGAGATGCGCTACTCGGACATCTCCGCGCTGTACGCGGCGATCGGCGAGGGCCACGTCTCGGCGCCGAACATCGTGCAGAAGCTCGTCCAGGCGCTCGGCGGCGAGGAGGCGGCCACCGAGGAGATCGACGAGTCGGTCCCGCCGTCCCGCGGCCGGGGCCGCAAGCGCCGGGCCAACGCCGACCCGGGCGTGGTCGTCAAGGGCGTCGAGGACGTGTGGGTCAAGCTGGCCCGCTGCTGCACGCCGGTGCCGGGCGACCCGATCATCGGCTTCGTCACCCGCGGCAGCGGCGTGTCCGTCCACCGCAGCGACTGCGTCAACGTGGACTCGCTCTCCCGCGAGCCCGAACGCATCCTCGAGGTCGAGTGGGCGCCCACCCAGTCCTCGGTCTTCCTGGTCGCCATCCAGGTCGAGGCCCTGGACCGCTCCCGTCTCCTGTCGGACGTCACCCGCGTGCTGTCCGACCAGCACGTCAACATCCTCTCGGCCGCCGTCCAGACCTCCCGCGACCGGGTGGCCACCTCCCGCTTCACCTTCGAGATGGGCGACCCCAAGCACCTGGGCCACGTCCTGAAGGCCGTACGCGGTGTGGAGGGCGTCTACGACGTGTACCGGGTGACCTCGGCACGCAGGCCGTCGTAGGCGGGCGCGCGGAAGAGCGCACCCAGCGCATACGACGCCGAACGCACCCAGCACATACGACGAGGGGCTTCCGTACGCACCGTACGGAAGCCCCTCGTCGTATGCGGTCCGCGACCGTCAGCCGCCGAACTCGTGCAGGCCCTTGAGCGCCTGGTCCAGCAGTGCCTGGCGGCCCTCCAGTTCGCGCGCGAGCTTGTCGGCCCTCGCGTCGTTGCCCTGGGCGCGGGCCTGCTCGATCTGGGCGCGCAGCTTGTCCACGGCGGCCTGGAGCTGTCCGGTCAGACCCTCGGCACGCGCGCGTGCCTCCGGGTTGGTCCGGCGCCACTCGGCCTCCTCGGCCTCCTGCAGGGCCCGCTCGACGGCGTGCATCCGCCCCTCGACCTTCGGCCGGGCGTCGCGGGGCACGTGACCGACGGCCTCCCAGCGCTCGTTGACCGAGCGGAAGGCGGCGCGGGCCGCCTTGAGGTCGGTGACCGGGAGGAGCTTCTCGGCCTCCTCGGCCAGCTCCTCCTTGAGCTTCAGGTTCTCCGCCTGCTCGGCGTCCCGCTCGGCGAAGACCGAGCTGCGGGCGGCGAAGAACACGTCCTGGGCACCGCGGAAGCGGTTCCACAGGTCGTCCTCGTGCTCGCGCTGGGCGCGGCCGGCGGCCTTCCACTCGGACATCAGGTCGCGGTAGCGCGCGGCCGTCGGCCCCCAGTCCGTCGAGTTCGACAGTGCCTCGGCCTCGGCGACCAGCCGCTCCTTGGTGCGGCGGGCCTCCTCGCGCTGCGCGTCGAGCTGGGCGAAGTGCTGCTTGCGGCGCTTGGAGAACGCCGAGCGCGCGTGCGAGAAGCGGTGCCACAGCTCGTCGTCGGACTTGCGGTCCAGGCGCGGCAGGCCCTTCCAGGTGTCGACCAGGGACCGCAGCCGCTCCCCGGCCGCCCGCCACTGGTCCGAGCGGGCCAGCTCCTCGGCCTCGGCGACCAGGGCCTCCTTGGCGCCGCGTGCTTCGTCGGACTGCTTGGCGCGCTGGGCCCTGCGCTCCTCGCGGCGTTTCTCCACGAGCGCGACGAGCTTGTCCAGCCGGGCCCGCAGCGCGTCCAGGTCACCGACCGCGTGGTGCGCGTCCACCTGCTCGCGCAGGTGGTCGACGGCGGTCTGGGCGTCCTTGGCCGACAGGTCGGTGGTCTTCACCCGCTTCTCGAGGAGGCCGATCTCCACAACCAGGCCTTCGTACTTGCGCTCGAAGTAGGCCAGCGCCTCCTCGGGGGAGCCTGCCTGCCAGGATCCGACGACCTTCTCGCCGTCGGCCGTACGCACGTACACGGTCCCCGTCTCGTCGACGCGGCCCCACGGGTCGCTGCTCACAGCGCCTCCTCCACATGATGCCTGCGGAGGGCTTCGCCACCCCCGGGCATCGTCCACAGTTTCGTCACGGCCAACATAGGCGACCGGCGGGTGGCCTGTCCGCATCCCGCACGACCGAACTTTCGCTGATGAGGGTCAGGATTTCGTGACCGTGGCCTTGTTGATCACGACCGTCGCGTTCGGCGCGGTGTTGCCGGTCGTCGGGTCCGCGGGCTGGGCCCCCGCGGCGGCGATCTTCTTCAGGACCGTCATGCCCTCCTCGGAGACGGTGCCGAACGGGGTGTAGCTCGGGGGGAGCTGGCTGTTCTGGTACACGAGGAAGAACTGGCTGCCGCCGGAGTCCGGCTGACCGGTGTTCGCCATCGCCACCGTGCCCGCCGGGTACGTGTTGTCCTTGAGGCTCTTGTCCTTCAGGTTCTCGTCCGGGATGTTGTAGCCGGGGCCGCCGTTGCCCTGGGCGGTGGGGTCGCCGCACTGGAGGACGTAGATGCCCTCGGTGGTCAGCCGGTGGCACTTCGTGTGGTCGAAGTAGCCCTTGCCCGCCAGGAAGTCGAACGAGTTGACCGTGTGCGGTGCCGCCTTCGCCTTCAGCGCGATGTCTATGTCACCGCACGTGGTCTCCAGCTTCATCGTGTACTTCGCCGACTCGTCGACGCTCAGCTCCGGTTCCTTCTTCCAGGTCTGCGTCTTGGCCTTGCCCTCGGCCGGCTTGTCGCAGGGGTCCGGCGCCTTGCTGGTCGCCGACGCGCTCGGCGTGACCTCCGCGCTCGCGTTCGTCTTGTCGTCGTCGTCCCCGAGGACCACCCCGGTCGTGTACAGCGCGACACTGCCGATCAGAATCACGCCGAGCACCGACGCGATCGCGGCGTTGCGCATGCGCGCCTTGCGTCGCGCGCTGGTACGTCGCTGCTGCTGCCGCAAGAACTTCTCCCGGGCGAGCTGACGCCGCCGCTGCTCCTGGCTGACCACCGGGTTCTCTCCTCGTGCGTCTTCGTGTGCCGACCGGTACGCGTGGGTGCGATGAGCCGACCGTGGGCGTGTAGCCCCGTACCGTATATGGGTTCGCTGAGGAATCGGCACCGCCGGTAGGCTCTGACCTTGGGCGCGACCCGTTCGCAAGCCCGCCCGAACCGACCCAAACGAAGGACGATCGTGCTCATTGCCGGGTTCCCCGCCGGGGCCTGGGGGACGAACTGTTATCTCGTCGCCCCCGCCGCCGGTGAGGAGTGCGTGATCATCGACCCGGGCCACCAGGCGGCCCCCGGCGTCGAGGACGCGATCCGCAGACATCGGCTCAAGCCCGTCGCCGTCGTCCTCACCCACGGCCACATCGACCACGTCGCCTCGGTCGTCCCGGTGTGCGGCGCCCACGACGTGCCCGCCTGGATCCACCCCGAGGACCGCTACATGATGAGCGACCCCGAGAAGGGCATCGGCCGCGCCATCGGCATGCCGCTCATGGGCGAGCTGACCGTGGGGGAGCCGGACGACGTCAAGGAGCTGACCGACGGCGCGAAGCTGGAGCTGGCGGGCCTGGAGCTGACCGTCGCGCACGCCCCGGGCCATACCAAGGGGTCGGTGACCTTCGGCATGCCCGAGGCGGCGGACGTCCCGCCGGTCATGTTCTCGGGCGACCTGCTGTTCGCCGGCTCCATCGGACGCACCGACCTCCCCGGCGGCTCCATGGACGACATGCTCGAGTCCCTGGCACGCGTGTGCCTGCCGCTCGACGACTCGACCGTGGTGCTGTCCGGACACGGCCCCCAGACGACCATCGGCCAGGAACGCGCCACCAACCCGTACTTGCGGCAGGTGGCCGCCGGCCAGGGCGCCCCGAACGCGCCCCGACGAGGAATGTGACGAGACCTTCCGTGAGCACCTTCAAGGCCCCCAAGGGCACGTACGACCTGCTGCCGCCCGACTCCGCCAAGTTCCTGGCCGTCCGGGAGGCGATCGCCGCCCCGCTGCGCAACTCCGGCTACGGCTACATCGAGACGCCCGGTTTCGAGAACGTCGAGCTGTTCGCGCGCGGCGTCGGTGAGTCGACCGACATCGTGACCAAGGAGATGTACGTCTTCGAGACCAAGGGCGGCGACCGCCTCGCCCTGCGCCCGGAGACCACCGCGCCCGTGCTCCGCGCGGTCCTGGAGGCCAACCTGCACAAGGCGGGCAACCTGCCGGTGAAGGTCTGGTACTCGGGCTCGCAGTACCGCTACGAGCGCCCCCAGAAGGGCCGTTACCGCCACTTCTCCCAGGTCGGCGCCGAGGCGATCGGTGCCGAGGACCCGGCCCTGGACGCCGAACTGATCATCCTGGCCGACCAGTCGTACCGCGCGCTCGGCCTGCGGGACTTCCGCATCCTGCTCAACTCCCTCGGCGACAAGGAGTGCCGTCCCGTCTACCGGGCCGCGCTCCAGGACTTCCTGCGCGGACTCGACCTCGACGAGGACACCCTGCGCCGCGCCGAGATCAACCCGCTGCGCGTGCTGGACGACAAACGCCCCGAGGTCCAGAAGCAGCTCACCGACGCCCCGCTGCTGCGCGACTACCTGTGCGACGCCTGCAAGGCGTACCACGAGGAGGTGCGCGAGCTGATCACGGCGGCGGGCGTGGTCTTCGAGGACGACCCGAAGCTGGTCCGCGGCCTGGACTACTACACCCGCACGACCTTCGAGTTCGTCCACGACGGCCTCGGCTCCCAGTCCGCGGTGGGCGGCGGCGGCCGCTACGACGGCCTGTCCGAGATGATCGGCGGCCCCTCCCTGCCCTCGGTCGGCTGGGCCCTCGGGGTCGACCGCACCGTCCTCGCCCTGGAGGCGGAGGGCATCGAACTGGACATCCCCTCCGCGACCTCCGTCTTCGCGGTCCCGCTGGGCGAGGAGGCCCGCCGGATCCTCTTCGCCAAGATCACGGAGCTGCGCAAGAACGGCGTCGCCGCCGACTTCTCCTACGGCGGCAAGGGACTGAAGGCCGCGATGAAAGCCGCCAACCGCTCGGGCGCCCGCTACACCCTGGTCCTGGGCGAGCGCGACCTCGCCGAGGGTGTCGTCCAGCTCAAGGACATGGAGTCCGGCGAGCAGACCGCGATCGGCGTCAACGAGATCGTCGCGGAGCTGGAGTCGCGGCTCGGCTAGCCGACCCGGGCATCTCTCCAGGGGCACGGATTTCGTTCGCGTGTGCCCCTGGGGAACGGGCGTTGGCCGGAACGTGCCGCCACGGGGTGATCGCCGTCCCTTTCATAGGCTCATCGAACGGTGCCCCTACAGGCTTGTGCGGCACAATGGCCCCTGCCCGAAGCAGGTCCCACTCCCCAGTGACGGAATCGGCGTGATGAGCAAGACGACAGTGAAGGACGCCTCCACCGTGGCAGAGCCCGCGCCGGACAGCGGCACCCGCACCCCGCGCACCGAGGGCGGCAGCCGCGCCCTCGCCCTGCTGCTGGTGATCACGGGCGCCGCCGGACTGCTCGCCGCCTGGATCATCACGATCGACAAGCAGAAGATCCTCGAGGCCAAGCTCGCCGGCACCACGTTCACCCCCGGCTGCAGCCTCAACCCGGTCGTCTCCTGCGGCAACATCATGGAGAGCGACCAGGCCTCCGCCTTCGGCTTCCCCAACCCGATGCTCGGCCTCGTCGCCTACGGCATCGTCATCTGCGTCGGCATGAGCCTGCTCGCCCGTGCCGCCTACCCGCGCTGGTACTGGCTCACCTTCAACGCCGGCTGCCTCTTCGGTGTCGGGTTCGTCTCCTGGCTGCAGTTCCAGTCGCTGTACCGGATCAACTCGCTGTGCCTGTGGTGCTGCCTGGCCTGGGTGGCCACGATCCTGATGTTCTGGTACGTGACGTCCTTCAACGTCCGCAAGGGCTTCCTGCCCGCGCCGGCCTGGCTGCGCGGCTTCTTCGGCGAGTTCACGTGGGTCCTGCCGGTGCTGCACATCGGCATCATCGGCATGATGATCCTCACCCGGTGGTGGGACTTCTGGACGAGCTGACCGTCCTGCCGCAGCGGTGGACCCACCGGGCCCGCCGCGTTGTCGGTGCGGTCCTTTAGGGTTCAAGGCGTGGAGCCCGATCTGTTCACCGCCGCAGCCGAAGAACGCCAGGAGAAGGACCCGACCGGCAGCCCCCTCGCCGTGCGGATGCGCCCGCGCACCCTCGACGAGGTCGTCGGCCAGCAGCACCTGCTCAAGCCCGGATCCCCCCTGCGCCGCCTGGTCGGAGAGGGCGCGTCCGGCCCCGCGGGGCCGTCCTCGGTCATCCTCTGGGGCCCGCCCGGCACCGGCAAGACCACGCTGGCCTACGTCGTGTCCAAGGCCACCAACAAGCGGTTCGTGGAGCTGTCGGCGATCACCGCGGGCGTCAAGGAGGTCCGCGCGGTCATCGACGGCGCCCGCCGGGCGGTCGGCGGGTACGGCAAGGAGACCGTCCTCTTCCTCGACGAGATCCACCGCTTCAGCAAGGCCCAGCAGGACTCCCTCCTCCCGGCCGTGGAGAACCGCTGGGTCACCCTGATCGCCGCCACCACCGAAAACCCCTACTTCTCGGTGATCTCCCCGCTGCTCTCCCGCTCCCTCCTGCTCACCCTCGAACCCCTCACCGACGACGACATCCGGGACCTGCTCCGCCGCGCCCTGGGCGACGAGCGCGGCCTCAAGGGCGCCCTCGCCCTCCCCGAGGACACCGAGGACCACCTGCTGCGCATCGCCGGCGGCGACGCCCGGCGTGCGCTGACCGCCCTGGAGGCCGCCGCCGGGGCCGCGCTCGACAAGGGCGAGTCGGAGATCGCCCTGACCACGCTGGAGGAGACGGTCGACCGCGCCGCGGTGAAGTACGACCGCGACGGCGACCAGCACTACGACGTCGCCAGCGCCCTGATCAAGTCCATCCGCGGCTCCGACGTCGACGCCGCCCTGCACTACCTGGCCCGGATGATCGAGGCCGGCGAGGACCCCCGCTTCATCGCGCGGCGCCTGATGATCTCCGCCAGCGAGGACATCGGCCTCGCCGACCCGAACGCGCTGCAGATCGCCGTCGCCGCCGCCCAGGCCGTCGCCATGATCGGCTTCCCCGAGGCGTCCCTCACCCTCAGCCACGCCACCATCGCCCTGGCCCTGGCCCCCAAGTCCAACGCCGCGACCACCGCCATCGGCGCCGCCCTGGACGACGTGCGCAAGGGCCACGCCGGGCCGGTTCCCGCGCACCTGCGGGACAGCCACTACAAGGGCGCGGGCAAGCTGGGGCACGGGCAGGGGTACGTGTACCCGCACGACCTGCCCGAGGGCATCGCCGCCCAGCAGTACGCCCCGGACGGGCTGAAGGACCGCACGTACTACACGCCGACCCGGCACGGCGCCGAGGCCCGCTACGCGGACGCGGTGGAGTGGACCCGCGGGCACCTCGGTCGCAAGCCCTCCTGAGCAGCCTGTAGACTCGCCCGGAGTGCCGAGTCCCGTGCTGTCAGAACGGGACAGCCGGCCGGAACCCCCAGCGGGTTCCAGGAGCGTCGCGCACCGTCGATCGGTGTCGCGGGCAGCCCACCACCACCCGGTTCCGGGAGCGGTCGGTGGGCCACTCGCGTGCTGCACGTATGTGCCCAGACCAGGGGAGCGGCTGCCCGGCAGGTCCCGAGCGGACCCGGCGGGATTCCCCGGCTGCGGATTGCGACCTCCCTCAACCCTGACAAGCCGGAAACTAGAGAAGAGACACAGACAGTGGCGAACCAGTCCCGCCCCAAGGTCAAGAAGTCGCGTGCCCTCGGCATCGCGCTGACCCCGAAGGCCGTCAAGTACTTCGAGGCCCGCCCCTACCCGCCGGGCGAGCACGGCCGCGGCCGCAAGCAGAACTCGGACTACAAGGTCCGTCTGCTCGAGAAGCAGCGTCTGCGCGCGCAGTACGACCTCAGCGAGCGCCAGCTCGTCCGCGCCTACGAGCGTGCCTCCAAGACCAACATGAAGACCGGCGAGGCCCTGGTCATCGAGCTCGAGCGCCGTCTCGACGCGCTGGTCCTGCGTTCGGGCATCGCCCGCACGATCTACCAGGCCCGCCAGATGGTCGTCCACGGCCACATCCAGGTCAACGGCCAGAAGGTCGACAAGCCGTCCTTCCGCGTCCGCCCGGACGACGTGGTGCAGGTGCGCGAGCGCTCCAAGGAGAAGACGCTCTTCACCATCGCCCGCGAGGGCGGCTTCGCCCCCGACGGCGAGACCCCGCGCTACCTCCAGGTGAACCTCAAGGCCCTGGCGTTCCGCCTGGACCGCGAGCCGAACCGCAAGGAGATCCCGGTGATCTGCGACGAGCAGCTCGTCGTCGAGTACTACGCCCGCTGATCCGGCACACCCGCCGCATCAAACAGGCGCAGTACCCACCCGCGGTACCTCAGCCCGCCGTCTCCCCGCCCCTCCGGGTGGGGGAGGCGGCGGGCTTCGCCGTGCGGGCGCCCGCCACGGACCGCCCCCCGGCGGCCGTGCGCGGCGCCGGCAGCGAGACCGGCGACCCGGGCCGCCGCAGCGCCCGCGCCACCGCCTCCCGGCGGCCCAGCCGCGCCCCGTGCCGCACGCACTGCTCGTACCGCTCGTCGCCCAACTGCTCCCGGGCCGCCGCCTCGCACAGTTCGTGCGGCGCGTTGTAGTGCGCCGAGCCGAACAGCGGCAGACCCACCGACGGCCACATCCGCCCCGCCGCACCCTGCAGCACCGCCGCCTCCGCCGCGTCGCCCTCCGCCGCCGTGACCAGGGCGAGCAGCTCCACCGCCAGCACCGAGCCGAGCTGGTCGCGGAAGCGGTGCGCACCGCCCAGGCAGTCGGCCAGCAGCTCCCGGGCGCGCACCGGATCGCCCTCGCTCCAGGCCGCGTACGCCAGCACGTACAGGGCGTACCCCCGGGCCCAGCGCTCGCCGTGGTCCTCGCACACCTGGCGCACGTCCTCGCACAGGCGCACCGCGTCCGGCAGGTCGCCCTGGAACGCCCGGGCCATCGCCAGTTCCACCTGGCCCATCAGCACGTTGCTGTTCAGTTCGCCGATCTCCCGGTACCGGTGCAGCGCGGAGCGCAGCAGCGTCTCCGCGCGCGGCAGGTCGTCCGTCACCAGCGCCAGGCAGCCGCTGCGGTGCTCCGCGTACGCCACGGCCGTCGGGTTCGCCGAGCGTTCCGCCTCCTCGCGGCACTCCTGGAGCGCCGCCAGTGCGGGCACCGTGTCGCCCTGGAGGATCGCCACGTACGCGAGCACCCACAGTGCCTTCAGCCGGGACTGCTCGCCCGCCGTCGGCTCCGCCTCCAGCCGTACCGCCTGCTCCAGCCAGTGCCGCCCCTCCGACAGCCGTCCGCAGCCGACCCAGTGGAACCACAGGGCGCCCGCCAGGTACTGGCCCAGGTGCCCGCCGGCAGGATCGTTGAGGCAGTGCTCCAGGGCGCTGCGCAGATTCGGCAGCTCGGCGTCCACCCGCGTGGCGACCTCCGCCTGGCGCGGCGAGAACCACTCCAGCTCGCACCAGGTCGCCAGGCCCACGTACCAGTCCCGGTGCCGCCGCCGCAGCCGGTCCGCGTCGCCGGTCGCCGTCAGCCAGCCGGCGCCGTAGGCCCGCACGGTGTCGAGCATCCGGTAGCGCACCCCGGCCGGGGACTCCTCGCGGGTCAGCACGGACTGGGCGAGCAGTGCGGAGACCACGTCGAGCACCTCGTCGGCGGTCAGTCCGTCCCCGCTGCACACGTACTCGGCGGCCTCCAGGTCGAACGACCCGGTGAACACCGACAGCCGCGCCCACAGCAGCCGCTCCGGCGGTGTGCACAGCTCGTGGCTCCAGCCGATCGCCGTGCGCAGCGTCCGGTGCCGGGGCAGCGCGGTGCGGTCCCCGCCCGTCAGCAGCCGGAACCGGTCGTCGAGGCGGCGCAGCACCTGTCCCGGCGACAGCGTGCCGAGCCGCCCCGCCGCCAGCTCGATCGCCAGCGGGATCCCGTCCAGGCGCCGGCACAGCTCGCGCACCTCCCGCTGGTCCGCGTCGGGGCCGGCGGCGTAGCCGCAGGTGACGTGCCGCTGCCCGGCCCGGACCGTCAGCAGCTCCACCGCCTCCTCCGTGCCCAGCGGGGCCAGCGGAACCAGCCGTTCCCCGGCCACGTCCAGCGGTCTGCGCCCCACCGCCAGCACCCTGAGCCCGGGGGCGCGGCCCAGCAGCTCGGTCACCAGCGACGCGCAGGCGTCCGCCAGGTGCTCGACCCCGTCCAGGACCAGCAGCAGCTCCCGCTCGGCCAGGTGCTCGAGCAGCGTCTCGCGCGGCAGCCGGGTGGTGTGGTCGGTCAGGCCCAGCGCCTCCACGACCGCGTAGTCGACGAACTCCTCGTCGCGCACCGGCGCCAGTTGCACCCGCCACACCCCGTCCCGGGGCGAGCGGCGTCCGGCCGCCCGCGCGGCCAGCCGTGACTTGCCGACACCACCGGCCCCGGTGACGGTCACCAGCCGGGCCGAGTCCAGTGCCGCGGCCAGCTCCGCGAGCTCGGCCGCCCTGCCCACGAACACGTCGAGTTCCAGCGGTAGATTGCCGTGCGGGACGCCGTCGCGCCGAAGGTCTCGCATGAGACACGGAGCGTACTGAACCGTATTCACTCCGTACAATCGCCTTGCGCGGCCCGGTCGAAGCGCGCCGCGCGCGGCGGGGAATCCGGTACGGAGCCCCGCGCCCGGCGCGATAGGCTCGGTGCACGACTTTCCCGATGTTCAGGCACGTCTTTGAGGGAGCGGGTGCACACAGTGTCCGGTGGCGAGGTGGCCGGGATCCTGGTGGCCGTCTTCTGGGCGATCCTGGTCTCCTTCCTCGCCGTCGCACTGGCGAGGCTGGCCCAGACGCTCAGGACGACCACCAAGCTCGTGGCGGACGTGACCGACCAGGCCGTTCCGCTGCTGGCCGACGCCTCGGCGGCGGTGCGCAGCGCGCAGACCCAGATCGACCGGGTCGACGCGATCGCCTCCGACGTCCAGGAGGTCACCTCGAACGCCTCGGCGCTGTCCACCACCGTGGCCTCCACCTTCGGCGGCCCGCTGGTCAAGGTCGCGGCGTTCGGGTACGGCGTGCGCCGGGCACTCGGCGGTCGCAAGGAGGACATGTCCGCCCCGGCGGCACAGGCGCGGCGCACGGTGATCGTGGGCCGTACGCTCCCGGCCGCGCGGCGGACGAAGCGGAAGAAGGGCTGACCGAGCGATGTTCCGCCGTACGTTCTGGTTCGGCACCGGCGTGGCCGCCGGTGTGTGGGCCACCACCAAGGTCAACCGGAAGCTCAAGCAGCTCACCCCCGACAGCCTCGCCGCCACCGCGGCGAACAAGGCACTCGACGTGGGCACCCGCGTCAGGGACCGCGCGGTGGGCTTCGCGCTCGACGTCCGCGACAACATGGCCCAGCGGGAGGCCGAACTGGACGACGCGCTGGGCCTGAACGCCCCCGTCGACCCGGAACTCCCCGCCCCCCGGCGCCGCCACGCCATCGAGAACCACCACAGCAGCAACCCGAAGCACGTCGTCGACGACGCCACGGCGTACCCGACGTACTCGTACAACCGGAATGAGGACCACTGATGGAGTCGGCCGAGATTCGTCGCCGCTGGTTGAGCTTCTTCGAGGAGCGCGGTCACACCGTCGTCCCTTCGGCGTCGCTCATCGCGGACGACCCGACTCTGCTCCTCGTCCCGGCCGGCATGGTGCCCTTCAAGCCCTACTTCCTGGGTGAGGTCAAGCCGCCCTTCGACCGTGCCACCAGCGTCCAGAAGTGCGTGCGCACCCCGGACATCGAAGAGGTCGGCAAGACCACCCGCCACGGCACGTTCTTCCAGATGTGCGGCAACTTCTCCTTCGGCGACTACTTCAAGGAAGGCGCCATCAAGTACGCCTGGGAGCTGCTCACCAGCCCCCAGGACAAGGGCGGTTACGGACTCGACCCCGAGCGCCTGTGGATCACCGTCTACCAGGACGACGACGAGGCCGAGCGCATCTGGCACGACGTCGTGGGCGTCCCCTCCGAGCGCATCCAGCGCCTCGGCAAGAAGGACAACTACTGGTCCATGGGCGTCCCCGGCCCCTGCGGCCCCTGCTCCGAGATCAACTACGACCGCGGCCCCGAGTTCGGCGCCGAGGGCGGCCCCGCCGTCAACGACGAGCGGTACGTGGAGATCTGGAACCTCGTCTTCATGCAGTACGAGCGGGGCGAGGGCATCGGCAAGGAGGAGTTCGAGATCCTCGGCGAACTGCCGAGCAAGAACATCGACACCGGCCTCGGCCTGGAACGGCTCGCCATGATTCTGCAGGGCGTGCAGAACATGTACGAGATCGACACCTCCATGGCCGTCATCAAGAAGGCCACCGAACTGACCGGCGTGGCCTACGGCGACGCCCAGGCCTCGGACGTCTCCCTGCGCGTGGTCACCGACCACATGCGCACCTCCGTGATGCTCATCGGCGACGGGGTCACCCCCGGCAACGAGGGCCGCGGCTACGTGCTGCGCCGGATCATGCGCCGCGCGATCCGCAACATGCGCCTGCTCGGCGCGACCGGCCCGGTCGTCAAGGACCTCATCGACGTCGTGATCGGCATGATGGGCCAGCAGTACCCCGAGCTGATCACCGACCGCGAGCGGATCGAGAAGGTCGCCCTCGCCGAGGAGAACGCCTTCCTCAAGACGCTGAAGGCCGGCACCAACATCCTCGACACCGCCGTCAGCGACACCAAGGCCGCCGGCGGCACCGTGCTCGCCGGTGACAAGGCGTTCCTGCTCCACGACACCTGGGGCTTCCCGATCGACCTCACCCTGGAGATGGCCGCCGAGCAGGGGCTGTCCGTGGACGAGGACGGCTTCCGGCGCCTGATGAAGGAGCAGCGGGAGCGGGCCAAGGCCGACGCCCAGGCCAAGAAGACCGGCCACGCCGGCGCCGGTGCCTACCGGGAGATCGCCGACAAGGCCGGCGCCACCGACTTCGTCGGCTACACGGACACCGAGAGCGAGTCCACGATCGTCGGCATCCTCGTCGACGGTGCCTCGTCCCCGGCCGCCACCGAGGGCGACGAGGTCGAGATCGTGCTGGACCGCACCCCGTTCTACGCCGAGGGCGGCGGCCAGATCGGCGACACCGGCCGGATCCGGGTCGACACCGGCGCCGTCATCGAGATCCGCGACTGCCAGAAGCCGGTCCCGGGCGTCTACGTGCACAAGGGCGTCGTCCAGGTCGGCGAGGTCACCGTCGGTGCCAAGGCCCAGGCATCGATCGACGACCGCCGCCGCAAGGCCATCGCCCGCGCCCACTCGGCCACCCACCTCACCCACCAGGCCCTGCGCGACGCCCTCGGCCCGACGGCCGCGCAGGCCGGTTCCGAGAACCAGCCCGGCCGCTTCCGCTTCGACTTCGGCTCGCCGTCCGCCGTGCCGACGGCCGTGATGACCGACGTCGAGCAGAAGATCAACGAGGTGCTCGCCCGCGACCTCGACGTGCGCGCCGACGTCATGGGCATCGACGAGGCCAAGAAGCAGGGCGCCATCGCCGAGTTCGGCGAGAAGTACGGCGAGCGCGTGCGCGTCGTCACCATCGGCGACTTCTCCAAGGAGCTGTGCGGCGGCACCCACGTGCACAACACCGCCCAGCTCGGCCTGGTCAAGCTGCTCGGCGAGTCCTCCATCGGCTCCGGGGTGCGCCGCATCGAGGCCCTGGTGGGCGTGGACGCCTACAACTTCCTCGCCCGTGAGCACACGGTCGTCGCCCAGCTCCAGGAGCTGATCAAGGGCCGTCCGGAGGAGCTGCCGGAGAAGGTCTCCGCGATGCTCGGCAAGCTCAAGGACGCCGAGAAGGAGATCGAGAAGTTCCGGGCCGAGAAGGTCCTCCAGGCGGCCGGGTCGCTCGCCGACTCCGCCAAGGACGTCCGCGGTGTGGCCCTCGTCACCGGTCAGGTCCCCGACGGGACCACCGCCGACGACCTGCGCAAGCTGGTCCTCGACGTGCGCGGCCGCATCCAGGGCGGCCGGGCCGCGGTCGTGGCCCTGTTCACCACGGTGAACGGCAAGCCCCTCACGGTCATCGCGACCAACGAGGCCGCCCGCGAGCGCGGCCTCAAGGCCGGTGACCTGGTGCGCACGGCCGCCAAGACCCTCGGCGGCGGTGGTGGCGGCAAGCCCGACGTCGCTCAGGGCGGCGGCCAGAACCCGGCCGCCATCGGCGAGGCCGCCGAAGCCGTCGAGCGCCTCGTGGCGGACTCGGCCAAGTGAGCACGTCCGAGCACGACCAGTCCGACGGCCCGGTGATGCGCCGGGGCCGCCGCCTGGCGATCGACGTGGGCGACGCCCGTATCGGGGTCGCGTCCTGCGACCCCGACGGCATCCTCGCCACGCCGGTGGAGACCGTCCCCGGCCGCGACGTGCCGGCGGCACACCGCCGCCTGCGGCAGCTCGTCGCGGAGTACGAGCCGATCGAGGTCGTCGTCGGTCTCCCCCGTTCGCTCAAGGGGGGCGAGGGCCCGGCCGCGGCCAAGGTCAGGCGCTTCACCCAGGAGCTGGCCAAGGGCATCGCGCCCGTACCGGTCCGGCTGGTGGACGAACGGATGACGACGGTCACCGCCAGCCAGGGGCTGCGCGCCTCCGGGGTGAGGTCCAAGAAGGGGCGGTCCGTCATCGACCAGGCCGCCGCTGTGATCATCCTCCAGCAGGCACTGGAATCCGAACGGGTGTCAGGCAGGCCCCCGGGCGAGGGCGTCGAAGTGGTCATCTGATCGCGGTACGGTAACGTTCCGCGCGATGCGGAGGCATTCGAACAGCCACCGCACAGCAAGAGGCGGAACGGAAGCGGGCCCTTCGGCACAGGCCACGTCCCCGTCGCCTCGCGGCCCTAGGGGATCGATGACTGAGTATGGCCGGGGCCCAGGCTCCGAACCGTGGCATCCCGAGGACCCGTTGTACGGGGACGGTGGATGGGGCGGACAGCAGGCCCACGCGGGCATGCAGTCCCCCTACGGCGGCCAGCCGCAGCAGTACCCGGAGCAGCAGGCGCAGCAGCAGTACGCCGACTGGAGCAACGGCGGCCGGCCGGCGTACGGCGGCGGGCAGCCCCAGTACGACCAGTACGGGCACCAGCACCCCGAGCCGCGGCACGACCAGTACGGTCATCAGTACGACCAGCAGCAGTACCAGCAGCAGTACGGTCAGCACCAGTACGACCAGCAGTACGCGCCGCAGGCCCAGCCGCAGCAGGGGTACGACAACGGCGGCTGGGACGGCGGCACCCACCCCCAGGCGCACTACCCGGCGGACCCGTCCGACCCCTACGGACAGCAGCAGCCCGGCGGATACGGCGCCGAACAGCCCGACTACTACGGCACCCCGGAGGCGTACCCGCCGCCGGAGCCGCCCACCCGCCGGCGCGCCGAGCCCGAGCCGCAGCGCACCGACTGGGACCCCGGACCGGACGAGGGGGAGCACGCCTTCTTCGCGGGAGGGGGCGGCGACGAGGGCGACGACGCTGCGGACGACGGCCGTCACGACCGCGGGGACCGCAGGGCCCGGGGTGGCGGAAAGCCCAAGAAACGCCGCAGCGGATGCGCCTGCCTGGTGGTCTGCCTGGTGCTCGGCGGCGGCGTGGCGGGCATCGGGTACTTCGGCTACCAGTTCTACCAGGATCGTTTCGGCGCGGCCCCGGACTTCGCGGGCTCCGGCAACGGCGAGCAGGTGACCGTCACCATCCCCAAGGGCGCCGGCGGCTCCACGATCGGCCAGGAACTCAAACGCCAGGGCGTGGTGAAGAGCGTCGACGCCTTCATCGCCGCCCAGCAGAGCAATCCGCGCGGCAAGAGCATCCAGGACGGCGTGTACACGCTGCAGAAGGAGATGTCCGCCGAGAGCGCGGTCGAACTGCTGCTCAGCCCGAAGAGCCGCAGCAACCTGATCATCGCCGAGGGCAAGCGCAACGCCGCCGTCTACGAGCTCATCGACAAACGCCTCGGCGTGAAGGCGGGGACCACCGCCAAGGTCGCCAAGTCCGAGTACAAGAACCTCGGCCTGCCCGAGTGGGCGCTGAACCACAAGGACGTCAAGGACCCCCTGGAGGGCTTCCTCTACCCGTCCAGCTACTCGGCGGCCAAGGGGCAGAAGCCCGAGGACGTGCTCAAGCAGATGGTGGCACGCGCCAACGAGCAGTACGACAAGCTCGGCCTCGAACAGAAGGCGCAGGGACTCGGCCTCAAGGGTCCGTGGGAGCTGCTCACCACCGCGAGCCTCGTGCAGGCGGAGGGCAAGACGCACGAGGACTTCCGGAAGATGGCCGAGGTCATCTACAACCGGCTCAAGGAGTCCAACACCGAGACGAACCAGAAGCTCCAGTTCGACTCGACGTTCAACTACCTGATGGGCCAGAGCAAGATCCACATCAGCGAGTCCGAGATCAACAGCAACATGGACCCGTACAACACCTACACCAACCGGGGCCTGCCGCCCGGCCCCATCGGCAATCCCGGCGACGAGGCCCTGCAAGCGGCGGTCAACCCCACCGAGGACGGCTGGATCTACTTCGTGGCCACCGACGGAGTGGACAAGACCGAGTTCGCCAAGACCCACGACGAGTTCCTGAAGCTGAAGGACAAGTTCGATGCCAGCCACGGCAACTGACCGGCGCCGGGCCGCGGTGCTCGGCTCCCCGATCGCCCACTCCCTCTCGCCGGTGCTGCACCGCGCCGCCTACGCGGAGCTGGGCCTCACGGACTGGGCGTACGACCGCTTCGACGTCGACGAAGCGGCGCTGCCCGGCTTCTTCGCGGAGCTGGGGCCCGAGTGGGCGGGGCTGTCGCTGACCATGCCGCTCAAGCGGGCGGTCATCCCGCTGCTCGACTCGGTCAGCGAGACCGCGGCCTCCGTCGACGCGGTGAACACCGTGGTGTTCGGCGAGGACGGCCGCAGGACCGGCGACAACACGGACATCCCCGGCATCGTCGCCGCCCTGCGCGAGCACGGCATCGAGAAGGTCGAGACCGCCGCGGTCCTCGGCGCCGGCGCCACCGCGTCCTCGGCACTGGCAGCTCTGGCCCGGATCTGCTCCGGCGAGGTCGCCGTCTACGTGCGCAGCGCGGCACGCGCCGCCGAGATGCGGGGCTGGGCGGAGCGGCTGGACGTCGCCGTGCGCATCGCCGACTGGGCCGACGCGGAGGAGGCGCTGCACGCCCCGCTGGTCGTCGCCACCACACCGGCCGGCGCCACCGACGCGCTCGCCGCCGCCGTCCCCGGGAGGCCGGCCACCCTCTTCGACGTGCTCTACGAACCGTGGCCCACCGCGCTCGCCGCCCGCTGGTCGGCCTGCGGCGGGGCCGTCGTCAGCGGCCTGGACCTGCTGCTCCACCAGGCGGTGCTCCAGGTGGAGCGTATGACCGGCTGTGCTCCCGCGCCGCTGGCCGCCATGCGCAAAGCGGGGGAGCAGGCGCTCGCGCACCGCTAGCGTCCCGTCCGGTTCCGCAGGAGGCGGATCCGGAGGGGGCACGTTCCATGGCCACGGGGCCTGCCGCCGGCCTCGGCCACGAGCCAGATCTTCGAGGCCGCCCTGGGCTCCCTGCCCGGCCGGGCACAGAGCACGGTGCTCGCGCCGGCCGGGCACAGCCTCCCGGGCGCGGCCCACCACGAGCAGGCACCGGCGCCGACCACCCGGGACCCTGGGCGCGGGCGCGGCCGGGGGAGCGCGGTGCGGACTTCCTCGGCCCTGCGCCCCGGCGCGACGGCGGGAGCGCGGCGCGGACCTCCTCGCTTCCCACGTTCCTCCGCGGCAGCAACGCAACGCTCCCGCGTGACGCCGCCGGTGTCCCGCGCGTCCGTCCGGCAGATGGACCGGCGACCGGGTCCCGCCGCCGGACGTGGGAGGATCGGAGGCGGCGGACCGGGGCCGCGCACCCGGTCGGACCGTCGCGTACACGGAGAAGACGCGTACGCGGGGCATACCGGGGCGCGAGCACTGAGGAGCACCGTTGAGCAGGTTGCGCTGGCTGACCGCGGGGGAGTCCCACGGTCCCGCACTCGTCGCGACGCTGGAGGGACTGCCCGCCGGCGTGCCGATCACCACCGACATGGTGGCGGACCACCTCGCGCGGCGGCGGCTCGGCTACGGGCGCGGCGCGCGGATGAAGTTCGAGCGCGACGAAGTCACCTTCCTCGGCGGTGTCCGGCACGGCCTGACGATGGGCTCGCCCGTCGCCGTCATGGTCGGCAACACCGAGTGGCCCAAGTGGGAGAAGGTCATGGCGGCCGACCCGGTGGACCCGGAGGTGCTGGCCGGCCTCGCCCGCAACGCCCCGCTGACCCGGCCGCGCCCCGGCCACGCGGACCTGGCCGGCATGCAGAAGTACGGCTTCGACGAGGCCCGTCCGGTGCTGGAGCGTGCCTCGGCCCGGGAGACGGCGGCGCGTGTCGCGCTGGGCGCGGTGGCCCGTTCGTACCTGAAGGAGACGACGGGGATCGAGATCGTCAGCCATGTCGTCGAGCTGGCCTCGGCGAAGGCGCCGCACGGCGTGTACCCGACCCCGGACGACGTCGAGCGGCTGGACGCCGACCCCGTGCGCTGCCTGGACGCGGATGCGTCCGAGGCGATGGTCGCCGAGATCGACCAGGCCCACAAGGACGGCGACACCCTCGGCGGCGTCGTCGAGATCCTCGCCTACGGCGTGCCGGTGGGCCTCGGCTCGCACGTCCACTGGGACCGCAAGCTCGACGCGCGGCTCGCGGGCGCGCTCATGGGCATCCAGGCGATCAAGGGCGTCGAGATCGGCGACGGCTTCGAGCTGGCCCGCGTGCCCGGGTCACGGGCCCACGACGAGATCGTGGGCACGCCCGACGGCATCCGCCGGGTCTCCGGCCGCTCCGGCGGCACCGAGGGCGGCCTCACCACCGGTGAGCTGCTGCGGGTGCGCGCCGCGATGAAGCCGATCGCGACCGTGCCGCGCGCCCTGAGGACCGTCGACGTGACCACCGGCGAGGCGGCGCAGGCCCACCACCAGCGCTCCGACGTGTCCGCGGTGCCCGCCGCCGGCATCGTCGCCGAGGCCATGGTGGCCCTGGTCCTCGCCGACGCGGTGGCGGAGAAGTTCGGCGGCGACAGCGTCACCGAGACCCGTCGCAACGTGCGCTCCTACCTCGACCACCTGGCCATCCGGTGAGCGCGCCGCTGATCGTCCTGGTCGGACCGATGGGCGTCGGCAAGTCCACCGTCGGGCAACTGCTCGCCGAGCGGCTGGGCGCCGGATTCCGGGACACGGACGAGGACATCGTCGCCGCCCAGGGACGGAGCATCGCCGAGATCTTCGTGGACGAGGGCGAGAGCGCCTTCCGGGCCCTGGAGAAGGAAGCGGTGCGCGGCGCGCTCGCCGAGCACGACGGGGTCCTCGCCCTCGGCGGCGGTGCCGTGCTGGACGCCGGGACGCGCGCGCTGCTCGCCGGGCAGCGGGTCGTCTACCTCTCGATGGACGTCGAGGAGGCCGTCAGGCGCACCGGTCTGAACGCGGCCCGCCCGCTGCTCGCGGTCAACCCGCGCAAACAGTGGCGCGAGCTGATGGAGGCCCGCAGGCACCTCTACGAGGAGGTCGCCACGGTCGTCGTGGCCACGGACGGCCGCACGCCGGAGGAAGTCACCCAAGCCGCCCTGGATGCAGTGGAGTTGAAGGACGTATGAGCGAGGCAGTCACCCGGATCCAGGTCGGCGGCACCGCCGGGTCCGACCCCTACGAGGTCCTGGTGGGCCGTCAGCTCCTGGGCGAGCTGGCCGGCCTGATCGGTGCCAGGGCCAAGCGGGTCGCGGTGATCCACCCCGAGGCGCTCGCCGAGACCGGTGACGCGCTGCGTGCCGACCTCGCCGAGCAGGGCTACGAGGCGATCGCCGTCCAGGTGCCCAACGCCGAGGAGGCCAAGACCGCCGAGGTCGCGGCGTACTGCTGGAAGGCGCTCGGCCAGTCCGGGTTCACCCGCACCGACGTCGTCGTCGGGGTCGGCGGCGGCGCCACCACCGACCTGGCCGGGTTCGTGGCCGCGACCTGGCTGCGCGGGGTGCGCTGGATCGCCGTCCCCACCACCGTGCTGGCCATGGTGGACGCGGCCGTCGGAGGCAAGACCGGCATCAACACCGCCGAGGGCAAGAACCTCGTCGGCTCCTTCCACCCGCCGGCCGGTGTCCTGTGCGACCTGGCCGCCCTGGACTCGCTCCCGGTCAACGACTACGTCTCCGGGCTGGCCGAGGTCATCAAGGCCGGCTTCATCGCCGACCCGGCGATCCTCGACCTGATCGAGTCCGACCCGCAGGCCGCACGGACCCCCGCCGGGCCGCACACCGCCGAGCTGATCGTGAGGTCCATCAACGTCAAGGCCGAGGTCGTCTCTTCCGACCTCAAGGAGGCGGGCCTCAGGGAGATCCTCAACTACGGCCACACCCTCGGCCACGCCATCGAGAAGAACGAGCGCTACAAGTGGCGCCACGGCGCCGCCGTCTCCGTCGGCATGCACTTCGCCGCCGAACTGGGCCGCCTGGCCGGACGGCTCGACGACGCGACCGCCGACCGCCACCGCAGCATCCTCGAGGCCGTCGGACTGCCGCTGCACTACCGGTACGACCAGTGGCCCAAGCTGGTCGAGAACATGAAGGTCGACAAGAAGTCCCGCGGCGACCTGCTGCGCTTCATCGTCCTGGACGGCCTCGCCAGGCCCACCGTGCTGGAAGGCCCCGACCCGGCCGTCCTCCTCGCCGCCTACGGTGAGGTGGGCGAGTAGTACCCCAGTGTGCCCTTCCGTCCGATTCGCCCTGCCGGACGGGCACTTCGGACCGCCCCGGGCCGTTCACCAAACAACGGCCGGGGGCGGTACCGTTCGGTAGCAGAACGGCGGGCCCCTTCCCGCCGCCAGCGCCCATCGCCTGTACGAGACGGAGTGGCACCGGATGCAGTACCCAGTGGGTTCTCCGCTGCCGCCGCCCCACCAGCCGGGGCACGGACCCGCCCTCGGCTGGTCCCCGGCCGCACACCACCCTGGCTCCCCCCAGGGACCCGCCCCCGTACCGCCCCCGGCGCCGGGCTACCCCACGGCACCGCGCCGGGCCCCGGCCCCGCAGCAGCCCGGACCGGCGCCCGCCCCGCACCAGCCGGTCTCCGGGCCCGCCTCCCCTCCGCCGGGCCCGGTACCGCACCCGCCGGCCTCCGCCGCGCCGGTGCCGGACACCACCGGCCACGTGCCGTTGCCGCCGGGCGCCCCGGTGGCCGTGCCCAGCGTGCCGCCCGCCGCGGCCGCCGCGCCCGACCCCACCACGACCACCCTCGCGGTACTGCTCATAGGACCGGCGGGGGCCGGCAAGACCAGCGTGGCCAAGTACTGGGCGGACCACCGCCGGGTCCCCACCGCGCACATCAGCCTCGACGACGTCCGCGAATGGGTCCGCTCCGGCTTCGCCGACCCCCAGACCGGGTGGAACGAGCACTCGGAGGCCCAGTACCGCCTCGCCCGCCGCACCTGCGGCTTCTCCGCGCGCAACTTCCTCGCCAACGGCATCTCCTGCATCCTCGACGACGCCGTCTTCCCGGACCGCCCGGTCGTCGGCCTCGGCGGCTGGAAGCGGCACGTCGGCCCCGGCCTGCTCCCGGTCGTCCTCCTGCCGGGCCTGGACATCGTCCTGGAGCGCAACGCCGAACGCAGCGGCAACCGCCGCCTCACCGACGAGGAGGTCGCCCGCATCCACGGCCGCATGGCGGGCTGGTACGGCTCCGGCCTCCCGATCATCGACAACTCCCAACTCGACATACCGGAAACCGCCCAGCTCCTCGACGAGGTCCTCTCCCGTTCCATAGCGAGTCCCCCGAACTGGTAGGCGCCGGTGAGGAAAGCGTCCCCAAGGGGCGCGGGGAACTGCGCGAGAAACCCCCACCGGCGTCCAGACGCCACACAGCACAAGCCCCCACCCCAAGGGGCGCACCCCGCGATTCCCCGGCCCCGCCCACTCGGCCCACCCAAGCGGCGCCCCCACCGGCGGAGCCATACGCTCGGCTCATGTCAGAGGTCTACGCGGCCCGCCGGACGCGCCTACGGGAACGCTGCAACGCGGGCGGCAGCGCGGCGGCGCTCGTCTCCCGGCCCGCCAACGTGCGCTATCTCGCGGGCGCGGCCCCGCGCGGCGCCGTGCTGCTGCTCGGCAGGACCGAGGACCTGCTGGTCTGCTCAGGCCCCCCGGACGACCGGCCGACCGAGGGCCGGCCCGACGAGTCCCTTCCGGTCCGCACCCTGCCCGGTCCCGGCGGCGACCCGGCCGTCACGGCCACCGGCCTCGCCGCGGAGCAGGGCGCCGAGTCCCTCGCCACCGAGGACCACCACCTCACCGTGGTCCGGCACCGGGCGATGACCTCGGTCGCCCCCCGCCTGCGCCTGACGGACCTCGGACAGGCCGTCGAACAGCTCCGGGTCGTCAAGGACGAGGAGGAGATCTCCTGCCTGCGCATCGGCGCAGAGATCGCCGACCAGGCACTCGGCGAACTCCTGGAGTCCATCCTGGTCGGCCGCACCGAACGGCACCTGGCCCTGGAGCTGGAACGCCGCCTCGTCGACCACGGTGCCGACGGCCCCGCCTTCCCCACCTCCGTGGGCACCGGACCGAACTCGGGGCGCCGCGGCCACCGGCCCACCGACCGGCGGGTCGAGGAGGGCGACTTCCTCTCCGTGTGCCTGGGCGCGACGTACCGCGGCTACCGCTGCGAGATCGGCCGCACCTTCGTCATCGGCACCTCGCCGGCCGACTGGCAGATCGAGTTGTACGACCTCGTCTTCTCCGCCCAGCGCTCCGGGCGTGAGGCCCTCGCACCCGGCGCCGCCTGCCGCGACGTGGACCGCGCGGCCCGCCAGGCACTGGACTCGGCGGGGTACGCGGAGAACCTCCCGGCACTCACCGGTCACGGTGTCGGGCTCGAAATCGACGAGGACCCGCAGTTGGCCCCCGCGGCCATGGGTAAACTGGACGCTTGTGTGCCGGTCACCGTCGAACCGGGGGTTCACCTCCCGGGCCGGGGCGGGGTCCGGATCGATGACACGCTCGTCGTGCGCCCCGAGGCGGACGGCGGACCCGAGCTACTCACCATCACGACCAAGGAGCTGCTCGCGCTCTAGCCCCGGGCTGGGCGTGCGTACCCGGGGTCGTCCACGTCAGTCCAGTCCAGGAGATTCCCCAACCGTGGCTTCCACGAACGACCTCAAGAACGGCCTGGTGCTCAAGCTCGAAGGCGGCCAGCTCTGGTCCGTCGTCGAGTTCCAGCACGTCAAGCCCGGCAAGGGCCCGGCCTTCGTGCGCACCAAGCTCAAGAACGTGCTCTCCGGCAAGACCGTCGACAAGACCTTCAACGCCGGGGTCAAGGTCGAGACGGCCACTGTCGACAAGCGTGACATGCAGTTCTCGTACATGGACGGCGAGTACTTCGTCTTCATGGACATGCAGACGTACGACCAGCTGATGGTCGACCGCAAGGTCGTCGGCGACGCCGCCCACTTCCTCGTGGAGGGCTTCGAGGCCACCGTCGCGCAGCACGAGGGCGAGGTGCTCTTCGTCGAGCTGCCCGCCGCCGTCGAGCTGACCGTCCAGGAGACCGAGCCCGGCGTCCAGGGCGACCGCTCCACCGGCGGCACCAAGCCCGCCACGCTGGAGACCGGCCACCAGATCCAGGTCCCGCTCTTCATCACGACCGGTGAGAAGATCAAGGTCGACACCCGTACGAGCGACTACCTCGGCCGGGTGAACAGCTAACCGTGGCTGCTCGCAACACGGCCCGCAAGCGCGCCTTCCAGATCCTCTTCGAGGGCGACCAGCGCGGCGCCGACGTCCTGACGGTGCTCGCCGACTGGGTCCGGCACTCCCGGTCCGACACCCGGCAGCCGCCGGTCAGCGAGTACACGATGGAGCTGGTCGAGGGGTACGCCGAGCGCGCCGAGCGCATCGACGAGCTGATCGCCCAGTACTCGGTCGACTGGACGCTCGACCGGATGCCGGTCGTCGACCGCAACATCCTGCGCCTGGGCGCGTACGAGCTGATCTGGGTCGACGAGACCCCGGACGCCGTCGTCCTGGACGAGATGGTGCAACTGGCGAAGGAGTTCTCCACGGACGACTCACCGGCGTTCGTCAACGGCCTGCTCGGCCGGCTGAAGGAACTGAAGTCCTCGCTGCGCCGGGACTAGCTCCGTGCGTGTCGCCCGTACGGCATGCGAAAACCGCCGGGGTGGCCGGAACCGAATGGTTCCAGCCACCCCGGCGGCACGTTTCTGCTGAGGCGGGCGAGGGTCAGAGTTCCTCGTGGGACGCCACCGCGCGGCGCGCGTCCGCGTCCAGGACACCCCAGCTGATCAGCTGCTCGGTGAGGACGGAGGGCGACTGGTCGTAGATGACGGCGAGCGTGCGCAGGTCGTCCTGGCGGATCGAGAGCACCTTGCCGTTGTAGTCGCCGCGCTGCGACTGGATCGTCGCCGCGTAGCGCTGGAGCGGGCCCGCCTTCTCGGCCGGCACGGTGGCCAGCCGCTCCAGGTCCAGGACCAGCTTCGGCGGCGGCTCGGCGGCACCGCCCGGGGTGGTGCCCGGCAGCAGCTCCTGCACGGGGACGCCGTAGAAGTCCGCCAGCTCGGCGAGGCGCTGCACGGTCACGGCACGGTCGCCGCGCTCGTACGAACCGACCACGACGGCCTTCCAGCGGCCCTGGGACTTCTCCTCGACACCGTGGAGGGAAAGGCCCTGCTGGGTGCGGATGGCCCGGAGCTTGGCCCCGAGCTGTTTGGCGTATTCGCTGGACATATGGCTCCCCGGACAAGGTGTCGACGCGGCAGGCGCTGTTGTCGGCCGCGCGGCTGGTAACTCACTGTGAGGTTACGCAGCGTTACTCTGCCGCGTCAAGCCGAATGGTCCGCACCGACGCTTCCGTGGTATTCGCCCGCCGCTGCTCCGGACGGGTGACCGCGGCGCGGCGCAGGGGTGACGGGGGAGTGTCGGTGGGGGTGCCGGACCGGTTCCGCGGGCCTGGTACCGTAGGTGGCGCAAATCCGACGTCCTTTAAGGTCCGTCCCGTGAGGCGGAGAAGGGGGTCCGTTTCGTATGGACAAGCACCAGGAAGAGCAGGGCGGTCCACAGTCGGCCGCACAGTCCGAGGCCCGGCCCGTTCTGGAAGCGCCCGACATCGCGCGGGTGCTCACCCGCATCGCCCACGAGATCGTCGAACGCGCCAAGGGCGCCGACGACGTGGTGCTCCTCGGCATCCCGACGCGCGGCGTCTTCCTCGCCCGGCGGCTCGCCGACAAGCTGGAGCAGATCACCGAGCGCAAGATCCCGGTCGGCTCGCTCGACATCACCATGTACCGCGACGACCTGCGCATGCACCCGCCGCGGGCCCTCGCCCGCACCGAGATCCCCGGTGACGGCATCGACGGCCGCCTCGTCGTCCTCGTCGACGACGTGCTCTTCTCCGGCCGCACCATCCGCGCCGCGCTCGACGCGCTCAACGACATCGGCCGCCCGCGCGCGGTGCAGCTCGCCGTCCTCGTCGACCGCGGCCACCGCGAACTGCCCATCCGCGCCGACTACGTCGGCAAGAACCTCCCGACGTCGCTGCGGGAGACGGTCAAGGTCCAGCTCGCCGAGGAGGACGGCCGCGACACCGTGCTGCTCGGTGCCAAGCCGGACGCCCCGGGCGCCCACCCGTAGCACCCGCGTACGCGCCCACCCGTGCCGTACGCGTGCTCGGCGTGCTCCCGCACGTGCCCGGCCGCCCGAATTATCCCGCTCTTCCGCATGAATCGCCCTACGGAGCCTGACAGATGCAGCGTCATCTCATCTCGGCCGCCGACCTCACCCGCGACGACGCCGTCCTGATCCTCGACACCGCCGAGGAGATGGCCCGGGTCGCGGACCGGCCGATCAAGAAACTGCCCACCCTGCGCGGCCGTACCGTCGTCAACCTCTTCTTCGAGGACTCCACGCGGACCCGGATCTCCTTCGAGGCCGCCGAGAAGCGGCTGTCCGCGGACGTCATCAACTTCACCGCCAAGGGCTCCAGCGTCTCCAAGGGCGAGTCCCTCAAGGACACCGCCCAGACCCTGGAGGCCATGGGTGTCGACGCCGTCGTCATCCGGCACGGCGCCTCCGGCGCTCCCTACCGCCTGGCCACCTCCGGCTGGATCGACGCCCACGTCATCAACGCGGGCGACGGCACCCACCAGCACCCCACCCAGGCCCTCCTGGACGCCTTCACCATGCGCCGCCGCCTGGTCGGCCCCGACGCCGGGCTCGGCAAGGACCTCGACGGCCGCCGCGTCACCCTGGTCGGCGACATCCTGCACAGCCGCGTCGCCCGCTCCAACGTCGACCTGCTGCACACCCTCGGCGCCGAGGTCACCCTCGTCGCCCCGCCGACCCTGCTGCCGGTCGGCGTCGAGACCTGGCCCTGCGAGGTCTCCTACGACCTCGACTCCACCCTGACCAAGTCCGACGCGGTGATGCTGCTGCGCGTGCAGCGCGAGCGCATGAACGCCGCGTTCTTCCCCACCGAGCGCGAGTACTCCCGCCGCTACGGCCTCGACGGCGACCGGATGGCGAGGATGCCCGACCACGCCGTCGTGATGCACCCCGGCCCGATGGTCCGCGGCATGGAGATCACCGCCGAGGTCGCCGACTCCGACCGCTGCACCGTCGTCGAGCAGGTCACCAACGGCGTCTCCGTGCGGATGGCCGTCCTCTACCTGCTGCTCGGCGGCGCCGAACCCGCCGTCGCCCACGCCCGACCCACCGAGGAGAAGTAAGACGATGAGCAAGACCCTGATCCGCGGTGCGAAGGTGCTCGGCGGCGAGCCGCAGGACGTGCTGATCGACGGCACGACGATCGCCGGGGTGGGCTCCGGCCTGTCCGCCGAGGGCGCGGAGGTCGTCGACGCCGACGGCAAGGTGCTGCTGCCCGGACTGGTCGACCTCCACACCCACCTGCGCGAGCCCGGCCGCGAGGACTCCGAGACCGTCCTGACCGGCACCCGCGCGGCGGCGAGCGGCGGCTACACCAACGTCTTCGCCATGGCCAACACCTTCCCGGTCGCCGACACCGCCGGCGTCGTCGAGCAGGTCTGGCGGCTCGGCCAGGAGTCCGGCTACTGCGACGTGCAGCCCATCGGCGCCGTCACCGTCGGCCTGGAGGGCGCCAAACTCGCCGAACTGGGCGCCATGCACGAGTCCGCGGCCGGTGTCACCGTCTTCTCCGACGACGGCAAGTGCGTCCACGACGCCGTGATCATGCGCCGGGCCCTGGAGTACGTGAAGGCCTTCGACGGCGTCGTCGCCCAGCACGCCCAGGAGCCCCGGCTCACCGAGGGCGCCCAGATGAACGAGGGCGTCGTCTCCGCCGAGCTGGGCCTCGGCGGCTGGCCGGCCGTCGCCGAGGAGTCGATCATCGCCCGGGACGTGCTGCTCGCCGAGCACGTCGGCTCCCGCGTCCACATCTGCCACCTGTCGACCGCCGGGTCCGTCGAGATCGTCCGCTGGGCCAAGTCCCGCGGCATCGACGTCACCGCCGAGGTCACCCCGCACCACCTGCTCCTCACCGACGAGCTGGTCCGGTCGTACAACCCGGTGTACAAGGTCAACCCGCCGCTGCGCACCGAGCGTGACGTCCTGGCCCTGCGCGAGGCCCTCGCCGACGGCACGATCGACATCGTCGCCACCGACCACGCCCCGCACCCGCACGAGGACAAGGACTGCGAGTGGGCCGCGGCGGCCATGGGGATGGTGGGCCTGGAGACCGCGCTGTCGGTGGTGCAGGAGACCATGGTGGACACGGGCCTGCTGGACTGGGCCGGCGTCGCCGACCGGATGTCCGTCAAGCCCGCGCAGATCGGACAGGCCACCGGACACGGCCGTCCCGTCTCGGCTGGTGAGCCCGCCAACCTCACGCTGGTCGACGCGGCATACCGTGGCCGGGTGGACCCCGCGGGCTTCGCCTCGCGCAGCCGCAACACCCCCTACGAGGGTCGTGAGCTGCCGGGCCGTGTGACGCACACGTGGCTGCGGGGCAAGGCCACGCTCGTCGACGGGAAGCTCACGTGACATCTGTAGCACCGGTAATCCTGCTGGCCGCCGAGAAGGAATCGGCGGAAGTGACCGACTGGGCCGCACGCGTCGGCTGGGTCGTCGGCCTCGGCCTGTTCGTCGCGCTCGTCTACTGGCTGATGCGCGAGGGCTGGAAGTGGCGCGGCACCCTCCAGAGCGACCTGCCGGCCCTCCCCACCGCGCCGGACGAGCCCGGCACGGCGAAACTGGCGATGAGCGGCCGCTACCACGGCTCCACCACCGCCGGGCAGTGGCTCGACCGCATCGTGGCGCACGGCCTGGGCACCCGCAGCCGGGTCGAGCTCACCCTGACGGACGCGGGACTGGACGTGGTACGCCCCGGCGCCGCCGACTTCTTCGTCCCCGCCGCCGCGCTGCGCGAGGCCCGGCTCGACAAGGGCATCGCCGGCAAGGTCCTCACCGAGGGCGGCCTGCTGGTCGTCACCTGGGCCCACGGCGACAAGCTGATCGACTCCGGCTTCCGCTCCGACCACGCGGCCGAGCACAACGAGTGGGTCGACACCCTGAACGACATGATCAACAAGACGGAAACGGAAGGCGCACGATGACGACCTCCACCAGGGGAGCCCACCGGACTCCCGCCGTACTCGTCCTGGAGGACGGCCGGACCTTCCGCGGCCGCGCCTACGGGGCCGTGGGGGCCACGTTCGGCGAAGCCGTGTTCTCCACCGGCATGACCGGCTACCAGGAGACCCTCACCGACCCGTCGTACCACCGCCAGGTCGTCGTCATGACCGCCCCGCACGTCGGGAACACCGGGATCAACGACGAGGACATGGAGTCCAAGAAGATCTGGGTCTCCGGCTACGTCGTGCGCGACCCCGCGCGCGTGCCCTCCAACTGGCGCTCGACCCGCTCCCTCGACGAGGAGCTGGCCGCCCAGGGCGTCGTCGGCATCTCCGGCATCGACACCCGTGCCCTCACCCGCCACCTGCGCGAGCGCGGCGCCATGCGCGTCGGCATCTTCTCCGGCAACGCGCTGCCCGACGAGGGCACCATGCTCGCCGAGGTCCGCCAGGCCCCCGAGATGAGCGGCGCCGACCTCTCCGCCGAGGTCGCCACCACCGAGGCGTACGTCGTCCCGGCGATCGGCGAGAAGAAGTTCACCGTCGCCGCCGTCGACCTCGGCATCAAGGGCATGACCCCGCACCGCATGGCCGAGCGCGGCATCGAGGTGCACGTCCTGCCCGCCACAGCCGGCGTCGAGGACGTCTACGCCGTCGACCCGGACGGCGTGTTCTTCTCCAACGGTCCCGGCGACCCCGCCACCGCCGACCACCCGGTCGCCCTGATGCGGGCGGTCCTGGAGCGCGGCACCCCGCTGTTCGGCATCTGCTTCGGCAACCAGATCCTGGGCCGCGCCCTCGGCTTCGGCACCTTCAAGCTGAAGTACGGCCACCGGGGCATCAACCAGCCGGTGCAGGACCGTACGACCGGCAAGGTCGAGGTCACCGCGCACAACCACGGATTCGCCGTCGACGCGCCGCTCGACCGGGTCTCCGACACCCCCTACGGCCGTGCCGAGGTCTCCCACGTCTGCCTCAACGACAACGTGGTGGAGGGGCTCCAGCTCCTCGACCGGCCGGCCTTCAGCGTCCAGTACCACCCCGAAGCGGCGGCGGGCCCGCACGACGCCGCCTACCTGTTCGACCGCTTCGTGAACCTCATGGAGGGCCAGCGTGCCTAAGCGCACCGATATCCAGTCCGTCCTGGTCATCGGCTCCGGCCCGATCGTCATCGGCCAGGCCGCCGAGTTCGACTACTCCGGCACCCAGGCGTGCCGGGTCCTGAAGTCCGAGGGCCTGCGGGTCATCCTCGTCAACTCCAACCCGGCGACGATCATGACCGACCCGGAGATCGCCGACGCCACCTACGTCGAGCCGATCACCCCCGAGTTCGTCGAGAAGATCATCGCCAAGGAGCGCCCGGACGCGCTGCTGCCGACCCTCGGCGGCCAGACGGCCCTGAACACCGCGATCTCCCTGCACGGCAACGGCGTCCTGGAGAAGTACGGCGTCGAGCTGATCGGCGCCAACGTCGAGGCCATCAACAAGGGTGAGGACCGCGACCTGTTCAAGGAGGTCGTCGAGGAGGTCCGCAAGAAGACCGGCCACGGCGAGTCCGCCCGGTCCTACATCTGCCACTCCATGGACGACGTCCTCCAGGGCGTCGACGCGCTCGGCGGCTACCCCGTCGTCGTCCGCCCCTCCTTCACCATGGGCGGCGCCGGCTCCGGCTTCGCCCACGACGAGGAGGAGCTGCGCCGCATCGCCGGACAGGGCCTCACCCTCTCGCCGACCACCGAGGTGCTCCTGGAGGAGTCCATCCTCGGCTGGAAGGAGTACGAGCTGGAGCTGATGCGCGACAAGAACGACAACGTCGTGGTCGTCTGCTCCATCGAGAACTTCGACCCCATGGGCGTGCACACCGGCGACTCGATCACCGTCGCGCCCGCCATGACGCTGACCGACCGCGAGTACCAGGTGCTGCGCGACGTCGGCATCGCCATCATCCGCGAGGTCGGCGTCGACACCGGCGGCTGCAACATCCAGTTCGCGGTGAACCCCGAGGACGGCCGGGTCATCGTCATCGAGATGAACCCGCGCGTGTCGCGCTCCTCGGCGCTCGCCTCCAAGGCGACCGGCTTCCCCATCGCCAAGATCGCGGCCAAGCTCGCCGTCGGCTACACCCTCGACGAGATCCCGAACGACATCACGCAGGAGACCCCGGCCTCCTTCGAGCCGACCCTCGACTACGTGGTCGTCAAGGCCCCGCGGTTCGCCTTCGAGAAGTTCCCGAGCGCGGACTCCACCCTCACCACGACCATGAAGTCGGTCGGCGAGGCCATGGCCATCGGCCGCAACTTCACCGAGGCGTTCCAGAAGGCGCTGCGCTCGCTGGAGCGCAAGGGCAGCCAGTTCACCTTCGTCGGCGAGCCCGGCGACAAGGACGAACTGCTGCGCGAGGCCGTACGGCCCACCGACGGCCGGATCAACGCCGTCATGCAGGCCATCCGCGCGGGCGCCACCCCCGAGGAGGTCTTCGACGCCACGAAGATCGACCCCTGGTTCGTCGACCAGCTCTTCCTCATCAAGGAGATCGCCGACGAGATCGCCGGGGCCCGCGAGCTGACGAGCGAGCTGCTCACCGAGGCCAAGCGGCACGGCTTCTCCGACCAGCAGATCGCCGAGATCAGCGGCCTGGGCGAGGACGTGGTCCGTCAGGTGCGGCACGCGCTCGGCGTCCGCCCGGTCTACAAGACCGTCGACACCTGCGCCGCCGAGTTCGCCGCGAAGACGCCGTACTTCTACTCCTCCTACGACGAGGAGAGCGAGGTCGCGCCCCGCGAGAAGCCCGCGGTGATCATCCTGGGCTCCGGCCCGAACCGCATCGGCCAGGGCATCGAGTTCGACTACTCCTGCGTCCACGCCTCCTTCGCGCTGTCCGACGCCGGGTACGAGACCGTGATGGTCAACTGCAACCCCGAGACCGTCTCCACCGACTACGACACCTCCGACCGGCTCTACTTCGAGCCGCTCACCCTGGAGGACGTCCTGGAGATCGTCCACGCCGAGCAGCAGGCCGGACCGGTCGCGGGCGTGGTCGTCCAGCTCGGCGGGCAGACCCCGCTGGGCCTGGCGCAGGCCCTGAAGGACAACGGCGTGCCGATCGTCGGCACCTCCCCGGAGGCCATCCACGCCGCCGAGGACCGCGGCGCCTTCGGGCGCGTCCTCGCCGAGGCCGGGCTGCCGGCCCCCAAGCACGGCACCGCCACCACGTTCGGCGAGGCCAAGGCCATCGCCGACGAGATCGGCTACCCGGTCCTGGTGCGGCCCTCCTACGTGCTCGGCGGACGCGGCATGGAGATCGTCTACGACGAGGCCCGGCTGGAGGCGTACATCGCCGAGTCGACCGAGATCAGCCCGTCCCGGCCGGTCCTGGTCGACCGCTTCCTGGACGACGCGATCGAGATCGACGTGGACGCCCTGTACGACGGCGAGGAGCTGTACCTCGGCGGCGTCATGGAGCACATCGAGGAGGCCGGCATCCACTCCGGCGACTCGGCGTGCGCCCTGCCCCCGATCACGCTCGGCGGCTTCGACATCAAGCGGCTGCGCGCCTCCACCGAGGGCATCGCCAAGGGCGTCGGCGTGCGCGGCCTGATCAACATCCAGTTCGCGCTGGCCGGCGACATCCTCTACGTCCTGGAGGCCAACCCGCGCGCCTCCCGCACCGTCCCCTTCACCTCGAAGGCGACGGCGGTGCCGCTGGCCAAGGCCGCCGCCCGCATCTCGCTGGGCGCCACCATCGCCGAGCTGCGCGCCGAGGGAGTGCTCCCGGCCAACGGCGACGGCGGCACCCTGCCGCTGGACGCGCCGATCTCCGTCAAGGAGGCCGTCATGCCGTGGTCCCGCTTCCGGGACATCCACGGCCGCGGCGTCGACACGGTCCTCGGCCCGGAGATGCGCTCCACCGGCGAGGTCATGGGCATCGACTCCGTCTTCGGCACGGCCTACGCCAAGTCGCAGGCCGGCGCGTACGGGCCGCTGCCCACCAAGGGCCGCGCCTTCATCTCGGTCGCCAACCGCGACAAGCGCTCGATGATCTTCCCGGCCCGCGAGCTGGTCGCCCACGGCTTCGAGCTGCTGGCCACCTCCGGCACCGCCGAGGTCCTCAAGCGCAACGGCATCAACGCCACCGTGGTGCGCAAGCAGTCCGAGGGCACCGGCCCGAACGGCGAGAAGACCATCGTCCAGCTCATCCACGACGGCGAGGTCGACCTCATCGTCAACACGCCGTACGGCACCGGCGGGCGCCTCGACGGCTACGACATCCGCACGGCGGCCGTGGCCCGCTCGGTGCCCTGCCTGACCACGGTCCAGGCGCTGGCCGCGGCGGTCCAGGGCATCGACGCCCTCACCCACGGCGACGTCGGAGTGCGCTCGCTCCAGGAACACGCCGAATTCCTGACCGCGGCCCGCGACTAGCGGCCCCGAGGGGGACACCGGAAACGGTGTCCCCCTCTTCATGAGCCCCAGAGCACCGCAGAGGCTTCCCGAGGACACATGTACAAGATCTTCTTCCAGCTCGTCTTCTCCCGCATGGACCCCGAACGGGCCCACCACCTCGCCTTCCGCTGGATCCGCCTGGCCGTCCGCGTCCCCGTCCTGCGCACCTTCGCCGCCGCCGCGCTCGCGCCCCGGTACAAGGAGCTGCGCACCGAGGCCCTGGGCCTGCGCATGCACGGTCCCTTCGGGCTCGCCGCCGGCTTCGACAAGAACGCGGTCGCGATCGACGGGATGGCGATGCTCGGCTTCGACCACGTCGAAATCGGCACGGTCACCGGCGAGCCGCAGCCCGGCAACCCCAAGAAGCGGCTGTTCCGCCTGGTGGGCGACCGGGCGCTGATCAACCGCATGGGCTTCAACAACGACGGCTCGCTGGCCGTCGCGGCCCGCCTGGCCTCCCGCACGCCCGTCTTCCGGACCGTCGTCGGCGTCAACATCGGCAAGACCAAGGTCGTCCCCGAGGAGGAGGCCGTCGGCGACTACGTGAAGTCCGCCGAGCGGCTCGCCCCGCACGCCGACTACCTGGTCGTCAACGTCTCCTCGCCCAACACGCCCGGCCTGCGCAACCTCCAGGCCACCGAGGCGCTGCGCCCGCTGCTGAGCGAGGTGCGCGAGGCCGCCGACCGCGCGGTGACCGCCCGGCGTGTCCCGCTGCTGGTCAAGATCGCGCCCGACCTCGCCGACGAGGACGTGGACGCGGTCGCCGACCTTGCCGTGGAGCTGGGCCTGGACGGCATCATCGCCACCAACACCACCATCGCGCGTGAGGGCCTCGGCCTGACCTCCTCGCCCGCCCTGGCCGGCGAGACCGGCGGGCTGTCCGGCGCCCCCCTCAAGGCACGCTCCCTGGAAGTGCTGCGCCGCCTGTACGCGCGCGTGGGCGACCGGATCACCCTGGTCGGCGTCGGCGGCGTCGAGACGGCCGAGGACGCCTGGGAGCGCATCCTGGCGGGCGCCACACTGGTCCAGGGCTACAGCGCGTTCATCTACGAGGGGCCCTTCTGGGGCCGCGCGATCCACAAGGGGCTCGCCGCGCGCCTGCGGCAGAGCCCGTACGCCACCCTCGCCGACGCGGTCGGCGCCGACGTGAGGAAGCACGCATGACGGTACGCGAACCCTTCGGCGCCCGGCTGCGCCGCGCGATGGACGAGCGCGGTCCCCTGTGCGTCGGCATCGACCCGCACGCCTCCCTGCTCGCCGACTGGGGCCTGAACGACGACGTGGCCGGCCTGGAGCGCTTCAGCCGCACCGTCGTGGAGGCGGTGGCCGACCGGGTGGCCGTGCTCAAGCCGCAGAGCGCCTTCTTCGAGCGTTTCGGCTCGCGCGGCGTCGCCGTCCTGGAGACGTCGGTCCAGGAGGCACGGGAGGCCGGTGCGCTGGTCCTGATGGACGCCAAGCGCGGCGACATCGGCTCGACCATGGCCGCCTACGCCGAGTCGTTCCTGCACAAGGACGCCCCGCTGTTCTCGGACGCGCTGACCGTCTCCCCGTACCTCGGCTACGGCTCCCTGAAGCCCGCCGTCGAGCTGGCGCGGGAGAGCGGCGCGGGCCTGTTCGTGCTGGCGCTGACCTCCAACCCGGAGGGCGGCGAGGTCCAGCACGCGGTGCGGGAGGACGGCCGGAGCGTCGGGGCGACGATGCTCGCCCACCTGGCCGCCGAGAACGCGGGGGAGGAGCCGCTGGGTTCGTTCGGCGCGGTGGTCGGCGCCACGCTCGGCGACCTGTCCTCGTACGACCTGGGCATCAACGGTCCGCTGCTGGCCCCGGGGATCGGCGCCCAGGGAGCCACGCCGGCCGACCTGCCGCGCGTGTTCGGAGCCGCGGTGCGCAACGTGGTGCCGAACGTCAGCCGGGGTGTTCTTCGTCACGGCCCGGACACGGACGCGTTGCGGACGGCCGCCGACCGCTTCGCCGCGGAGATCCGGGCCGCGGTCACGGCATCCTGACTCTGGATACACCCTCAAATCAGAGGGATTATGTCCTAAATGCCCGACCTGACAGAGGCTGACCAGGACTTTTCCGCTGTTCTCGCTGACTCTGGCGGAGTTGACCGCTAGTCTCCGTCGAGAGTCAACGGGCGAGCGTGTTGCTCGTGGCTCACCAGGTGAGGGACGACTAGGTTCCTCACCGGTCCGTATCCGACAGTTCGACATCCGAGGTGACGTAGGCGTGGCTCTTCCGCCCCTTACCCCTGAACAGCGCGCAGCCGCGCTCGAAAAGGCCGCCGCGGCTCGCCGGGAGCGGGCCGAGGTCAAGAATCGACTCAAGCACTCCGGTGCCTCCCTCCACGAGGTCATCCAGCAGGGACAGAAGAACGACGTCATCGGCAAGATGAAGGTCTCCGCCCTCCTCGAGTCCCTGCCGGGCGTGGGCAAAGTCCGCGCCAAGCAGATCATGGAGCGACTGGGCATCTCCGAGAGCCGCCGCGTGCGCGGTCTCGGTTCCAACCAGATCGCGTCCCTGGAGCGGGAGTTCGGCAGCACCGGTAGCTGAGTCCCGACCACTCCGCGATTGCTGGAATAATCGCTGCATGGCTGCAACACCCCGGGGGACGTCCCCCGTACCCCCGGACGCACGTCCGCGGCTGACCGTGCTCTCCGGCCCTTCGGGGGTCGGCAAGAGCACGGTCGTCGCCCATATGCGCAAGGAACACCCCGAGGTTTGGCTGTCGGTCTCGGCGACGACCCGCAAGCCCCGCCCCGGCGAGCGGCACGGCGTCCACTACTTCTTCGTCAGCGACGAGGAGATGGACAAGCTGATCGCCAACGGCGAGCTGCTGGAATGGGCCGAGTTCGCCGGCAATCGCTACGGCACGCCGCGCACGGCCGTGCTGGAGCGCCTGGAGGCCGGTGAGCCGGTCCTCCTCGAGATCGACCTCCAGGGTGCACGCCAGGTCCGCGAGTCCATGCCCGAGGCGCGGCTGGTCTTCCTGGCCCCGCCCTCCTGGGAGGAGCTGGTGCGCAGGCTCACCGGCCGGGGCACCGAACCGCCCGAGGTGATCGAGCGCCGCCTCGCCGCGGCCAGGGTCGAGCTGGCGGCCGAGCCGGAGTTCGACCAGACCCTGGTGAACACCTCCGTCGAGGACGTGGCGCGCGAGCTGCTAGCCTTGACGAACGTCGTGTGATCGCCACTGCTCATCCCGCGGTCGTCCCGACTGAATCTTTCCCATCCATCGGAAGGTAGAGCGTGTCCTCTTCCATCTCCGCGCCCGAGGGCATCATCAACCCGCCGATCGACGAGCTCCTCGAGGCCACGGACTCGAAGTACAGCCTCGTGATCTACGCGGCCAAGCGGGCCCGCCAGATCAACGCGTACTACTCGCAGCTCGGCGAGGGCCTCCTCGAGTACGTCGGTCCGCTCGTCGACACCCACGTCCACGAGAAGCCGCTCTCGATCGCCCTGCGCGAGATCAACGCGGGGCTGCTCACGTCCGAGGCCATCGAGGGCCCGGCGCAGTAGTACCAGCAGCATCGGCGGTCATATCTTCAGCCTTACGCTGACTTTTCCACAGGCCCGGCAGCCCGACTGCCGGGCCTGTGGTGTGTGATGGGTCGTGCGCCGCGGTCCGAGCGGCGCGCAGTGCGAACGCGTTATCCGAGCCGGGGAGAGACGGTGGACAAGCCCAAGGTCGTTCTGGGGGTCAGCGGCGGCATCGCCGCGTACAAGGCCTGTGAGCTGCTGCGCAGGCTCACCGAGTCCGGGCACGACGTCCGGGTCGTCCCCACCGCATCCGCGCTGCACTTCGTGGGCGCCGCCACCTGGTCCGCCCTGTCCGGCCACCCCGTGTCGACCGAGGTCTGGGACGCCGTCCACGAGGTCCCGCACGTGCGCATCGGCCAGCACGCCGACCTGGTCGTCGTCGCCCCCGCCACCGCCGACATGCTGGCCAAGGCGGCCCACGGCCTGGCCGACGACCTGCTCACCAACACCCTGCTCACGGCCCGCTGCCCCGTCGTCTTCGCCCCCGCCATGCACACCGAGATGTGGGAGCACCCGGCCACCCGGGAGAACGTGGCGACGCTGCGCCGCCGCGGCGCCGTCGTGATCGAACCCGCCGTCGGCCGCCTGACCGGCGTCGACACCGGCAAGGGTCGGCTGCCCGACCCGGGCGAGATCTTCGAGGTCTGCCGCCGGGTGCTGGCCCGCGGTGTCCGCGAGCCCGACCTCGCCGGGCGGCACGTGGTCGTCAGCGCCGGCGGCACCCGGGAGCCCCTCGACCCGGTCCGCTTCCTCGGCAACCGCTCCTCCGGCAAGCAGGGCTACGCCCTCGCCCGCACCGCGGCCGCCCGCGGCGCCCGCGTCACCCTGGTGGCGGCGAACGCGTCGATGCCGGACCCGGCGGGCGTGGACGTGGTGCCGGTCGGCACGGCGGTGGAGCTGCGCGAGGCGGTGCTGCGGGCCGCTGCGGACGCCGACGCCGTGGTCATGGCCGCTGCGGTGGCCGATTTCCGGCCATCGACGTACGTCACCGGGAAGATCAAGAAAAAGGACGGAGAGGAGCCCGCGCCGATCGCCCTCGTGCGCAATCCGGACATCCTCGCGGAGGTCTCCGGGACCCGGGCCCGCTCCGGGCAGGTGGTCGTCGGCTTCGCCGCCGAGACCGACGACGTCCTGGCCAACGGCCGGGCCAAGCTGAAACGCAAGGGCTGTGACCTGCTCGTGGTGAACGAGGTGGGGGAGCGCAAGACGTTCGGTTCCGAGGAGAACGAGGCGGTGGTCCTGGGCGCCGACGGCAGCGAGACACCGGTCGCCCGCGGCCCGAAGGAAGCCCTGGCCGACACGGTCTGGGACCTCGTCGCCCGCAGGCTGGAGTGAATGACCCATTCGCTCCAAGCGGCCCGGAAGACGTCTCATTCCAGCGTGGCGCCCCTGGCCAAGGACGCTTGCTTCCGGGCAGAATGCGGGTGCCGCAGGTCACAGCCCTCCCGAGAGCTGAGACGGGTGGGCCCGCGGCAGAGTGCGACCGATAAACTGTTCTCGGACGTCGCCGGGTGCAGCTCCCCGTGCCGTCCACAAATGATCAGCCAGCAGCCGCTGCAACCCCAGGGAGCGTTGTGTCCCGTCGCCTGTTCACCTCGGAGTCCGTGACCGAAGGTCACCCCGACAAGATCGCTGACCAGATCAGCGACACGATTCTCGACGCGCTTCTGCGTGAGGACCCGACCTCCCGGGTCGCCGTCGAAACCCTGATCACCACCGGTCTGGTGCACGTGGCCGGAGAGGTCACCACCAAGGCCTACGCGGACATCGCCAACCTGGTCCGCGGCAAGATCCTGGAGATCGGCTACGACTCCTCCAAGAAGGGCTTCGACGGCGCCTCCTGCGGCGTGTCGGTCTCCATCGGCGCCCAGTCGCCGGACATCGCGCAGGGCGTCGACACCGCGTACGAGAACCGCGTAGAGGGCGACGAGGACGAGCTGGACCGGCAGGGCGCCGGCGACCAGGGCCTGATGTTCGGCTACGCGTCCGACGAGACGCCGACGCTGATGCCGCTGCCGGTCTTCCTGGCGCACCGGCTGTCCAAGCGCCTGTCCGAGGTCCGCAAGAACGGCACCATCCCCTACCTGCGTCCGGACGGCAAGACCCAGGTCACCATCGAGTACGACGGCGACAAGGCGGTCCGGCTGGACACCGTCGTCGTCTCCTCGCAGCACGCGAGCGACATCGACCTGGAGTCGCTGCTGGCCCCGGACATCAAGGAGTTCGTCGTCGAGCCGGAGCTGAAGGCGCTCCTGGACGACGGCATCAAGATCGACACGGAGAACTACCGCCTCCTGGTCAACCCGACGGGCCGGTTCGAGATCGGCGGCCCGATGGGCGACGCCGGTCTGACCGGCCGCAAGATCATCATCGACACCTATGGCGGCATGGCCCGCCACGGCGGCGGTGCCTTCTCCGGCAAGGACCCGTCGAAGGTGGACCGCTCCGCCGCGTACGCGATGCGCTGGGTCGCCAAGAACGTCGTCGCCTCGGGCCTGGCCGCCCGCTGCGAGGTCCAGGTCGCCTACGCGATCGGCAAGGCCGAGCCGGTCGGCCTGTTCGTGGAGACCTTCGGCACCGCGAAGGTGGAGCCCGAGAAGATCGAGAAGGCGATCGACGAGGTCTTCGACCTGCGCCCGGCCGCCATCATCCGCGACCTCGACCTGCTCCGTCCGATCTACGCGCAGACCGCGGCGTACGGCCACTTCGGCCGTGAGCTGCCCGACTTCACCTGGGAGCGCACCGACCGCGTGGACGCGCTGCGCGAGGCCGCGGGCCTGTAGACGGGGCTCCCGGGCGGCGTCCCGCCCGACGGCACGTGAGGAGGCCCGGTGTCCCCGAGGGGGCGCCGGGCCTCCGCCGTGTGCCGCGGTTCCGGGGATCGCGCCGCCGCGCCGTCGCCCGGCCGCGCTGTCAGTGGTCTTTGCGAGAATGCAGGCGTGAGCAGCGACAACGGACCGGAGCAGGGCGGCGCGCAGGACGCGCCGCCCGAGCAGCTCGCGCTCATCCGGGAGACGGTCCGCAGGGCGAAGACCCCCCGGGCCAAGCCCCGCACCTGGCGCGGGGCCGCGCTCGCCAAGGAGCTGCCGGTCGCCCGCGTCCTCGTCGACAAGGGCGTGCTCCACCTCGACCGGTACTTCGACTACGCCGTGCCCGAGGAACTGGACGCCGAGGCCCAGCCGGGCGTTCGGGTGCGGGTGCGTTTCGGGGCCGGGCGGCACCGGGTGCGGGACGGACGGCGCGAGGGCGGCGGGCTCATCGACGGATTCCTCGTCGAGCGGCTCGCCGAGTCCGACTACACGGGGCCCCTGGCCGCGCTGGCGCAGGTCGTCTCGCCCGAGCGCATCCTCGACGAGGAGCTGCTCGGCCTCGTCCGCGCGGTCGCCGACCGGTACGCGGGCAGTGTCGCCGACGTCCTCCAGCTCGCCGTACCGCCGCGCAACGCCCGCGCCGAGAAGCGGGCCTCGCCGCAGCCGCTGCCCGCACCGCCGGTGCCCGAGCCGGGGTCGTGGGCGCGGTACGAGCAGGGGGCGGCGTTCCTGTCGGCCCTCGCGTCCGGTGCCGCGCCGCGCGCGGTGTGGAACGCGTTGCCCGGTCCGCAGTGGGCCGGGGAGCTGGCGCGGGCCGTCGTGGCGACGCTGGCCTCCGGCCGGGGCGCCCTCGTCGTCCTGCCGGACGGGCGGGCGGTCGCCCGCGTCGACGCCGCGCTCACCGCCCTCCTCGGCGAGGGACGGCACGCGGTGCTCACCGCCGACGCCGGACCCGAGAAGCGGTACGCACAGTGGCTCGCGGTGCGCCGGGGCGCCGTACGGGCCGTGATCGGGACCAGGGCCGCCATGTTCGCGCCGGTGCGCGACCTCGGTCTGGTCGCCCTGTGGGACGACGGCGACGACAGCCACAGCGAGCCGCACGCTCCCCAGCCGCACGCCCGCGAGGTGCTGCTGCTGCGCGCTGCCCAGGACCGGTGCGCGTTCCTGCTGGGCGGCTGGAGCTGCACCGTGGAGGCGGCCCAGCTCGTGGAGACCGGCTGGGCGCGGCCCCTGTTCGCCGCGCGGGAGCACGTGCGCGCCGCCGCGCCGCTGGTGCGGACCGTGGGGGACCAGGACCTGGCCCGTGACGAGGCCGCCCGCGCCGCGCGGCTGCCCACCCTCGCCTGGCAGGCCATCCGGGACGGCCTGCAGCACGGACCGGTGCTCGTGCAGGTGCCCCGGCGGGGCTACGTACCGCGGATGGCCTGTGCGGCGTGCCGGACGCCCGCGCGGTGCCGGCACTGTTCGGGCCCGTTGCAGGGGCAGGAGTCCGCCTCCGCCCTGCGGTGCGGCTGGTGCGGGCGCGAGGAGGGCGCCTGGCACTGTCCGGAGTGCGGGGCGTTCCGGCTGCGGGCGCAGGTCGTGGGCGCCCGGCGCACCGCCGAGGAGCTGGGGCGGGCCTTCCCGGCCGTGCCCGTGCGCACCTCCGGGCGGGAGCACGTGCTGGACACCGTCTCCGAGAGCCCTGCCCTGGTCGTGAGCACCCCGGGCGCCGAACCCGTGGCCGAGGGCGGTTACGCGGCGGCGCTGCTGCTCGACGGCTGGGCGATGCTCGGCCGGCCGGATCTGCGGGCCGGCGAGGACGCGTTGCGGCGTTGGATGGCCGCCGCCGCGCTGGTCCGCCCGCAGAGTGATGGGGGCACCGTCGTCGCGGTCGCCGAGCCGACGCTGCGGCCGGTGCAGGCGCTGGTGCGCTGGGACCCGGTCGGACACGCGTTGCGTGAGCTGGCCGAACGGGCGGAACTGGGCTTCCCGCCGGTGTCGCGGCTGGCGGCCGTGGCGGGGCCGCCCGAGGCGGTGGCCGACTTCCTCGGCGCGGTCGAGCTGCCCCGGGAGGCGGAGGTGCTGGGCCCGGTGCCCCTGCCGGTCACGGCGGCCGGACGGCCGCGGCGGGCGGGCGCCCCACCGCCCGGGGAGCACTGGGAGCGGGCACTGGTCCGGGTGCCGCCGGGGCGCGGGGCGGCACTGGCCGGTGCGCTGAAGACCGCCCAGGCGGCGCGCACGGCCCGGGGGAGCGACACGGCCGTGTGGGTGCGGATCGATCCGCCCGACATCGGGTGAGGCACGCTCGCACCGCGGCCCTCCGTCTCCCGGGGTCGGGGAGGGCGGAGGGCCGGTGCGGGGTCGCGGTTCGGCCGGTGCGTGCGGCCGGTGCGGGTGTGTCCTGGGGGTGGGTCCTGCGCGTCGGTTGTGCTGTGGTCGGTCGTGCTGTGGTCGGTCCCTGCGGTCAGCCGTTGCGCGGGCCGGGGAAGGCGGTCGGGCGGACCTCGTCGCGCAGGGACGGACTGCCCGAGGTCGGCTGGGTCGGCATGGAGCGGGCCGCCGGAACCGTGGGTACCGGGGGGAGCCCCGAGCCCACGTCGACCGGACGGGTGCCCGTCGGCTCCGGTGCGTGCTCGGTGGTCTCGGCGGTGGACGCGGCCGCCTGGGCGGCGGCGCGCCGGGAGCCGTAGCGCCGGTGCACCGCCTGTTTGGTGACGCCCAGCGCGGAGCCGACCGCGTCCCACGAGAAACCGAGCGAGCGGTCGAAGTCCACGGCGGCCGTGACCAAGGTCTCGACACTGTCCCGCAGCTCCTGGGCGAGACGGACCGTCGGGGCGGGGGCACGTCCGTAGACGACGAAGCCCGTGGAGGGGCCGGAGCGCCGCGGGCGGTAGACGTTGCCCAACTGGGCGGTGAGGGTGCGCAGTGCGTCCACCTGCCGGCGGACCCGCTCGATGTCCCGCACCAGCAAGTGCAGGCTGGCCCGAGCCTGGGCGTCGTGGGTTGCGTGGTCGGCCATGAACAAGCCTCTCGAACCGGCGTTGAAGGAATCGGGCCGCGCGGGCGGCCCGGTGTGTCAACTCTTCCTTGACCAACGTGCGGGTGCGGAGTTGGTCACGGGGCGGGGGCGTGGGGGCTGGCTCGTGCGCCCCCTCGGCCTCCCGGCCCGGGGCTCTCCCGCCCGCGCACCACCTGTTCGCCGTCGGTCGGTCGGCTGAGCCGTCCCGTGGGGTACCGCGCCGTGGGCGGCGCTCTCCCGTGGGACCCCGTGCCATGGGCGGCACGCGCACGCGGGGGTACCGCGCCGTCGGCGCCGCTCTACCGTGGGGCCCGCGCCGTCGGCGGCGCTCTCCCGTGGGGCCCCGCGCCGTCGGCGGCTTTCCGCCGCTCGACGGCTCGTAGACTGGGGCGTCGCCCGCAACCACCCCCGCCCGAGAGGCCCGTCCCACCCATGAAGCTCGTCTTCGCCGGTACCCCCGAGGTCGCCGTTCCCGCCCTGGACGCCCTGATCGCCTCCGGGCGCCACGAGGTCGCCGCCGTCGTCACGCGGCCCGACGCTCCGGCCGGGCGGGGGCGCAGGCTGGTCGCCTCGCCCGTGGCCGAGCGGGCCGAGGAGGCGGGCATCGAGGTGCTCAAGCCCGCGAAGCCGCGCGACCCCGGGTTCCTGGACCGGCTGCGCGAGATCGCCCCCGACTGCTGTCCCGTCGTCGCCTACGGTGCCCTGCTGCCCCGCGTCGCCCTCGACGTGCCCGCCCACGGCTGGGTCAACCTGCACTTCTCGCTGCTGCCCGCCTGGCGCGGCGCGGCTCCGGTGCAGCACGCGCTGATGGCGGGCGACGAGATCACCGGCGCCTCCACCTTCCAGATCGAGGAGGGCCTGGACTCCGGCCCCGTCTACGGGACGGTGACCGAGACCGTCCGCCCCACCGACACCAGCGGCGACCTGCTGACCCGGCTGGCCTTCGCCGGGGCGGGCCTGCTGGCCGCGACCATGGACGGCATCGAGGACGGCAGCCTGAAGGCCGTGCCGCAGCCGGAGGAGGGCGTCACGCTCGCCCCGAAGATCACCGTCGAGGACGCCCGGATCGACTGGAGCGCCCCCGCCCTGCGCGTGGACCGGGTGGTGCGCGGCTGCACCCCGGCCCCCGGCGCCTGGACCACCTTCCGGGGCGAGCGGCTCAAGCTCGTGCAGGCCCTGCCGCTGCCCGACCGGACCGACCTCGCCCCGGGACAGCTCGCCGCGGGGAAGAACAACGTGTACGTCGGCACCGGCTCGCACGCCGTCGAGCTGCTGTGGGTGCAGGCGCAGGGCAAGAAGCCGATGCGGGCCGCGGACTGGGCGCGCGGCGCGCGGATCACCGAGGGCGAGCTGCTCGGCGGCTGACCCGGGCCCTGCGCCCGCGACTCACCGCTCACCGGCCCGGCGTACGCTGGTGAGCGCACTTCACCCCACACCCGGAGCACCTTTTTCGTGAGCGAGCAGCCCCGTCGTCCCCGCAAGCCCGGCAAGCCGTACCGCAGGCCCCAGAAGGACCCCGTCCGCGTGCTCGCCTTCGAGGCCCTGCGGGCCGTGGACGAGCGGGACGCGTACGCCAACCTCGTCCTGCCGCCGCTGCTGCGCAAGGCCCGCGAGAAGGAGGGCCCCGAGAAGTTCGACGCCCGGGACGCGGCCCTCGCGACCGAGCTGGTGTACGGCACGCTGCGCCGGCAGGGGACGTACGACGCGATCATCGCGGACTGCGTGGACCGGCCGCTGCGCGAGGTCGATCCGCCGGTGCTCGACGTGCTCAGCCTGGGCGTGCACCAGTTGCTCGGCACGCGGATCCCGAGTCACGCCGCCGTGTCCGCCTCCGTGGAGCTGGCCCGGGTCGTGCTCGGCGACGGGCGGGCCAAGTTCGTCAACGCCGTGCTGCGCAAGGTGGCCCGGGACGACCTCGACGGCTGGCTGGAGCGGGTCGCCCCGCCCTACGACGAGGACCCCGAGGACCACCTGGCCGTCGTGCACTCGCACCCGCGCTGGGTCGTCTCCGCGCTGTGGGACTCCCTCGGCGGCGGCCGGGCCGGCATCGAAGACCTGCTGGCCGCCGACAACGAACGCCCCGAGGTGACCCTCGTCGCCCGCCCCGGACGGGCCACGGCCGACGAGTTGCTCGGCGAGGAGGCGGCCGTACCGGGGCGCTGGTCGCCCTACGCCGTGCGGCTGAGCGAGGGCGGTGAACCCGGGGCCGTCGAGGCCGTGCGGGAGGGCCGCGCCGGTGTGCAGGACGAGGGCAGCCAACTGGTCGCCCTGGCCCTCGCCCACGCCCCCCTGGACGGACCCGACCGGCGCTGGCTGGACGGGTGCGCGGGCCCCGGCGGCAAGGCCGCGCTGCTCGGTGCGCTCGCCGCCGAACGGGGCGCCTTCCTGCTCGCCTCCGAGAAGCAGCCGCACCGCGCCGGCCTCGTGGCCAGGGCGCTGGAGGGCAGCCCGGGGCCGTACCAGGTGATCGCCGCCGACGGGACCCGCCCCGCGTGGCGGCCCGGGAGCTTCGACCGGGTGCTGGTCGACGTGCCGTGCACGGGGCTCGGCGCCCTGCGGCGCCGGCCCGAGGCGCGCTGGCGGCGCCGCCCCGAGGACCTGGAGGGCTTCGCGCCGCTCCAGCGCGGGCTGCTGCGCGGTGCCCTGGAGGCCGTACGGGTCGGCGGCGTCGTCGCCTACGCGACCTGCTCGCCCCACCTCGCCGAGACCCGCGCCGTCGTCGCGGACGTCCTCAAGCAGCACCCCGGCGCCGAACTGCTCGACGCCCGGCCGCTGCTGCCCGGCGTCCCCGCCCTCGGTGAGGGGCCCGACGTCCAGCTCTGGCCGCACCTGCACGGCACGGACGCCATGTACCTGGCGCTCGTGCGCCGGACCTCCTGACCGGCCCCGCCCCTCGGCCCGGCTAGCGCCGGCCCACCTTCACCCGCTCGCCGCTCGCCAGCTCCGGTTTCAGGTCCACCTGGACCTGATGGGTGGTCTGGTGGTCGACCGAGCCGCCCAGTTCGGCCGTCACCACCCCGATCCGGACGCCGCCCCGGCCCGAACCGGCGCGGTGCACCTGCACGGTGAAGGTCAGACTCACGTTCTCCACGGCGAAACCGAGGTTCCGGCCCTCCGCCTCGGCGCGGGCCTCCTCCAGTTCGCCGCGGATCCGGCCGATCACCTCGGCCAGCCCCACGAAACCCGGTTCGTTCGTCAACTCGCCTCCGCACGGAGCTCGTTCACTCTTGTCGCAGCAGTATGCGCCAGGTGCACCCGCCCGTATAGTTCGCATATGGCTGCTGGCGGGGGAGATCCGGCCGCCTCGCCCTTGAAGACACCGAGCTGGGCGGTGCGGATCCGGGGAGCGGACGGGGAGATCGCGGGGGCCGGCATCCTGCTGACCCCCGACCAGGTGCTCACCTGCGCGCACGTGGTGGACCGCGCCGAGGAGCGGCTCACCGCGGAGTTCGTCGGCGCCGCCGACCACAGCGTGCCCGCGGTGCCCGCCCGGGTGGACGGCAGCGCCTACGTGCCGGAGACGCGGGACGCGGACGGCGACCCCGTCGGGGACGTGGCACTGCTGCGGCTGGACCGGCCCCGGCCGGCCGAGGAGACGGTGCGGCTGCACCGGCTGTCCGCACCCGGCCGCGAAGTGCGCATGTACGGCTTCCCCTACGCCCACAACGGCGGCATCTGGTTCCGTTCCACCGTCGTCGGCGGCTGCGGGCGGGACGGGCAGGTGCAGCTCAGCCCGGTCAGCCCCGGCGAACTGGCCAGCCCGGGGTGCAGCGGCGCGGGCGTCGCCGACAGCCGTACCGGCGAGGTCATCGGCATGGTGCTCAGCGGGCAGCAGGACCAGCACGGCAACCGGTTCTCCTTCATGAGCCCCGCCGAGACCATCGCCCGTCACCTGCCCCGGCTCAAGCCGCACATCGTGGGCCCCACGGCCGTCGACGAGCGGCTGCTGCCCACCGACGACGGTGCCGCCCAGGACCTGCTCGACGAGCCGTTCGCCCAGCGCCTGGCCGCCTGGCTGCGCGACGACGGCAGTCAGGTGAAGATCAGCGTGGTCCGATCCGGCGACGCCGCCCGCGCGGCCACGCTGCGGCGCGCCATCACGCTCGCCGACCGGGAACTGCGCACCGCGGTCTCGGTCGACCGCGCGTCCCTCGACCCGCCCGGCACCGTCCCGTCGGCCGGGGGCCACGACCTCGCCGTGGACGCGAGCGGGGTGAGCGCCGCCGAGATCGCCGAGCGGATCGCCGAACGCATGGGCCTGTGGCAGCACCCGGAGGATCCCCCGCTCGACCGCATCCGCGCCTCCCGGGCCACCCTCAACCTGGTCGTCGTCGGCGTCGACGAGGCCGTCGACCCGCTGCCGCTGCTGGACCTCCTGGAGGTGCTGCGGGCCGGCGGCAGCCGTCTGCTGCTGGTGTTCCGCGAGGACGGCGACTGCCACCGCCGTGCCCGCGACCGGCTGCTCACCCGGCCCGAGCGGGAGCGTCGCGCCCGGCTCGTCGAGCGGCTGCGGGCGATCACCGGGCCGCTCGCCCGTGACCTGCACGAACGCCTCGCGGCCGTGGTCCCGCACGGCATGCGCCCCCTCGACTCGGACCTGGTCGCCGCCCACGCCGCCCTGGCCGGTCTGCAGCGCACGGACGACACGGACGCGGACGACACGGAGCGGGAGGGCGAGGACCGGGTCGACGGAGACCGGGAGGGCGAGGACCGGGAGGGCGAGGACCGGGACGACGGTGGCCTGGAGGGCGGCCGTCCGGGCTCCGGCCGGGTGCCCGGGCCCGGCCTCGACCTCGGGCGGTACGAGCGCCTGGCCGACCGGGTGTCCCGCCGGCTGGTGAAGGCCGTCGCCGAGCTGGACCGGCTCCGCGACCGGCGCGACGAACTCGCCGGACGCCTGCGCAGCTACCACGTCCTGCACCAGCACGCCCTGCGCGGAGAGGAGGACCCGGCCGTGGACGGCCTCTACCTCCGGGCCCACACCCTGCTCCGGGCCAGACCCTGCGACGTGCGTGCGGCGGAGGCGGCGGTGGACGCCTACACCCGGCGCGTCGACGGCCACGGCGCAGCCGACGACCACGGCGAAGGGGACGCGCGATGACGGCGAGAAGACCCCGGCCCGCACCCCGGCCGTGCGGGGAGTTCCCGGCATGAGCGGCAGAGCCTGCGTCCGGGCCGACTGCCGGGGCGGTCACATCATGGTCACCGGGTTCTGCGACACCTGCTACCGGCGCGCCCCCGCCCCGGAACCCGCCCCGCCCGGGAGCACCACCGACCCGGCCGACCCCGCCGCTCCGGTGCCACCGCGTCCCCCGGCCACCGCGCCCCCTGGCGAGCTGGACCGCGACGGCCTCCTGGTCCTGCCGCACCTGCCCTCGCCGGACCCCTCCGAGGCCGCCGACACCGTCGCCCGGCCCCCGACCGGCGGGCGGCGCTGCGGCGTGGACAACTGCGCCGGCACCATCGGGGTCTCCTACGACGGCGGTCCCGCCCCCGACCACGGGTTCTGCCCGGAGTGCGGCACGGAGTACTCGTTCCGGCCGAAACTGCGGCCCGGTGACCGGGTCGGCGGGCACTACAAGGTGCTCGGCTATCTCGCGGTCGGCGGCCACGGCTGGGTCTACCTGGCCGAGGACACCCGGGTGCCCGGACTGCACGTCGTCCTCAAGGGACTGATCAACACCGGCGACGCCGTGGCCCGCCGGGCGGCCGTCGAGGAGCGGCGCTCGCTCAGCACCCTCCACCACCGCGACATCGTCCGCATCGTCACGCACGTCCAGCACCTGGCGCCGGGCGACGCCGAACCGACCGGCTACATCGTGATGGAGTACGTCGGCGGCCGGTCCCTCGCCTGGATCCGGTTCGCCCCCGAGGAGGAGCTGACGCGGCTGTTCGGCGCCGGGGGCCTCACCTTCGGGCACGTCATCACGTACGGCTGCAAGATCCTCGGCGCCCTGGAGTACCTGCACGACCGGGGCCTGCTCTACTGCGACATGAAGCCCGAGAACGTCATCCACTACGGTCGCGAGATCAAGGTCATCGACCTGGGCGCCATCCGCCGGATCGACGACCGTTCCTCCGGGCTCGTCCACACTCACGGCTATGCCCCGCCGAAGCGCGAACGCGACCGGCGCGGCCTCGACGTCGACAGCGACCTGTACACCGTCGGCCGGACCCTGAAGGTGCTCGCCGAGCGGGCCACCCGGCCCGCCGGACTGGCCGCCCGCTCCTTCGAGGCGCTGATCCGCAGGGCGACCCACCCCGAGCCCGCCGCCCGCTTCCGCTCCGCGGCCGAGATGTCCCGCCAACTGTGGGAGGTGCTGCGCGAGGACCAGGCGCTCGGCGGCCGGGAGCCGTACCCCGAGCGGTCCACCCGGTTCGAGCCGACCGCGGCGGTCTTCGGCGCCGGACTGGGTACGGTTCCGGCGCTGGGGTGGTGGACGCGGCGGTCCGGCACCGGGGCGCCGGAGCTGCCGGCCGGTGCTCCCGACCCTCGCGCGACGGCCCGGGCGCTGCCGGTTCCCCTGCCCGACGCCGCGGACCCGGCGGCCGTACTGCTCGGCGGGCTCGCCGCGGACACCCCCGACCGCACCGCCGAACGGGCGGAGCGCGACCCGGCGCTGCGCACCGTGGAGACGGCGCTGTGGCTGTGCCGCGCCTACCTGGACGCCGGGAACGCCGCCCGGGCCGAGGAGTGGGTGGCCCGGGCCAAGGGGTGGAGCGGTGACTACGACTGGCGGATCTTCTGGCACCGGGGCCTGGTCCACCTCACGCGCGGCGCGGTGGACCAGGCGGAGGACGAGTTCGCGGCCACCTACGCCGCGCTGCCCGGCGAGGCGGCGCCCAAGCTGGCGCTCGGCTACTGCGCCGAGTACCTGGCCGCACGGTTCCGGGAACCCGGCGCACGGGAGCCGGACCCGCCGGGGCCGGCCGCACGGGGAGCGGCCGCACGGGAACCGGGCGCGCGGGACCCGGGCGGGCGGGAGCCGGGCCCGCGCGGCCCGGACGCGGCGCAGGCGGCCGCGCGGGCGCGGGCCCGTGAGGCGCAGGCCGAGGAGTTCTACGAGGCCGTCCTGCGGCGGGACCCCACCCAGGGCAGCGCCGCCTTCGGGCTGGCCCGGGTCCGGCTGCGCCGTGACGGACGCCGCCGGGCCGTCGACGTGCTGGACGGGGTGCCGACCACCTCCCGGCACTACGACGCCGCACGCGTCGCGGCGGTGCGGATCCTGGCCGGCCGGCTGCCCGGCGGGCCCGCTCCGCTCGTCGCCGAGCTGCGCGAGGCCGGTGAACGGCTGGCGGAGCTGCACCTCGACGACGGCGGGTCCCGGGACCGGCTGGTGACCGAGTTGCGCGAGTACGCGCTCGTCTGCCGCCCGCCCGGCGGCTGGGGGAGCGGCTTCCCGGCCGGTGAGCTGCTGGGCCCGCGGGACACCGAGGACGCGCTGCGCAGGCTGCTGTCCGGGTCGCTGAGGCGCCTCGCCGACCAGGCGGGCAGCGCCGGCGAGCGCGGCGACCTGCTGGACGCCGCCTACGCGGTGCTCCCGGCACCGGCCGGGCTGCGGGAGCTGGTGCGGGGGTGGCGGCGTACGGCGTGAACGCGGGACGGTGCGGGCAGCCAGGACGTGGGCGGGACGGCGACGACGGGGTGAGGGGGCAGGGACACCGTGGTGACGGAAACGCCCGGGACGGGCGGAGCGGCCGGACAGGTGGCCGCCGGACTGGAGATCAGCCAGTGGAAGTACCTGTCCGGCGAGGCGGACGACCCGCAGATGCACGCCATCCTCAGCGTGCGCGTGGACGGCACCGGAGGCGCCGGCGGCCCGGGCGGGCCGGTGCTCGCGCAGGTCCTGGCCGTGGACTGCTCCAGCTCCATGACCTGGCCGGTGGAGAAGCTGCACGCCGCCCAGCAGGCGGCGGTCGCGGCGATCCGCAAGCTGCCCGACGGCACCCCGTTCGCGGTGGTCCGGGGCAACGAGCAGGCGACCGTGGTGTACCCGGACACCCCGCGCATGGCCCGCGCCTCGGCCGGAACCCGGGCGCGGGCCGCGGCGGCCGTGCGCGAGATGGTCGCGGGCGGCGGCACCTGCATCGGCGCCTGGCTGGACCTGAGCCGACGGCTGCTGGCCGAGCAGGACGCGCCGATCGGCCACGTCCTGCTGCTCACCGACGGCAAGAACCAGCACGACGAGCAGATGCCGCTCGCCCGGGTGCTGGAGGAGTGCGCGGGCCGGTTCGTCTGCGACGCCTGGGGCATCGGCGACGGCTGGGACGGCCGGGAACTGCTGCGGATCACCCGCCGGCTGCACGGCAGCGCCTCCTCGGTGCGTGAGGAGGCGGCCCTGCCGGGGGAGTACGAGCAGCTCATGAACCGGCTGCTCACCAAGACCGTGCCCGAGCTGGTGATCTCCGTGACCGCGATGCCCGGCTGCTCCGTGCGCTACCTCAAGCAGGTCTTCCCCACCGAGGCCGAGCTGACCGCCGAGGACGGCACCGGCCGGTTCGTCACCCGCGCCTGGGGCGACGAGACCCGCCGCTACCAGCTCTGCCTCACCGCCGACCCGTCCGGACGCCCGCGCCAGGAGGACCTCCAGCTCGCCGTGGTCGCCGTCGACGTGCCCGGCGGCGACGAGGTCCGGCTGCCGCCGCCGCAGCCCTGCCTGGTGCACTGGACCGACGATCCGGCGCTCTCCCGGCACACCGACGTCCAGGTCGAGCACTTCGAGCAGCACCAGAGGCTCGGCGAGGCCGTCGCCGCCGCCACCGACGCCCACCGCCGCGGACAGCGCGACCTGGCCGAACGGCACCTGGGCCGGGCCGTGCAACTGGCCCACGCGATGGGCGCCGACGGGCAGCTCGGCCGCCTGGCCCGGCTGGTGCGGATCGAGGACGCGCAGGAGGGCCGGGTCGCCCTGCGCCCCGACGTGGCGGCCGTCGACTTCCAGCACCTGATCACCGCGAGCAGCCACAGCACCTACGGCCCCGCACCGGGCACCGGCGCCGGCAGCAACGGCACGGCGGGCACCGCACCCGGCACCTCGGCCACCGTGCGCTGCCCGGCCTGCTCGCACCGGGCTCCGGCGACCGCCCGGTTCTGCCCCTCCTGCGGCCACCGCTTCGAGGCACGGCCGTGAGCACCACCGGCCGGGACCTGGTGCGCAGGCTCAGGCTGCTGCTGGTCCTGGCGACCGCGGCCACCCTCGCGCTGTTCTTCGCCTACCGGGGGGTGCACGACGACACCGTGCCCCTGTCCACCGCGAGCACGCCCGGCATCCGCGCCGTGGACACCGCGCGCGGCGCGCTGCGCCAGGCGCACGACGTGGTCCGCGAGGGCGGCGCCGAGGGCGACACCAGCGGCGAGTTCCTCACCCAGATCTCCGTCGCCCAGCAGAGTCTCGCGCTCGCCGCCTCGGAGAACGTCACCGGCCTGGCGGGCCGCCACGACGTCCAGACCGTCACCGGGCTGATCGCCGTCTACTCGGGCTGGGTCGAGCGCGGGGGCCGTGAACCGGAGGGCTCACCGCTGCGGGCCGCCTTCCTCCACTACGCCGAGAAGGTCCTCGGCGTGGAGACCGAGGCCGGAACCGAGGGCGACATCATGAGCCGCCTCGACGCCCTGCGCGGCGAACAACTGGCCGAGGCCCGGCGGCAGGCCGCCTTCCCCTGGGAACTGTGGCTCGGCTGGTGCACGGTCGCCGTGCTGTACGCGGCTCTGTGCGGGGCGCTGCTGGAGACCGGGCTGTTCCTGCGGCGCCGCTTCCGGCGGCCCGTGCCGGTGCGCCTGTCGGCCGCCACCGCGCTGTGTGCCGCGGGGGTGCCGGTGCTGGCCTGGCAGACCTTCTCGGCGCACCGCGCGATGACCGACGCCGTAGCCGGGGTGCGGGTGCCGCCGGCCGGTCCGGACGCCGTTCCCGAGGGGGCCGGCGAGGTGCGGGGCGCGCTCGCGGACGCCGGGTTCTGGGCCTCGCTGTCCAACTGGATACCGCTGGGAGGAGCCGCGGTGGTGGCGCTGACGCTGTGGGGACTGTGGCCGCGGATCGCCGAGTACCGGTTCCGGGGGCAGCGATGAGACGCCCGGGCGGCCGGACCCTCGGCATCCTCTGCCTCTGCCTGGTCCTGCTCGGGGCCGGCGTGTACGCGGGGGTCCGCTGGGCGCGCGACTGGGAGGGCTCGGTCACCCTGCTCGCCAACTGGAGCGGCACCGAGCGCGAGCAGTTCGAGGAGCACGTCCTCGAACCGTTCGAGAAGAAGTACCGGATCGACGTCGTCTACCAGGGCAGCTCCGCGCTCAGCCAGGTGCTCGCCGCCGACATGGCGGCCGGCAACCCGCCCGACGTGGCGGTGCTGCCCGGCCCCGGCGAACTGCTCGCCTACGCCGTCGACGGCCGCCTCCACCCGCTGGACGGCCTCTTCGACGCAGGGGACTACGACCGGTTCTGGGCTCCCGAGGTCACCGTGCCGGGGCAGGACGCCCACACCTACTGGCTGCCGGTGAAGACCGGCCTGAAGAGCATGGTCTGGTACGCCGGTCCGGCGCCGACCGCGAAGACGGCCGGTCCTCCCGGCCGCTGGTGCCTCGGCATGGAGTCCGGCGCGACCTCGGGCTGGCCCGGCACCGACTGGGTGGAGGACATCCTGCTCCAGCAGGCCGGCCCCGGGGTGTACGAGGACTGGGCCAACGGCAGGCTGCCCTGGACCGACGACGCCGTGCGCAGGGCCTGGACGACCTGGGCCGGCCTGGTGGGCGCGGGGGACGGCGCCCGGGTCGAGCAGGTGCTGACCACCGCGTTCGACGCCGACTGCGCGGCGGGCCGGCTGGAGCACCAGGGGTCCTTCCGCGCCGGGCACTGGCGGCGGGAGGGCGGCGACTACGTGCACTCCTCCGAGGTCGTGCCGGGGGCCGGGGCGGACGCCGGTGCCTGGGAGGTCTCCGGAGACCTGGCGGCCGTACTGAACCCGACCCCGGAGGCCGAGCAGCTCGTCCGCTACCTCGCCGACCCGGACACCGCGCTGCCCGAGTACACGGCGAACCGGGCCGCCCCGGCGGACACCGGGCAGGACGCCGCCGAGCGGCAGATCGGAGCCCTGCTGCGCGAACCCGGCCGCACCCGCTGCTGGGACGCCTCCGACGCCATGCCCCGCACCACCCGCGACGCCTTCCACCAGGCGGTACTGCGCGCCTTCGCCGAACCGTCCGGACTGGACGACCGCCTGAAGGAACTCGAAGCGCTCCGCCGGCCCCAGGACCTGCCGGTGTGCAGCGCCCGCTGAGACGCGCCCCGAAGGACACCCCCCTTCGCCACCACCCGAGGACCCGTGCCCGCCCGCCCCCGCGGGGCATGGCAGGCTTGGGCGCATGGCCCCCCAGATCAACCCCAGCATCCTGTCCGCCGACTTCGCCCGCCTCGCGGACGAGGCCAGGGCGGTCGAGGGAGCCGACTGGCTCCACGTCGACGTCATGGACAACCACTTCGTCCCGAACCTCACGCTCGGCGTGCCGGTGGTCGAGTCCCTGGCCCGGGCGACCGGCACCCCGCTGGACTGCCACCTGATGATCGAGGCCCCGGACCGCTGGGCGCCGCAGTACGTGGAGGCGGGCGCCGGTTCCGTCACCTTCCACGCCGAGGCGGCCGCCGCGCCCGTACGGCTGGCCCGGGAGATCCGGGCCAAGGGCGCCCGCGCGTCCATGGCGCTGAAGCCCGCGACGCCGATCGAGCCGTACGAGGACCTGCTCCCCGAACTCGACATGCTGCTGATCATGACGGTTGAACCCGGCTTCGGTGGGCAGGCGTTCCTCGACATCATGCTTCCGAAGATCCGCCGCACCCGTGAGCTGATCAGGAAGCACGGTCTGGAGCTGTGGCTCCAGGTCGACGGCGGGGTCTCGGCCACCACGATCGAGCGGTGCGCGGAGGCCGGCGCCGACGTCTTCGTCGCGGGTTCCGCGGTGTACGGGGCGTCCGACCCGGCCGAGGCGGTACGTGCACTGCGCACACAGGCACACGCGGCGACCGCCAAGGCGTCCTGGTCCTGCGACCACTGAGGAACAGAAAGTGAACGGCTCCCATCAGGGCTGATCAACAGCGCCGAATCTGCAAGGATGAACGGCGTATCCAGAGTGTGAACAGCAGTGAGGAGATCGCCGTGTCGGGTATGTCGGCGGGCCGTTCAGCCATGCGGATGGGACCCGCTGAGCTGGTCCAGGCGGCGGCCATGGCCCGCCGCTTCTACCTCGAGGGCAAGTCCAAGATCCAGATCGCGGAGGAGTTCGGCGTCAGCCGCTTCAAGGTGGCCAGGGTCCTCGAGACCGCCCTCGAGCGGGACCTTGTCCGCATCGAGATCCGGGTGCCGGCCGAGCTGGACGCCGAGCGCTCGGACGCCCTGCGCGCCCGCTACGGGCTCCGGCACGCCGTCGTGGTGGAGTCCCCGGCCGACGCCGAGGAGACACCCGACCCGGAGAACCTGGGGGAGGTGGCCGCCGACCTGCTCGGCGAGCTGGTCAACGAGGGCGACGTACTGGGCCTGGCCTGGGGCCGGTCCACCATCCACATGGCGGCGGCCCTGGACCGGCTGCCGCCGTGCACCGTGGTGCAGCTCACGGGCGTGTACGACGCCGGGACCGCCGAGCGCGGCTCCGTGGAGGCCGTGCGCCGCGCCGCCCAGGTGTCGGGCGGCGACGCCCACCCCATCTACGCGCCGATGCTCCTGCCGGACGCGGCCACCGCGCAGGCGCTGCGGCACCAGACCGGGATCGCCCGGGCCTTCGAGTACTTCGACAAGGTCACGGTCGCCTGCGTCTCCATCGGCTCCTGGGAGCCCGGCATCTCGACGGTGCACGACATGCTCAGCGACGAGGAGCGCGCGCACTACGCCTCGCTCGGCGTCGCCGCCGAGATGTCCGCGCACCTCTTCGACGCCGAGGGGCGCCGGGTCGGGCGGGACCTGGGGGAGCGGTGCATCACCGTCAAGGCCGACCAGCTCCGCCGCATCCCCGAGGTGGTGGCGATCGCGGGAGGGCAGCGCAAGGCCGCGGCCATCGACGCGGTGCTGCGCTCGGGCCTGGTCACCAGCCTGGTGACGGACACGTCGGCCGCGGACTACCTGATGACGGCGGGCTCGGCACCGAAGCCGACGCTCAACCGGACCGACCCGGACGGAATCTGACGGGCGGCCGGCACGGAAGGAAGGGCAGCGAGGCATGACCGAGGACTCCGCGGGGCGGCTCGTGGTCACGCTGGACCTCGCCGGGGTCACGGACAAGGCGGGCCTGATGGACCGCTGCGTCCGCGACCTGTCGCTGCCCGACTGGTTCGGCCGCAACTGGGACGCGCTCGCCGACTCCCTCGCCGACCCGTCGGTGTGGCCCGAGGGCGCGGCGGACCGGGGACTGGTGCTCGTCGTGACGGGCTGGCGGGGGTACGCCGAGGCGCGGCCGGACGAGTGGGCCGTCGCCGAGGAGGTCTTCGCCGAGGCCACCGACCGCGGCCCGGGGCTCTTCGTCACCCTGGGGCCTGGAGGAACCTCCAAGGGCGCCGCCGGCCGGCCTGGACGATCTGCCCGGGGATGACCGGCCACGTCTCGTGGGAGAATGAAGTACGTGCTCTTTCCCCCTGGCTGACCTGTCCGGGGGCCACCTCTGATCGACTGGGATGTGCAGCACGTGCGTTTCCTGAATGACATCCACCCCTCGTACGACCTGACGTACGACGACGTGTTCATGGTGCCGAGCCGTTCCGCCGTGGGCTCCCGGCAGGGCGTGGACCTCTCCTCCCCGGACGGCACGGGCACCACGATCCCGCTGGTCGTCGCCAACATGACCGCCATCGCGGGCCGCCGGATGGCCGAGACGGTGGCCCGGCGCGGCGGCCTCGTGGTCATCCCGCAGGACATCCCGATCGAGGTCGTCACCGACGTCGTCTCCTGGGTGAAGAGCCGCCACCACGTCCTGGACACCCCCATCGTGCTCGCCCCGCACCAGACCGTCGCCGACGCGCTGTCCCTGCTGCCCAAGCGCGCGCACAACGCGGGCGTCGTCGTGGACGGGGACCACAAGCCGGTCGGCGTGGTCACCGACGCCGACCTGTCCGGCGTGGACCGCTTCACCCAGCTCGAGGAGGTCATGTCCAAGGACCTGATCCTCATCGACGCCGACATGGATCCCCGCGAGGCCTTCAACACCCTCGACGCCGCCAACCGCCGCTACGCGCCCGCCGTCGACGGGGACGGCCGCCTCGCCGGCATCCTCACCCGCAAGGGCGCCCTGCGCGCCACGCTGTACACCCCGGCCGTCGACGCGAACGGCAGGCTCCGCATCGCCGCCGCCGTCGGCATCAACGGCGACGTGGCCGGCAAGGCCAAGCAGCTCCTGGACGCGGGCGTGGACACCCTCGTCATCGACACCGCGCACGGCCACCAGGAGTCGATGATCAGCGCGGTCAAGGTCGTGCGCGAACTGGACCCGCAGGTCCCGATCGTGGCCGGCAACATCGTCTCCGCCGAGGGCGTGCGCGACCTGATCGAGGCGGGCGCCGACATCATCAAGGTCGGCGTGGGCCCCGGCGCCATGTGCACCACCCGGATGATGACCGGCGTCGGCCGGCCGCAGTTCTCCGCCGTCCTGGAGTGCGCCGCCGAGGCGAGGAAGTACGGCAAGCACGTGTGGGCCGACGGCGGCGTGCGCCACCCGCGCGACGTGGCGATGGCCCTCGCGGCCGGCGCGTCCAACGTGATGGTCGGGTCCTGGTTCGCCGGGACCTACGAGTCGCCGGGCGACCTCCAGCACGACGCCAACGGCCGCGCCTACAAGGAGTCCTTCGGCATGGCCTCCGCGCGCGCGGTGCGCAACCGCACCTCGGAGGAGTCGGCGTACGACCGGGCGCGCAAGGCGCTGTTCGAGGAGGGCATCTCCACCTCCCGGATGTTCCTCGACCCGGCCCGCCCCGGCGTCGAGGACCTGATCGACTCGATCATCGCGGGCGTCCGCTCCTCCTGCACCTACGCCGGCGCCGGCTCCCTGGAGGAGTTCGCCGAGAAGGCCATCGTCGGCATCCAGAGCGCCGCCGGCTACGCCGAGGGCAAGCCGCTGCACGCAAGCTGGAGCTGACCGCGCCCGATCCGGGACCCGTCCAATCCGGGACCCGTCCGATCCGGGACCCGTCCGGCCGGGCCTCGCGGGCGACCCCGACGGCCACCGCCCGGGCACGGCCCGCCGTCCCCGGGCGGTGGCCGTGTCCGGCCGGCCGTCGGGCCCGTGGTCTACTTCCTGTACGGCCGACGCCGCTCCCGAACGCCGCAACCGGCTCCTCCCGGGGCCCGCACGCACCAGAAGCGAAGTGAACGACCCGCAGTGCTGAACGATCTCGACGAACGCATCGTGCACGCCCTCGCCGAGGACGCCCGCCGCTCCTACGCGGACATCGGGCAGTCGGTCGGCCTGTCCGCGCCGGCCGTCAAACGGCGCGTGGACCGGCTGCGCGCCACCGGCGCCATCACCGGCTTCACCGTACGGGTCGACCCGGCCGCGCTCGGCTGGCAGACCGAGGGGTTCGTGGAGATCTTCTGCCGCCGCAACACCTCGCCCGAGACCATCCGGCGGGGCCTGGAGCGCTACCAGGAGGTCGTGGCCGCGTCCACCGTGACCGGGGACGCGGACGCGGTCGCCCAGGTCTTCGCCGCCGACATGCGCCACTTCGAGCGGGTCCTGGAGCGGATCGCCGGGGAGCCGTTCGTGGAACGCACCAAGTCCGTGCTGGTGCTCTCGCCGCTCCTGCGGCGCCACTCGTCGGGCTCGCCCACGTAGTTCCCGCCATTCCGGTGGGCAGGGCGCCGTGCGGCGCCTAGCATCGGTGCCATGACCTGCCGACATTGATCCAACCGCACCACCCGTGGCGCCTCTTCCCGAGGGCCGCCCCGGACGCCGTACCCCCGGTGTCCGATCCGCCCCCTCGGGAAGGCCCCATGACCCTCTCTTCCTCGTCCTCGCCCTCCTCATCGCCTTCGCCCGGGCGCACCGCCGTGGCGCCCGCCGGTACGCGTCGGCTCGTGCGCACGCTGTACGCCTCCGCGTTCTGCGACGAGTTCGTCCTCCTCTACCCGGTGTACGCGCTGCTGTTCAGCGACACCGGTCTGTCCGTCTGGCAGCAGGCCTCGCTGTTCGCCCTGTGGTCGCTGACCGGCGTGCTGCTGGAGGTGCCCTCCGGCGCCTGGGCCGACGCCGTCTCCCGGCGGCTGCTGCTGATCGCCGGCCCGCTGCTGACCGCCGCCGGTTTCGCCCTGTGGGTGCTCGCGCCCTCCTACGGCGCCTTCGCCCTCGGCTTCGTGCTCTGGGGCGCCGGTGGTGCGCTCGGCTCGGGCGCGCTGGAGGCGCTGGTCTACGACGAACTCGAGCGGGCCGGCGCGGGCGACCGGTACGCCCGCGTCATGGGCCGGGCCCGGGCGATCGGCATCGCCGCGACGATGTCCGCCATGGGCCTGGCCGGCCCCGTCTTCGCCTGGGGCGGCTACGACGCGGTGGGCGCGGCGAGTGTGCTCGCCTGTCTGGCCGCGGCGGCCGTGGCCACCCGCTTCCCCGAGCACCGCACACCCCCCGGCGGCGCCGGGGGCGAGCGCTGGTCCGCGACCCTGCGCGCCGGACTCGCCGAGGCCCGCGCCGACCGGTCCGTGCGCGGCGCGCTGCTCCTCGTACCGGCGGTGACCGCGGTGTGGGGCGCGCTCGACGAGTACACGCCGCTGCTGGCGCGGGAGACCGGCGTGGCGCCCGAGACCGTGCCCTGGCTGCTGCTGGTGATCTGGGCCGGTGCCACCGCGGGCAGCCTGCTCGCCGGTCCCGCCGAACGCCTGACCGGCAACGGGTTCGCCGCGCTGCTCACCGGTTCCGCGCTCGCCCTGGCCGCGGGCGGCCTGGCCGGGACGCCCGCCGCCCTGGCCCTGGTGGCGCTCGCCTTCGGCGGCTTCCAACTGGCGACCGTGCTGGCCGACGCCCACCTCCAGCAGCGCATCGACGACACCGGGCGGGCCACCCTGACCTCCGTCGCGGGCCTCGGCACCGAGCTGGGCAACCTCACCACCTACGGCGTCTACGCGGCGGCGGCCACGGCCTGGGGACACGGCAGTGCCTTCGCGCTCTCCGCGGTGCCGTACCTCGTGACCGCGCTGGTGCTGGCCGGCGCCGCCCGGACCGCGGCCCGGGCCGCCCGGGCACGGCGCCGGAAGCACCGGTCCCCTTCCTGACGCCCCGGCGCCGTCGCCCCGCGGGCCCGCCCGCCGGTCACCCGCGGGGAACCGCAACGAATCGCCGAGGTGCGCCGAGCCCACGCAACGAACCGCCCACCGGCGCGCAACAGGTCCGTCTTGTCCGGCCGAGTCCGCCGCCCGTACCGTCTATCTGACTCCCCCGACACCCCCTCCGACCGGTGAGGACCACGCATGCGCACCGCCCTGCTCCAGAGCTCCGGCCGCCCCGGTTCCACCGTCGAGAACCTCAAGGTCCTCGACGGGGCCGCGGGCCGTGCCGCCGCCGCGGGCGCCGCACTGCTCGTCACCTCCGAGCTGTTCCTGACCGGCTACGCCATCGGCGACGCCGTCGCCGACCTCGCCGAACCCGCCGACGGCGACGCGGCCGACGCCGTCGCCGACATCGCTGGACGGCACGGCCTGGCCATCGCCTACGGCTACCCCGAGCGGGACGGCGGGGGCGTCTTCAACTCCCTCCAGCTCGTCTCCGCGGACGGCACCCGCCTGGCGAACTACCGCAAGACCCACCTCTTCGGCTGCTTCGAGCGCGACCACTTCGTCCCCGGCGAGCAGCCCGTCGTCCAGGCCGGACTGAACGGCCTCACCGTCGGCCTGATGATCTGCTACGACGTGGAGTTCCCGGAGCACGTCCGCGCCCACGCCCTGGCCGGCACCGACCTGCTGATCGTCCCGACCGCGCAGATGCACCCGTTCCAGTTCGTCGCCGAGTCCGTCGTCCCGGTGCGGGCCTTCGAGAACCAGATGTACGTCGCGTACGTCAACCGCGTGGGCCACGAGGGCGAGTTCGAGTTCGTCGGCCTGTCCACCCTGGCGGGCCCCGACGGCATCGCCCGCGCCCGGGCCGGGCGCACCGAGGAGCTGGTCCTCGCCGACGCCGACCCGGCGTTCCTGGCCGCCTCGCGCGAGGCCAACCCGTACCTCGAGGACCGCCGCCCCGGCCTCTACGGCAGCCTCGTGTGACCCCCTGAACCGCCCATCCCGCCCCGCACCCGTGCCACCCGTGCAAGGAGTCCGTACCCCATGACGTCCACCGTGCCCAACGCGATCGAGCACGCAGCCCAGCAGCAGCCGCCGATCACCATGTTCGGGCCGGACTTCCCGTACGCGTACGACGACTTCCTCGCCCACCCCGCCGGGCTCGGCCAGGTGCCCGCCACCGAGCACGGCACCGAGGTCGCCGTCGTCGGCGGCGGCCTGTCCGGGATCGTGGCCGCCTACGAGCTGATGAAGATGGGCCTCAGGCCCGTCGTCTACGAGGCCGACCGGATCGGCGGCCGGCTGCGGACCGTCGGCTTCGACGGCTGCGACCCCTCGCTGACCGCCGAGATGGGCGCGATGCGCTTCCCGCCGTCCTCCACCGCCCTGCAGCACTACATCGACCTGGTGGGCCTTCGGACCCGGGCGTTCCCCAACCCGCTCGCCGAGGCGACCCCCTCGACCGTCGTCGACCTCAAGGGCGAGTCGCACTACGCCGAGACCCTCGACGACCTGCCGCAGGTCTACCGCGACGTGGCCGACGCCTGGGCGCGGTGCCTCGAAGAGGGCGCCGACTTCTCCGACATGAACCGCGCCCTGCGCGAGCGCGACGTCCCGCGCATCCGCGAGATCTGGTCGAGGCTGGTCGAGAAGCTCGACAACCAGACCTTCTACGGCTTCCTGTGCGACTCGCCGGCCTTCAAGTCCTTCCGGCACCGCGAGATCTTCGGCCAGGTCGGCTTCGGCACCGGCGGCTGGGACACCGACTTCCCCAACTCCATCCTGGAGATCCTCCGCGTCGTCTACACCGAGGCCGACGACCACCACCGCGGCATCGTCGGCGGCTCCCAGCAACTGCCGCTGCGGCTCTGGGAGCGCGAGCCGCAGAAGATCGTCCACTGGCCGCTCGGCACCTCGCTGCGGTCCCTGCACCCGGGCGGCGAGCCCCGTCCGGCCGTGACCCGGCTGAACCGCACCGCCGGCAACCGCATCACCGTGACCGACGCCGACGGCGACATCCGCACCTACCGGGCCGCGGTCTTCACCGCGCAGTCCTGGATGCTGCTCTCGAAGATCGCCTGCGACGACTCCCTCTTCCCGATCGACCACTGGACCGCGATCGAGCGGACCCACTACATGGAGTCCAGCAAGCTCTTCGTGCCCGTGGACCGGCCCTTCTGGCTCGACAAGGCCGTCGACGACAGCGGCAACCCGACCGGCCGGGACGTCATGTCGATGACGCTCACCGACCGCATGACCCGCGGCACCTACCTGCTCGACGACGGCCCCGACCGGCCCGCCGTCATCTGCCTCTCCTACACCTGGTGCGACGACAGCCTGAAGTGGCTGCCGCTGTCCGCGAACGAGCGGATGGAGGTCATGCTGAAGTCGCTCGGCGAGATCTACCCGAAGGTCGACATCAGGAAGCACATCATCGGCAACCCCGTGACGGTCTCCTGGGAGAACGAGCCCTACTTCATGGGCGCGTTCAAGGCCAACCTGCCCGGCCACTACCGCTACCAGCGGCGCCTGTTCACCCACTTCATGCAGGACCGGCTGCCCGCGGACAAGCGGGGCATCTTCCTCGCCGGCGACGACATCTCCTGGACGGCCGGCTGGGCCGAGGGGGCCGTCCAGACCGCGCTGAACGCGGTCTGGGGCGTCATGCACCACCTCGGCGGCGAGACCGACCCGGCCAACCCCGGCCCGGGCGACCTCTACGAGGAGATCGCGCCGGTCGAACTCCCCGAGGACTAGGGGCGGCTTCGCCGAGAGGCAGTCAGACGCCGGCCGCCCGGGCCTTCTCGTAGACCAGGGCCGCGACGTCCTTGAGTTCCTCGGCGTCGCGCGCGGTGCTCTGCACGTCGACGAGGATCTCGTCCAGGCCGATCTCGGCGTGCGCGGCCAGGTCCTCGACGATCTGGTCGATGCCGCCCTGGAAGGGGCGCCGGTCGGAGCCCTCGTAGTTGGCCGCGCTGTAGCGGGTGTTGACCCGCAGCACCGTCCGGATCGGCTCGGTGCGGCCCCGCTCGGCGGCCAGGTCCCGCAGCTCCCGCAACTGCGCGGCGACGGTCTCGGCGCCGATGCCCGTCGGCAGCCAGCCGTCGGCGTGGTCGACCAGCCGGCGCCGGGCCCGGCCGCTGCCGCCCGCCGCCAGCAGGACCGGGATCGGCCGGGCCGGTTTCGGGCCGACCACCGCGGACGCGATCTTGGTGACCTCGCCGTCGTACACCACCGGGTCGGGACCCCACACCGCGCGGCACACCCCGATCAGCTCGTCCAGGGCGGCCCCGCGCTCCGCGAACGGCCTCACGGAGGCCGCCGCGTACTCGTCGTGCGACCAGCCGGTGCCGAAGCCCGCCACCACCCGGCCGCCGCTCGCCGCGTCCAGCGAGGCGAGGGCCTTGGCCAGTTGGAAGGGGACGTGCAGCGGGGCGACCAGCACGCTCGTGCCCAGCCGGGCCCGTTCGGTGACCGCGGCGGCAAGAGCCAGGGTCACCAGCGGCTCCGCGACGCTCCGGTAGGTGTCCGGCCAGGGCAGCCCCTCGACGCCGTACAGCCCCTGGGTGGCGGGCTCGGGGAACAGGGCGCGCTCGAACACCCACAGGCTCTCGTAGCCCATCCGTTCCGCCGCGCGCGCCACGTCGGTGACGTCCTTGCCGATGTCGTACTGCCGCATCTGGGGGAGGCCGAGTCCGAGCCGGGTCGTCATACCGGGTGCTCCTTCGCATTCGGGGTGCGATGCTGGCCGCGGTGCCGCGTGGTTCGCAGGAGGCGAACCGATTTCAACGTACAACGACTCCGGGGGAGTCCGGCGGCGCCCGGCGGGAACGGCCGGATCAGTCCCGCAGCGGGGTGAGCAGCATGCGTCCCGCGAAGCCCACGGCGGCGTCCAGCCGTTCGGTGAACTCCCCGGCGACGTCCGGCAGCCGGCGCAGCGCCCACAGCGCGCGGGCGGCGGCCCAGGCGGCCTCGCGGGCCCGCTCCAGGCTCCAGGAACCCAGCAGATGGGTCAGCGGGTCGGCGATCCGCAGCAGGTCGGGACCCGGCATCAGCTCGTCGCGGACCCGCTCCTCCAGCGAGACGAGGAGGTCACCCACGCGGTCGAACTCGTCCTCCAGGTCGGCCGGTTCGCAGCCGAGCGTACGACAGGTGTCCACCACGGCCAGCGCGAGGTCGTGGCCGACGTGCGCGTTGGCGCCCGCCAGCGCGAACTGCAGTGGCCGTACCCCGGGATGGCGGCGGAACTGGAACAGCGGGCGCCAGCAGGCGGGCGGACGGCGGTCCTCGGCCGCCGCGTCCACGGCGGCCAGGTAGCGCTCGGCGAACCGCACGTCCAGCGCGGTCGCGGCGCGGGGGGCCGCGAACCGGCCGCCGTCGATGCGTCGGTCCACGGCCTCCGTGACCGAGAGGTAGACGCGGTTGAAGACGGCCAGACCGTCGCGGGGCGGCAGCCCCGCGCCGACGGTGCGCATCCGGGACAGGACGGCGTCCACCGTCAGGACGGCCGGCGGGACTTGCTCGCAGTGCGCCATGGCGGCAGCGTCGCAGCTTTAGGCTGACGGCGGTGCCGGCGGGTACGGGGCTTCCCCAGAACGGGGGAACGCGCCCGCCGCGCGGGGGAGGGGGACCGTACGTGTCACACCTTCGCGCCCGGCGGCGCGCCGTTCGCCGGGCCGAGCGCAGACGTGCCGCCGGCCGCGGCGCGATGGTCGTGGCGGCGTCCGTCGTCGTCGCGGTGGGCACCGCGACCGGCATGCTGACCGCGCTCGGCGGCGACGGCGGCACCCGCGCCACGGACCGGGCCGGGGCGCGGGTGACCACGGCGCCGCGGTGGAACCCGCCGGCCGGCACTCCGTCCGGGGCACCCCCGGCCTCCCCGTCTCCAGCCGCCTCGCCAACGCCGAAGCCGACGCCGACGCAGACGGGCACGGGCGCGGGCACGGGCGCGGGCGCGGGCGCGTCGCCGCGGACGGCTCCCGCGAGCCCCTCCGCCCCGGAATCCCGGCCCCCGGCCGCCGCCCGGCTCTACCGGCACCCCGACTCCCAGGTCCTCGACTGGGTCCGCGGCCACCCCGACGACCCCCGCCGGGACGTCATCGCCGCCCGGATCGCCGGCCGGCCGGCCGCCGTCTGGTTCACCGATCCCAGCCCGGCCGCCGTCACCGCCCGGGTCCGCGCGGTCACCTCCGCGGGTGCCGCCCAGGGCCGGGTGCCGGTCCTCGTGCCGTACGCGATACCCGACCGCGACTGCGGCGGCCACTCCGAGGGCGGCGCACCCGGCCTCGACGCCTACGACGCCTGGATCGACGGGTTCGCCGCCGGGCTCGGCTCCGGAGAGGTGATCGTCGTACTGGAACCCGACTCGGTCGCCCAGGCCGAGTGCCTGTCCGCCGGTGACCGGGCCGACCGTTTCGCCTCCCTGGCCCGGGCCGGGCGGGTGATCAAGGACGCCGATCCGCGCGCCCGGGTCTACTACGACGCGGGCCACTCCGGCTGGCACGCGCCCGCCCGGCAGGCCGGCTGGCTCAGGCAGGCGGGTGCCGCCTCGGCGGACTCCTCCGACGGCGTCTTCAGCAACGTCTCCAACTTCCAGGCCACCGCCGACGAGATCGCCTACGACCGTGCCGTCCTCGACGCCCTCGGCGGCCCGCCGGGCCTCGGCGCCGTCATCGACACCAGCCGCAACGGCAACGGCGCCCCGGCCGACGGCGAGTGGTGCGACCCGGCCGGCCGCAGGATAGGCCGCGCCCCGACCCTGAGTACCGGCATGGGACGCGTCGACGCCTACCTGTGGGTCAAGCTGCCCGGGGAGTCGGACGGCTGCAAGGGCGAACCGGGCACGTTCGTCCCCGCGTACGCCTACGACCTGGCGCGGTGACCCCCGCCGGCCCCGCCGGCCCCGCCGCCCTCGCTCCCGGTCTCCTCGTCGTACGACGACGTGCCCTCGTCGAGCAGCGGCTGCTGGGTCTTGAGGTGGGCCGGGGCGAAGGCGCGCAGCGCGTGGTAGCCGGTGATGACGACCAGGGTGCCGAGCGCGATGCCGCTGAGGGAGAAGTTGTCCGTGAACTTCATGGTGACGTTGCCGACGCCGATGATGATGCCCGCGGCGGCCGGCACCAGGTTCAGCGGATTGCGCAGGTCCACCCGGGCGTTGGTCCAGATCTGGGCGCCGAGCAGGCCGATCATGCCGTAGAGGATGACGGTGATGCCGCCGAGGACACCGCCCGGGATCGCGGCCACGACCGCGCCGAACTTCGGGCAGAGGCCGAAGAGGAGGGCGAAGCCCGCCGCGGCCCAGTAGGCGGCCGTCGAGTAGACCCGGGTCGCGGCCATCACACCGATGTTCTCGGAGTACGTGGTGTTGGGCGGGCCGCCGACCGCGGTGGAGAGCACCGAGCCGACACCGTCGGCCGAGATCGCCGTGCCGAGCCTGTCGTCGAGGTTGTCGCCGGTCATCTCGCCGACCGCCTTGACGTGCCCGGCGTTCTCCGCGATCAGCGCGATGACGACCGGCAGCGCGACCAGGATCGCCGACCACTCGAAGCTCGGCCCGTGGAAGGACGGCAGCCCGATCCAGTCGGCCTGGCCCACCGCCGAGAAGTCCAGCCGCCAGTGGTCGGTCACCTTGCCGCTGCCGTCCACGGAGTGGATCTTCCCGAAGATCCGGTCGAGCGCCCAGGACAGGACGTACCCGAAGACCAGCCCCAGGAAGATCGCGATCCGGGACCAGAAGCCGCGCAGGCACACCACGGCCAGACCGGTGAACAGCATCACCAGGAGCGCCGTCCACTGGTCCTGCGGCCAGTAGGTCGATGCGGTGACCGGGGCCAGGTTGAAGCCGATCAGCATCACCACCGCGCCGGTGACGACCGGCGGCATCGCGGCGTGGATGATCCGGGCCCCGAACCGCTGTACGGCGAGCCCCACCAGGAACAGCACGACGCCGACGACCAGGACCGCGCCGGTCACCGTGGCGCTGGTGCCGCCCTGCGCCCGGATCACCGCGGCGACGCCCACGAAGGAGAGCGAGCAGCCGAGGTAGCTGGGCACCCGGCCGCGCGTGGCGAGCAGGAAGATGACGGTCGCCACGCCCGACATCATGATCGCGAGGTTGGGATCGAGGCCCATCAGGACCGGAGCCACGAAGGACGCCCCGAACATGGCCACCACGTGCTGGGCGCCGAGCCCGGCCGTGCGGGGCCACGAGAGCCGTTCGTCGGGGCGGACCACCGCTCCGGGGGCGGGAACCTTCCCGTCCCCGTGCAGCTTCCAGCGCACGCCGAGGTCCATGGTGAGGTTTCGCTTTCTCTGTACGTGAGGACTGTCCTGACCATTGTCAGGGGTCGCCGGCCGTGCGGTTGACCTGCACCCTTCCCCGGCCGGCGTCCTGAGCGTCCGCTTAGGATGAGGGGGAAGCGCCGTACCCGAGCACAGCCGAGCACCACCAGGAGTCCCGCCCGTGACCGCCGAAGCCCCCGCCGCGCCCGCCCTGTCCCACGGCCGGCTCGTCCCCGTCACCGTCCACTTCGACGACCTGGACGCGCTCGGACTGCTGCACAACGCCCGCTACCCGGTGCTGGTCGAACGGGCCTGGAGCGAACTGTGGGCCGGGGAGGGCTTCCGGTTCGAGGGCGACTGGGCGGCGGCCGGCGACGCCTGCAACGCGGTCAGGGAACTGACGATCGGCTACGAGGCGCCGGTCACCCGGCCGGGAGACTACGCCGTCCACCTGTGGCTGGACCGGCTCGGCACCACCGGGCTGACCTACGGCTTCCGGTTCTGCTCGGCGGACGGCGCCACCACCTACGCCCGCGGCACCCGGGTGCTGGTCCGGCTGGACTCCGGGACGCTGCGCCCGGCGCCCTGGAGCGAGGCGTTCAGGACTGCGGGCCGGGCACTTCTGCGGCCCGCGGACTGATCGTCGGCCGGTTGCGGTCCCCGGCCCGCAGCACCCGCGCGAACACCACCAGGCAGCAGGCCAGCACGGTCACCAGACCGAACGACACCACCAGGCTGGTCGCCTGGGCCACCCCGCCGATCGCGCTCGGCGCGACCAGGCCCGAGGTGTACGTGATGGTGGCGACGCCCGCGATGGCCAGGCTCGGGTTGGAACCGGCGCGGCCGGCCGCGGCGAAGCACAGCGGGACGACCACGGCGATGCCGAGTCCCATCAGTGCGAAGCCGGTCATCGCCACCGCCGGGTGGCCACCGATCACGACCAGCAGCCCGCCGAGGGCGGCCAGCACCCCGCTCACCCGGACCGTGCGCACCGCGCCGAACCGGTCCACCACCCGGTCTCCGGCGAGCCTGGCCAGCGCCATGGTCAGCGTGAAGCCCGTCGTGCACGCCGCCGCCAGACCGGCCGAGGCGGTCAGCTCGTCCCGCAGGTAGACCGCCGACCAGTCCAGGCTCGCGCCCTCCGCGAAGACCGCGCAGAAGCCGACCGCGCCGATCAGCACCGCCGACCTGGGCGGCAGCGCGAACCGCGGCGGCGGGTCCTCGTCCTCGGCGGGCTGCAGGTCCAGCACCCAGGTGCAGGCGACCAGGCCGGTCGCCGTCAGCACCGCGGCGGCCAGCAGGTGGTGGGTGCGGGCGTCAGCGCCCAGGTGGGCGGCGAGCGTGCCGGCCGCCGACCCGATCAGCGCGCCCGCACTCCACATGCCGTGCAGCCCGGACATGATCGACTTGTCGAGACGGTTCTCGATCTCCACGCCGAGCGCGTTCATCGCCACGTCCGACATGCCCGCCGTGGCGCCGTAGACGAACAGGGCGAGGCACAGGGTGAGCAGGTTCGGGGCGAGGGAGGGCAGGACCAGCGCGAGCGTCCACAGCGCCAGCAGGGCGCGCAGGGCGGTGCGGGCGCCGAAACGGTGCGTGACGCGGCCGGCCAGCGGCATGGCGAGGGACGCGCCGAGCGCCGGGAAGGCGAGCGCCAGTCCCAACTGGCCCGCGCTGACACCGGCGTGGTCCTGGATCCACGGCACGCGGGTCGCGAAGGAGCCGGTGACGGAGCCGTGCACGGCGAACACGGCCGCCACCGCGTACCGGGCGCGCTTCACCTCGCTTCGCCCGTAGATCCCTGTGCTCATGGTCCACCCCTCCGTGTCCTCGGTGCGCGGCAGTGTGCGGCAGCGCGTCGCGTAAACTATCAGGGAGGTTGCCTGATAGATAGTGGGTTACCGGCGCGGGCCCCCGCGCCGGCGATCTGGAAGGATCCCGGCATGCCCGCATCCCCGAGCACCGCCCGGGCCATCAACGACCGGCTCGCCCTCCATCTGCTCCAGCAGGAGGGCCCGTTGACGGCAGGCCAGTTGAAGAAGCTGACCGGCCTGTCCCGGCCCACCGTCGCCGACCTCGTCGAACGCCTCACCGCCTCCGGACTGGTCGAGGTGGCCGGGGAGTCCGGCGAGCAGCGCCGCGGACCCAACGCCAAGCTGTACGGCATCGTCGCCGGCCGCGCCCACCTCGCCGCCCTCGACGTGCGCACCGAGGGCGTCGCCGTACTCGTCTCCGACCTGCTCGGCCGGGTCCTCGCCGAGGCATCCGTGCCGATCGACGACCACTCCGGCACCGGTCCCGCGGTGGAGCAGGCGGTCGGCCTGGTGGAGCGCGCGGTGAAGGAGGCCGGCGCCGACCGGCTGCACACCGTCGGGATCGGCGCCCCCGGCCTGATCGACCCGGCCGGCGGTGAACTGCGGGACTCCTCCGGGCTGCCCGAGTGGCACCGCAGGCTGGTGGCCGCACTCCAGGAGAAGTTCCCCGAGGCCCGGGTCGGCGTCGAGAACGAGACCAACCTCGCCGCCCTGGCCGAACAGCGCGACGGCGCCGCCCGCGACCGCGACACCTTCGTCCTGCTCTGGCTGGGCCTGGGCATCGGCGCCGCCGTCGTCCTCGACGGCACCCTGCGCCGCGGCGTGTCCGGCGGCGCGGGCGAGATCGGTTTCCTGCCGGTGCCGGGCACCGCGGGCCTGCCGTCGGCCACCGACTGCGAGGGCGGCTTCCACTCCGTGGCGGGCGCGGCGGCGGTCACCGCCCTGGCGGCGGAGCACGGACTGACGGCCCGGACCGACGGACCCGAGCCGCACGCCGCGACGCTGGTCCGGGAGGCGGTGCGCCGGTCGGCCGCCGGGGCCGACCCGGCCGCCGAGCGGTTCCTCGACGCCCTCGCCGACCGCGTCGTCCTCGGTGCCGCCGCCGTCGTCTCCGTCCTCGACCCCGGCTGCCTGGTGCTCGCCGGCGAGGTCGGCCGGGCCGGCGCCGACGCCCTCGCCGACCGGGTCCGGGACCGCCTCGCCCGGATGTCCCCGCTCGCCACGGAGGTGCGGCCCAGCACCCTGGGCGGCGGCGCGGTCCTGCGCGGCGCCCTGCTGACCGCCCGCGACCGGGCCCAGGACGACCTCTTCGCCCCGCCGCAGCGGTAGCCAGCGGTGCCCGCAACGGGCTCACCCGGGAGGTGCGGACCGCCGTACCGCCGGGTCGGGCGCGCGGAACGCCGAGCCGTCCGCCGCCAGCCACACCAGAACCGCCGGGAGCAGCACCGCCGCCCCCAGCAGGGCCATGAAGCCCGCGGCGCTCGCCGCCGACAGCGGCTCCAGGTGCCGGGCGTGGAACAGGAGGTGGGCGACCGAGGAGACCAGGTAGGCCGTCAGCGCCGTCAGCACCAGGCGGCGCTCCATCACCGCCACCGCCGCACAGAGCACCACGGCGAGCGCGAGGGACGCGCCGCCGAAGTCCCGCAGCAGATGCTCGTTGTAGGGCGGCAGGTGCGACACCCAGGGCCACTTCCAGAACAGCTCGGGCAGCAGCAGGATCCACAGCCCCAGCACCAGTTGGCCGCCCGCGAGCACTCCCAGCCCCGTCCGCAGCCCCGCCCGTCTGCTCATCCGCGCCGCCCGTCCTCCCCGTGGCCGTACCGCACGGCCAGGTGCTCCTCGAAGGTTCCTTGCCGGCCGCGTGGCCGGGCGCGAGGGGGGTGGGGGGACCCGGCGGTGGGCAAGGGCCTTCGTCACCACCGCCGGGCCCGTTCGGGTGGGGTCAGCAGGCGCCGAGGTCCTGCCAGACACCCCATTCACCGGTGGTCCCGGGCTCCTCGCCCTTCGTCCACCACTTGGACTTCCACGTGTGCCCCCGGTGGGAGACGGCGGTGCCACTGCCGTACGACGCCGCCGTGTCCCAGGCCGGGGCGGCGCACTGCCCGGTGCCGCCCGTCGGGCCCGGTCCGGGAGTCCCGGTGTCCGTGGGCGTGGGGGCCGGCGTCTGCGCCCCGGGGTCCACCACCGTCGTGCCCCGGGCGAGGTCGCCGGCCAGGGCGTACGCCGTGCCGCCGATCGTCACCGTCCAGTTCGAGGGCGTCGACACGGGCAGGTAGTAGTTGAACGCCAGGTCGACGCTCCCGCCCGGGGCCAGCGACTGCCACGCCGGCAGCTTCAGCGACACCCGGTGGAAGTCACCCTTCAGGCCGCCCACGTTGCCGCCCGTGTGGTCGCTGCGGACGACCTTGGTGCCGAAGCCGGACTGGTCGGAGGCGTTCCCCGGCGCCGAGGTCGCGTAGTCGAACTGGAACTCCGTGCCGCCCGGCAGCGCGGTCCTCGTGTTGTTGGTGATCCGCAGCTTCGGCGTGATCGGGTAGTTGGAGTCGCCCAGCTTGAAGTCCGTGAACTCCACGCCCACGTCGACGGCCTGCGCCGGCAGGTCCGCGTTCGACTTCTTCGCGCCGTACGGTGCGGCCGACTTGAACCTGTCGTACATCAGCGAGGTGAGGGTGTCGCCCGGCTCGTACTGTCCCTTGGCCGCGTTCCAGCCGTAGTCGCCGGCCAGTTCCCAGATCATCGTGCCGCCGATGCCCCGGTCCACCACGTAGTCGGCCTTGGCCCCGACCGACTGCTCGTCCTCGGTGGAGAGGAAGACCTTCTTCTCGGCGTTCCACAGCCAGGGGGCGACCAGCGTCGCGTCGTACTTGCGGGCGTAGGTGCCGGTCAGCTTCGTGTCCGCCGGGAAGCCGTAGTCGGTGACGTAGTCGCCGACGATGCCCTTCTCGAGGTTCTTGGCGTGCCACATCGGGTTGGAGCCCGCCGGGGACTCCTTGCCGTTGGTGTCGAGGTCGTGCCAGAGGTTGTCGATGCCGACGGCGCCGTCACCGCACTTGGTCAGGCCGGAACCCGCCGGGCAGGAGGAGGCGGACGCCTTGCCCCACAGTCCGTCGGTTCCGCCCTGGACGTTCTTGTGGCCGCGCGTGTAGTACGGCAGGCCGATGTTGATGCGGCCGGCCGGCATGGAGCCGCGGAAGTAGTGGTAGGCCCAGTCGGTGTTCAGGTAGCCGAGGCCGCCGTACTGGGCGCTGCCGTAGACGCCCGCGGCCGCCAGCTCGGCGTCCTTGCCGTCGTCGAAGAGCGAGGCGTTCGGGCCGACGTACTCGTTCCAGGCGCCGTGCAGGTCGTACGACATGATGTTGACGTAGTCCAGGTACTTCTGGACCTGGAAGGTCTCCATGCCGCGCAGCAGGTACCCGGAGGACGGCGCGGCCACGGAGAGCAGGTAGTGCCTGCCGTCCGCGGCGCCCGCGCGGTCCAGCTTCTCGCGCAGCGTCTTCATCAGCGCCGCGTAGCCCTTGACCAGCCCGGCCCGGCGGCCGTTGGCGAGGGACCAGTCGAGCGGGTTGCCCGCGTCCTTCATCGTGGTCGGGTACTCGTAGTCGATGTCGACGCCGTTGAAGCCGTACGTGCGGACGAAGTCGACCGCCGAGTCGGCGAAGGTGTCGATGCCGGCCTGGTTGACCGAGCCGTCGGCCTTCGTGGCCATGGAGTAGAAGCCGCCGGAGTCCACCCGCGAGCCGTCGTCCGCGAAGTAGCCGCCCGTCTCGGCCCAGCCGCCCACCGAGATCATCGTCTTGACGTCGGGGTGCTGCTTCTTGAACTTGTTGAGCAGGTTGAAGTGGCCCTTGTAGGGCAGCCCGGGGTCCATCTCGGCGCCCGCCACCCCGGGCCACGTCATGCCGGTCGCCGGGTTCTTCTCGCCGTCGGGGCCGACGGAGAGCCGGTTGCCGCCGTCGACGTGCGCGAAGGCGTAGTTGATGTGGGTGATCTTGTCCCACGGGATGTCCGAGGCGAGGTAGGCCGGCTTGCCGTCCTTGCCCGTGCGCCAGCCGGTGAAGTAGCCGATCACCCGGCGCGGGTGGTCGGCGCCCATCTTCTCCCGGCCCGCCGAGTCGTAGACCGAGCAGTAGGGGACGCTGACCCCGGGTGTCTCGTAGAGCCCGTCGGGGCGACAGGATTCCTGGCCGGCGGCCTGGGAGGCGGTCGCCGGGAGGCCGGCGAGCAGTAGACCGGCGACGGCGGCGGCCCCCGCGAACAGGGCCGGCCCCGCTCTGTGGCGGGTTCTGGAGCGTGAGGGGGAAGGCACAGTCGGTTCCTCTCCACGGAAGTTGCGCAGACAGTAGAGAGGACTAGACCAGTGAGTCAATAGGTATGGACCAATCTCAAGACGGAGCGGCAGAGGCCCAGTTGGGGCCTCCCCGGTCCGGCATCGCACACCGCGGGAGCGCCCTGTGAGCCAGCCCACACGCTCCGTGCGGATGGACGCCGATCAGTCGTGGCACACTGGGCCTGTACCAGAAGCAGCGCACTCCGGGGTCGGTGAAAGTCCGAACCGGCGGTTACAGTCCGCGACCCGGTCGCTTCCAGCGGCCGGTTGACCAGGTGAAATTCCTGGACCGACGGTTAAAGTCCGGATGGGAGGCAGTGCGCGGCGGGCGAGCACACGTGCGCGCCGCCGGCCTTCGGGGCACGTCCGTCACGGACGGACCCCGTCCGGCGTCGTCGTTTCCGGTGTTCCCGTCCGTCCCTTCTGTCGTTCGTCGACAGCCCCGGAGTCCGTGCCCGAAGAGGCAGGGAGGACCCGGGAAGTGTTCACCGGAATCGTCGAAGAGCTGGGCGAGGTCACCGCCGTCGAGACCCTCGACGACGCCTGTCGCTTCCGCCTGCGCGGCCCCGCGGTCACCGAAGGAGCCCGCCACGGCGACTCCATCGCGGTCAACGGCGTCTGCCTCACGGTCGTCGACCAGGAGGGCGACGAGTTCACCGCCGACGTCATGGCCGAGACCCTGAAGCGCTCCAGCCTCGGTGTCCTCGCCGTCGGCTCCCGCGTCAACCTGGAACGCCCCACCGCCGTCGGCGCCCGGCTCGGCGGCCACATCGTGCAGGGCCACGTCGACGGCACCGGCGCGATCCTGGAGCGCGAGCCCTCCGAGCACTGGGAGCTCGTGAAGATCTCCCTGCCCGCCGGCCTCGCCCGCTACGTCGTGGAGAAGGGCTCCATCACCGTCGACGGCATCAGCCTCACCGTCGTCGACGCCGGACCCGACTTCTTCACCGTCAGCCTCATCCCCACCACCCTCGCCCTGACCACGCTGGGCGTCAAACAGCCCGGCGACCCGGTCAACCTCGAGGTCGACGTCATCGCCAAGTACGTCGAGCGGCTGCTCGGCACCCAGGGGGGCACCCGGTGAACTGGCTCAACTCCGAGGCGTTCACGCTTTTCGACCAGCACATCAAGTGGTCGGACATGACCGGCAACGTGGTCGGGCTGCTCGGCCTCGCCCTCGGCTGGCGGCGCTCGATCTGGACCTGGCCCGTGCAGTTCCTCTCCGGGCTCGTCCTCTTCGCCGCCTTCGCCACCGCCCACCTCTCCGGCAGCGCCGGCAAGCAGATCGTCGTCATGGTCGTCGCCGCCTGGGGCTTCTGGCAGTGGAACCGCGGCCGGCGGCAGAGCCAGGACGGCTCCGTCGCCGTACGGTTCGCCACCTGGCGCGAACGCGGCGCCCTGGCCGCCGCGGCCGCCGTCGGCACCCTCGCGGTGGGCGCCCTGTTCACCGCGTTCCCCACCCTGTCCTGGGACCCCTGGCCGGACGCGTACATCTTCGTCGGCACCGTCGTCGCCATGTACGCCCAGGCCCGCGGCATGGTCGAGTTCTGGTTCGCCTGGCTGCTCGTCGACCTCGTCGGCGTCCCGCTGAACTTCGCCAACGGCTTCGCCTTCTCCGGCTTCGTCTACGTCCTGTACGGCGCGCTCGTCCTGTGGGGCCTGCGCGACTGGTGGCTGCGCTCGCGCAACGCGGCCCGCCCCCTCCCGGAAGGAGCGCCCGCATGAGCACGGCACCCGTCCTCTACAGCCCCGACGGCATCGACGACCTCTCCCTCGACCCCGTCGAGCGGGCCGTCGCGGACATCGCCGCCGGCCGGCCCGTCGTGGTCGTCGACGACGAGAACCGCGAGAACGAGGGCGACCTCGTCGTCGCCGCGGAGAAGGCGACCGAGGAGATCGTCGCCTTCATGATGAGCGAGTGCCGCGGCCTGATCTGCGCCCCCATGGAGGGCGACGAACTGGACCGGCTCCGGCTCCCGCAGATGGTCGACGACAACACCGAGTCGATGAAGACCGCCTTCACCGTCTCCGTGGACGCCACCGCCGCCCACGGCGTCAGCACCGGCATCTCCGCCGCCGACCGCGCCACCACCCTGCGACTCCTGGCGAGCGGCACGGCCGAACCCGCCGACCTGGTCCGCCCCGGGCACGTCTTCCCGCTGCGCGCCCGCCCGGGCGGCGTGCTCGTGCGCAACGGGCACACCGAGGCCGCCGTCGACCTCGCCCGCCTCGCGGGCCTGCGCCCGGCCGGCGCCATCGTGGAGATCGCCGGCGAGGACGGTCGCATGCTGCGGCTGCCCGAGCTGATCCCGTTCGCCCGCAAGCACGGCCTGACGATCATCTCCATCGAGGATCTGATCGCCTACCGGCGCAGCGAGGAACCCACCGTCCGCCGCGAGGCCGAGGTCCGACTGCCCACCCGGCACGGCGAGTTCACCGCGTACGGCTACCGCTCCACCGTCGACGGCGTCGAGCACATCGCCCTCGTGCACGGCGAGATCGGCGACGGGAAGGACGTCCTGGTCCGCGTCCACTCCGAGTGCCTCACCGGCGACGTCTTCGGCTCCCAGCGCTGCGACTGCGGCCCTCAGCTCGACGCCTCCCTGGACCGCATCCAGGCCCAGGGCAGGGGAGTGGTCGTCTACCTGCGCGGCCACGAGGGACGCGGCATCGGCCTGATGTCCAAGCTGCGCGCCTACGAACTCCAGGAGCGCGGCCGCGACACCCTCGACGCCAACCTGGAGCTCGGCCTGCCCGCCGACGCCCGCGACTACGGCGCCGGGGCGCAGATCCTCGCGGACCTCGGCGTGCGCACCGTACGCCTGATGACCAACAACCCCGACAAGAGCGCCGCCCTCGAACGGCACGGCATCACGGTCACCGGTCGCGAGGCCATGCCCGTCCAGGCCGGCGAGCACAACCTCCGCTACCTGCGCACCAAGCGGGACCGGATGGGGCACGACCTGCCCTGGCTGGACACGACCCCCGTGTCCACCTGCGGCAACCAGTGAGCAAGCGAAGACGAGGAGATGCGAGACACGTGAGCGGCAAGGGTGCACCGGAACTGTCCGTACGCAACGTCGGGGACCTCAGGGTCGCCGTGATCGCGTCGCTGTGGCACGACAAGGTGATGGACGGACTGGTGGACGGCGCCCTGCGCGCCCTCGGCGAACTGGGGATCGACGAGCCGACCCTGCTCAGGGTCCCCGGCAGCTTCGAGCTCCCGGTCGTCGCCAAGGTCCTCGCGGGCCGCGGCTACGACGCGATCGTCGCCCTCGGCGTCGTCATCCGCGGCGGCACCCCCCACTTCGACTACGTGTGCCAGGGCGTCACCCAGGGCCTGGTCCAGGTCTCCGTCGAGACCGGCGTCCCCGTCGGCTTCGGCGTCCTCACCTGCGACACCGAGGAGCAGGCCCTGGACCGGGCCGGCCTCGACGGGTCCAGCGAGGACAAGGGACACGAGGCGGTGACCGCGGCCGTCGCCACGGCGGCCACGCTCCGCTCAGTATCCGAACCGTGGCGCTAGGCCCGCCGGGGCACGCGTAAAGTGGGGGCCATCATGTCCAAGAAGACGTTCGAGGAGCTGTTCACCGAGCTCCAGCACAAGGCAGCCCACGGCGACCCCGCCACCTCCCGCACCGCCGAACTGGTCGACAAGGGCGTCCACGCCATCGGCAAGAAGGTCGTCGAGGAGGCCGCGGAGGTCTGGATGGCCGCCGAGTACGAGGGCAAGGACGCGGCCGCCGAGGAGATCTCGCAGCTCCTGTACCACGTCCAGGTCATGATGGTCGCCCGCGGCATCTCCCTGGACGACGTCTACGCCCACCTGTAAGACACCGCGCCCCCTCTCTCCCCCTCCACGCAAAGGAAGCCGACCTCATGCTGCGCATCGCCGTCCCCAACAAGGGTTCCCTGTCAGGCCCCGCGGGGGAGATGCTGCATGAGGCCGGCTACCAGCAGCGCCGCGAGTCCAAGGAACTGCGGATCGTCGACCCGGTCAACGAGGTGGAGTTCTTCTACCTCCGCCCCCGCGACATCGCGATCTACGTCTCCTCCGGAAAGCTCGACATCGGCATCACCGGCCGCGACCTGCTGGTCGACTCCGGCGCCCACGCCGAGGAGATCCTCCCGCTCGGCTTCGCCCGCTCCACCTTCCGCTTCGCCGGCAGGCCCGGCGCCGCGAGCGGCATCGACGACCTCAAGGGCCGCACCGTCGCCACCTCCTACGAGGGCATCGTCGCCGCCCACCTGGCCGACCGGGGCATCGACGCCTCCGTCGTCCACCTCGACGGCGCCGTGGAGACCGCCATCGAGCTGGGCGTCGCCGAGGTCATCGCGGACGTCGTCGAGACCGGCACCTCCCTGCGCAACGCGGGCCTGGAGGTCTTCGGCGAGCCCATCATGAAGTCCGAGGCCGTCGTGATCCGCCGCTCGGACGCCGAACCCGACGAGACCACCGAGCCCAAGGTCCAGCAGTTCCTGCGCCGCCTCCAGGGCGTCCTGGTGGCCCGGACCTACGTGATGATGGACTACGACTGCCGGGTCGAGCAGTTGGAGAAGGCCGTCGCCCTCACCCCCGGCCTGGAGTCCCCGACCGTGTCCCCGCTGCACAACGAGGGCTGGGTCGCCGTCCGCGCGATGGTCCCCGCCAAGGAGGCCCAGCGGATCATGGACGACCTCTACGAGATCGGCGCCCGGGCCATCCTGACCACGGCCATCCACGCCTGCCGGCTCTGACCCGTCCCGCCGCACAGGAGCACGACCGGAGCCCCACCATGCCCGACACCACGCCGGACCACCTGCCGGCCCTGCCCGTCACCTTCCGCCCGGGACGCACCCGCGCCGTCCTGATCGTCCTCGCGGTCGTGACCTTCGTGACCGTCACGGCCCTCGGGATGCTGCTGGGCGGCCTCGGCCCCGGCGAGCGCCTCAGCTTCGTCCTGACCGCCCTCGTCCTGGCCGGCGTGCTGCTCCTGCTGGCCCGGCCCCGGGTGGTCGCCGACGAGAGCGGCGTCACCGTGGTCAACCTGACCGCCCGGCGGCACCTCGCCTGGCCCGAGGTCCTCAGGGTCAACCTCCGCCAGGGCGACCCCTGGGTCTTCCTCGACCTCAGCGACGGCACCAGCCTGCCCGCCCTGGGCATCCAGCCCGGCATCGCCCGGCAGCGCGCCCTCGCCGACGCACGAGCCCTGCGCGACCTCGTGGCGGCCCGTTCCGCCGCCCTTCCCGAGGCCCCGCGCGACTGACGCGGTGCCGCCGGGCCTGCCGCGGGCACCCTTTTCGTGATTAATCTGGGAACGAGGACGCGGCCCGTCGCGTCCTCGCCCCGTCGCTCCGCCCGGTGCGCGGGGTTCCTGCTACCCGAGGAGTGACTCCCTCCGGCGATGGACGGACCGTCCTGCAGTATCTGCGCCGCCCCCTGCTGTGACACCCCACAGGCGGCGGCATCATGACCACCCCCCTGCTGCTCCTGGCAGCCGCGCTCCTGCTGATCCTCGCCAACGGCTTCTTCGTCGCGGCCGAGTTCGGCCTGGTGACCGTCGAACGCCCCGACGCCGAGCAGGCCGCCGCGGCCGGCGACCGGCGCGCCCACCGGGTCGTCGAGTCCCTCAAGGAGCTGTCCTTCCAGCTCTCCGGCACCCAGCTCGGGATCACCCTCACCTCCCTCGTCGTCGGCATGCTCGCCGAACCGGCGCTCGCCCAGTTGCTCGACGGCCCGTTCACGGCGATCGGCGTCCCCGACGGCGCCGTCTCCGGCGTGTCGGTCGTCGTCGGCATGCTGCTGGCCTCGGCGGTCCAGATGGTGATCGGCGAGCTGGTGCCCAAGAACTGGGCGGTGTCCAAACCGCTCCAGGTCGCGCGCTTCGTCGCCGGCCCCCAGCACGCCTTCGCCCGTCTCTTCCACCCGGTGATCGCCGCGCTCAACACCGTGGCCAACCGCCTGGTCCGCGCGCTCGGCATCGAACCCGCCGACGAGCTGGCCTCCGCCCGCACCCCTGGCGAACTGGTCTCCCTGGCCCGGCACTCGGCCCGGGCCGGCACGTTGGAGCAGGACACCGCCGACCTCTTCGTACGGACCCTGTCGCTCGGCGAACTGACCGCCCAGCACGTCATGACCCCCCGCGTGAAGGTCAGCGCCCTGCACTCGTCGGCCACCGCCGAGGACGTCGTGAACCTGACCCGCGCCACCGGCCTGTCCCGCTTCCCCGTCTACCGGGAGAAGATCGACGAGGTCGTCGGCATGGTCCACCTCAAGGACGCCCTCGCCGTCCCCTCGCACGACCGGCTGCGCACCCCGGCCGGCCGCATCGCCCGCCCGGCGCTGCTGGTCCCCGAGTCCCTGCCCGTACGGCCGCTGCTGACCCGGCTGCGCAGCGAGCAGCCCATCGCGGTCGTCGTCGACGAGTACGGCGGCACGGCCGGCGTCGTCACCCTGGAGGACATCGTCGAGGAGATCGTCGGCGAGGTCCGCGACGAGCACGACGGCCTCGACGTGCCGGAACTGGCCCCGGCCCCGCCCGAGGACGGCCGCCCCGCCTGGGACGTCGACGGCAGTTGCCGCGTCGACGCCCTGCGCCGCGTCGGTCTCGAGGCGCCCGAGGGGCCGTACGAGACCGTGGCCGGACTCGTCGCCGACCTCCTCGGCCGCATCCCCGCCGTCGGCGACCGGGCCGAACTGCCCGGCTGGCGGCTCTCGGTCCGCCAGGTCGGCCACTACCGCGCCGAGCGGATACGGCTGGTGCGCACCGCGCCGGTCTCCGTGCTGGAGGCCGCCCGATGAGCATCCTGCAACTCCTCTTCGCCGCGCTGCTGGTGCTCGCCAACGGCTTCTTCGTCGGCGCGGAGTTCGCCCTCGTCTCCGTGCGCCGCAGCCAGATCGAGCCGCTCGGCACCGCCCGCGCCCGACAGGTGCTGTACGGCCTCGAACGACTGCCGCAGATGATGGCCGCCGCGCAGTTCGGCATCACCGTCTGCTCGCTGACCCTCGGCGCGGTCGCCGAGCCGACCGTCGCCCACCTGCTGGAGCCGGTCTTCGAGTGGGTCCACCTGCCGCACGGCATGATCCACCCGCTCGGCTACGTCGTCGCGCTGGCCGCCGTGGTCTTCTGCCACCTCGTCATCGGCGAGATGGTGCCGAAGAACCTCGCGATGGCCGCCCCGGAGAAGGCCGCGCTGTGGCTCAGCCCCGGCCTGGTCGCCTTCGCCCGCGTGTGCCGGCCGGTCACCGTGGCGCTCGGCGCCTGCGCGCAGGGCATCCTGCGGCTGTTCCGCGTCGAGCCCAAGGACGAGGTCGAGGCCGTCTTCACCAGCGAGCAGCTCAACCGTCTCGTGGAGGACGCCGGCCAGGCCGGCCTGCTCGACCCGGAGGAACAGGAACGGCTGGAGGACGCCCTGGAGCTGGGTTCCCGCCCGGTCACGGACGTCCTGCTCGGACGCGAGTCCCTGGTGACGGTCAGCCCCTCGGTCACACCGGGGGAGATCGTCGAGCTGACCGCCCGTACCGGATACTCGCGCTTCCCGATCGCGGCGGAACAGGGTGCCTTCATGGGCTACCTGCACGTCAAGGACGTCCTCGACCTGGAGGAGTCCGACCGTGCCGTGCCCCAGCACCTCTGGCGCCCGATGACCACGCTGCGCCCCGAACTCCCCCTGGACGACGCCCTCACGGTCATGCGCCGCGCCGCCACCCACCTGGCCCAGGTCAAGGACGCACCGGGCAGGGTGCTGGGCCTGGTCGCCCTGGAGGACGTGCTGGAACTCCTGGTCGGCGAGGTGAGGGACCCGGCGCACAGGGACAGGGAGGTGACCCTGGCCACGTAGCCCCGCTGCTGCGGGCAGTCGTGCCGCTGGGGCGGCCAGGGCGCAGCCGCACCCCGCCAACGCCGGGCTGCGCCCCCCCGCAGCCATGCCCGGCCGCTACACGGCCGACGGTCCCCCCGGCCCCCGCCCCGACAGCACCTCCCCGTACGCCTGCATCAGATCCGGCAACCGCAACGTCGCCAGATCGTCCCGGGTCAGCACCCCGGGACACACCGACAACCGCAGGTCCCGGTACGCGCAGCTCTTCTCGTACAGCGTCCGCAGGAACCGCCCGTTCCCCAACTCGTCGATCCAGCCCTGGTCCACCACGTGCCCCGCGATCGACCGCAGCTCGTCGAGCGCCTCCTCGTCCCACACGTCCCCGTTCTCCGCCGCGAGCACCTCCCCGATCGAGGTCAGCTCCAGCGGCCGGTACGACGGGAAGTCCACCCGCGTCGTGAAACGCGAGGACAGCCCGGGATTGGCGCCCAGCAGCCGGTCCATGCCCTCCGGATAGCCGGCCAGGATCACCACCAGGTGGTCCCGGTTGTCCTCGGCCCGCTTCAGCAGCACCTGCAGCGCCTCGTCGCCGTACGCGTCGCCCTTGTTGTAACCGGAGTTGGACAGGGCGTACGCCTCGTCGACGAAGAGGACGCCGCCGAGCGCGGAGTCGATCAGCTCGTTGGCCTTCACGGCGGTCTGGCCCAGGTACTCGCCGACCAGATCGGCCCGCTGCGCCTCCACCAGGTGGTCGCCGCCCAGCAGCCCGAGGGCGTAGAAGACGCGGCCCAGGATGCGGGCCACCGTGGTCTTGCCGGTGCCGGAGGGGCCGGAGAAGACGAAGTGACGTTTGGGCGGCTGCACCGGCAGACCCTGCCCCGCCCGCAGCCGGGCCATGTTCAACTGCGCGGACAGCGCCTTGACCTGACGCTTCACCGGTTCGAGGCCCACCATCCGCTCCAGCTCGGCGAGCGCCTCCTCCAGCAGCGCGGGATCGGTGGGCCCGGTGGGCAGGGACGGGTCGGGGCCGCCCGGCTTCTCGCGCACCGCTGCTCCGCCCAGGGGCGGCAGCGGCGCGACCGGAGGGGGCTCGGGCACGGAGAGCTTGACGCCGCGCTCCTCGGTGCCGAAGAGGGGGTCGAGGCCGTCCAGCCCGTCCGTCCCGACACCGGGCTGGGCGAGACCCGCGAGGTCGGCCGGGTCGTCGTAGCCGTCGCCCTCGGCGATCGCGGCCAGCCGGGCGGAGGTGTCCATGAAGGCGGGGTCGACGCGGTGCACCGCCCGGTACAGCGGGAGCGCGGCGGCGCTGCGCCCGGTGCCCTCGTGGGCCCGCGCCAGCCAGTAACGCAGTTCCTTGCGCTGCGGCTGTTCGCTGCGGCACCGCATCAGCGCCGCCGACAGCAGCGGCTCGGCCTGCCCGTACATCTCCAGGCGCACCCGGGCCATGCCGCTGAACAGGCCCGCCTCGATGCCCAGTAAGGGGTCGCCGAGCAGCGGGTCGGTGTGCCGGACGAGCTGTTCCCAGTCCTTGACGAGGTAGGCGCGGCAGGCGTGCAGGAAGCGGACCTGGGGATCGGAGTCCACCGGCGGCAGCCCGGCCAGGGCCCGGTCCAGCTCCGGAACGTGCCGGCCGTCCAGCCAGTGCGAGGCGTGCGCCAGCAGCAGGTCGCGCGGGTTCTCCAGCACGGGCTGCACCCACCAGCCGAGCCAGTACCAGGAGTTGAGGGTGCGGCGGTGGCGGGCCCGCTGCTCGCCGAAGCGGTCGCGGTTGCGGAACATTCGCAGGAGCGCGTTCGTGGTGTCGACGCGCAACGCGTGCAGTCCCAGCCAGCCGTCGGCCATCGTGGGGTCGATCCGCACCGCCGTCCGGAACTCCTCCTCCGCCTGCGGGTACGCCCCCATCGTGTAGGCGTCCACGCCCCGCAGCCAGGCGAGTTCGGCGGGGGCGGGCGGGCCCTGCGTGCCGAAGTCCATCACGTCCCCACCTACCGTGCCCCCGTCGGTATGCCGCCGAGCCGTCGCTCGCCGGCCGCCTCGGCCAACGGTGTTGCCGCGGACCGGAGTTGCAGGTGCGTGCGGCAATCTCCCGTAGCCCGCACCGAGGGCATCGTACCCGCGGCGGCCTTTCCTCCGAAGGGTGCGGGAGAGGCCGTTCCGCGAGGTCGGAGCGGGAGGGCGCACGGCGGAGCGGTGACCGAGAGTGAGCGCACGGCGCCGTGGAGCAGCCGGAAAACGCGCTCAGGGCAGAACGAAGCCCCCGATCACGGGGGAACAACCGGGGGCTTCGCGTCTGCCGGCGGCTTCGAACTGCCGCACATCCAGAACGTAAGACCTGTACGGCCCCTGGGTCAAGCGAAGTTGGGGCACGTCGGCGGGTTGCCGTGACCTGATCTTCACGAGTTCAACACATCGCCGACGGCCCGTCACGCTGCGTGAGGAAGTGGGCTCCGGTGCCGGTTCCCGCGGGCCCCGGCAGCACCTCGTACCCCTGTTCCCGCTGACGCACCAGAAGGTGCGCGAAGGGGCGTGAGGGGTCCTCGGCGAAGTGCCGGCGCTCGGCCGGGATCCACCCGTCCCAGAACGTCCGCTGCTCCGCTCCGTCGCGCGCCCGGCCGCGCGCCCACGCCTGCTCGGGGGGCAGGTCCATCCAGATCAGCCCAGCCAGGTGCGGTCGCAGCGCCGAACGGCCGGCGCCGACCCCCTCCACGAGGACCACCGGAGCGGGCGGCAGCGCACGCGGCGCGCCGAACCGCCGGGACCGCCAGTCGTACGGCGTGAGGTGCGCGGTCTCCCCGCGCCGCAGGGGCTCGATCACCTGGGCGAACAGGCGAGCGGTCCAGTCGAACAGCTCGTCGTGACTGGCGACGTCGTCGAGGTGCAGCACCGGCGCACCGTCCAGCCCGGCCGCCAGCCTCTTGGCGAAGGTGGACTTGCCGGACCCGGCGTGCCCGTCGACGCCGATCAGGCGCACGGGCCCGCAGGAGGGGGGAAGCCGGCGGAGCCGGGCTGCCAGGTCGAGGATGGCGGTTCCTGTGGGCGGGAGAGGGCGGACACGGTCACCCGCACTCTAGTCACTGGTCGACACCAATATTGGTGGCGTGGCGTGCGTGGAAGTGCTGGCAGGACCGGCCGCCTGCGGCCATAGTTGGCGCACGACCGTGCAACGACGGACCCGCCCGACCCGGACACACCTGGGGGTCTCCCGCCCATGAGCAGAGTCGAACAGCCCTCCCGCAGGACCCTCCTGGCCGCGGCCGTCGCCGCGGCCGCCGCGGCGGGCGGCGCGATCCCGGCCGCCGCCGCCCAGGCCGCGCCCGCCGCGGGCTCCGGCACAGGTGCCGCGGACCCCGGCCGCGCCGCCTCCCCGCGAGCGGTCGACTACCGCGCCTGGACCACGTTCGAGGACTGGCGCGGCGGGACCGCGAAGGGGGTCCGCGCCGTCGCGGGCGCCCGCCCCGGCGTCGTGATCGGCGCCCCGGCCGGCACCACCGACTACACCGACCCGCACACCGGCACCACCGCCGCCTGGGAGTACGCGACCTGGACCTCGCCCGTCCACCGGCTCCCGGTGCCCGCGACGGAGGTCATCGCGTCCTGGAACGCGCACACGCCGGCCGGTACCTGGATCCAGGTGGAGCTCGAGGGCACCTACACCGACGGCACGGCCACCCCCCGGTACGTCCTCGGCCGCTGGACGGCCGGTGACGGCGAGCAGGACATCAGGCGGACCTCGGTCGACGGCCAGAGCGACGGCAAGAGCAGCATCTGGACCGACACCTTCTCCATCGACGACGCCTCCACCGGCCTGCGCCTGGTCTCCTACCGGCTCCGGCTCACCCTCCACCGCCGTCCCGGCACGCGCACCACGCCCACCGTCTGGCGGCTGGGCGCGATGGGCTCCGACGTCCCCGACCGCTTCACCGTCCCGGCCTCCACGCCGCGCCACGCCGGGGAACTGCGCGTCCCGCGCTACTCGCAGGAGATCCACAAGGGCCAGTACCCCGAGTACGACAACGGCGGCGAGGCCTGGTGCAGCCCCACCTCCTCGCAGATGATCGTCGAGTACTGGGGCGGCCGTCTCACGGAGGAGCAACTGGCCTGGGTGGACCCCTCCTACGCCGACCCGCAGGTCTGCCACGCCGCCCGGTACACCTACGACAACCAGTACGAGGGCTGCGGCAACTGGCCCTTCAACGCCGCCTACGCCGCCACGTTCAAGGGCCTCCAGGGCGTGGTCACCCGCCTCGGCTCCCTCGCGGACCTGGAGACGCTGATCGCGGCCGGCATCCCGGCGATCACGTCCCAGTCGTTCCTGGCGGAGGAGCTGACCGGGGCGGGGTACGGCACCTCGGGACATCTGATGACCGTGATCGGCTTCACCGCCGACGGCGACGTGATCGCCAACGACCCGGCCTCGCACGACAACGACGCCGTGCGCCGTGTCTACCGGCGGCGGGAGTGGGAGAACATCTGGCTGCGGACCAAGCGGTACAACGCCAGTGGCAAGGTCGTCTCCGGCACCGGCGGCGTCTGCTACCTGTACTTCCCGGCCCACCCGAGCCCGCGCCAGCGCAAGGCGCTCGCGGCGGTGGGCGTGCGCTGACCCGTGCCGCTGTGACCAAGCTCTCGGCCGCACAAGCCGCTCACGGTGGCAAAGTGGACACCGTGAGCGGGGGGAATCCGCCGCAGCCGAAGCCCGAGACCAGCGAGAAGCCATGAGCGCACACACCACAGCCGCCGCCCGCGCCCGTACCGGCGGCCCCAAGCCCGACGGCCCGAAGATCCTCGAGCACGTCATGGGCTGGGTCCTCGTCGTGGTGGTCGCGATGCTCGTGGTCCGGCTGGGCCTCCTGTGACGTGTCCCGGGGCTCCGGCGGCGTGACCCGGGCCGTCCGTGACGTGACCCGGGTGTGACCTGCCCCACGACCCGACCTGCCATACTGCGGATGTCCCGCCGCCCGTTGGAGACCAGGGTCGAAATTGAATATCAGTCAACAGCGTGCCGACACCCGTCCCCGGGCGCGCGGCACCGAGCGCTCGGCGGCACGTCGCGCCGAACTCATCGCCATCGGGCGGAAGTTGTTCGCCGACACGTCGTACGACGCGCTCTCGATGGACGACATCGCCCGCCAGGCGCATGTCGCCAAGGGGCTGATCTACTACTACTTCCAGTCCAAGCGGGGCTACTACCTGGCGATCGTCGAGGACTCCGTCGCCGACCTCGTCACCACCGCGGCGCGCGGCCACGAACTGCCGCAGGTGGACCGCGTCCAGCGCACCATCGACGGCTATCTGCGCTACGCCGAGCACAACCAGGCCGCCTACCGCACCATCGTCAGCGGCGGCGTCGGCTTCGACGCCGAGGTGCACGCCATCCGGGACGGGGTGCGCGAGGCGATCGTCGTCACCATCGCCGAAGGGGCGTACGGACGCTCGGACATCGGGCCGCTGGCCCGGATGGGCCTGCTCGCCTGGGTGTGCAGCGTCGAGGGCGCCACCCTGGACTGGATCGGCCGCCCGGAACTGGCCCGCGCGACCATGTGCGCACTGCTCGTGAAGTCGCTGGGCGGCACGCTGCGCGCCATCGAGGAACTGGACCCCGCCTGTCCGGCCCCGGCCCCGGCGCGCCGCGACGACGCCTGACGGCGCACGGACGGAGGGGTGGCGACCCGAGCCGGTCTCCGCCCCTCCGCCCCCCGTGTGCGCCGGACGGTTCAGTCGATCGCCTTGATCAGCTCACCGTCGGCGGTGTCGCCGCTCAGCTCCCAGAAGAAGGTGCCGCCCAGACCCTGCTCGTTCTTGTACGCCATCTTGGTGGCGATGGTCTGCGGGGTGTCGTAACTCCACCAGTCGCTGCCGCACTTGGCGTAGGCGGTGCCGCCCACCGTGCCGGTCGCGGGGCAACTGGTCTTGAGCACCTTGTAGTCCTCGATGCCGTTCTCGTACGTGCCCTTCGCGGGCCCGGTCGCGGTGCCGCCCGGTTCCGCCTGGGTGACGCCGGTCCAGCCGCGGCCGTAGAAGCCGAGCCCGAGCAGGAGCTTGGAGGACGGGACGCCGAGGCCCTTGAGCTTCGCGATCGTCGCCGAGGTGTGGAAGTCCTCCTTCGGGATGCCGGAGTACGAGGTCAGCGGCGAGTGGGGGGCCGTCGGTCCGGTGGCGTCCCAGGCGCCGAAGAAGTCGTACGTCATCGGGTTGTACCAGTCGACGTACTGCGCGGCGCCCGCGTAGTCCGCCGCGTCGATCTTGCCGCCGGAGGTGGCGTCGGCCGTGATCGCGGCGGTGACCAGGTAGTCCTGGCCGAACTTGGCGCGCAGGGCGCTCATCAGCTTCGGGAAGGCCTCGCGGCCGCTGGTGTCGCAGCTCAGGCCGCAGGCGTTCGGGTACTCCCAGTCGATGTCGATGCCGTCGAAGACGTCGGCCCACTTCGAGTTCTCGACCAGGTCGTAGCAGGACTGCGCGAACGCCTCCGGGTTCTGGGCGGCCTGCGCGAAGCCGCCGGACCAGGTCCAGCCGCCGAACGACCAGAGGATCTTCAGGTCCGGGTGCTTCTTCTTCAGCTTGAGCAGTTGGTTGAAGTTGCCGCGCAGCGGCTGGTCCCAGGTGTCGGCGACGCCGTCCACCGAGTCGGCCGCGGTGTAGGCCCGGTCGGTCGCCGCGTAGGCGTCGCCCATGGCGCACTTGCCGCCGGTGACGTTGCCGAACGAGTAGTTGATGTGGGTGAGTTTGCCGGCGGAGCCCGAGGACTCGATGTTCTTGACGTGGTAATTGCGGTCGTAGACGCCCCATTCGGTGAAGTAGCCGACGACCTTGGACCCGGCCGCGGCCTGCGCGGCGGGTGCCTGGGCCGGCCCGGCGGGTGCCGCGGCGGTGGCCGTGGCCGGACCGGCGCCGGCCAGCAGCCCGGCGCCGAGGGCGGCGGTGCACAGGGCGGACAGGAGCGCCCGGACGGGGCGGACGCGGGGGAGGTGCGGGACGTGCATCGGGTGTCTCCTCGTGGGGGGAAGAGGGAACGCGCGCCGATTGGCATGAACGCGTTAAGGCGTTCGGTTCGTCACCGTAGGAGGACTAGACCAGTGCGTCAATGGTGCGGACCAATTTCGGGATCACGAACCCGCGATTCGTGCCCGCGGGGCCCGGTGCGGGCGATTTCCCGAATTCTTCGAGTAAGCGGTCGTTAACTGGTGACTCCGTGCCCCTGATCGGGCATACTCACAGCGCACAGCCGCTGGTCAGACGCCTCCGCGACCCGGAAGCGCGAGGACCGGCCAGGCCCGAACGACCCGGCGGAGCCGCCTCCACCCAAGGCTCACGCCCGCCGATGTGCCCGACAGGGAGGAGAGCGTCGACATGCCCGACCGCGCCCCGCAGCCGGTGGACCGGCAACTGCCCACGGACGAGGCCCGGGACCTGATCTCGCTCGTCCGCGACATCGCGCAGCGTGAGATCGTCCCCGGCGCGGCCGAGGAGGAGGACGCCGGACGCTTCCCGCGCGAGGTCTTCACCCTCCTGTCCGACTCCGGCCTCCTCGGGCTTCCCTACGACGCCGAGTTCGGCGGCGGCGAGCAGCCCTACGAGGTCTACCTCCAGGTCCTGGAGGAGCTGGCCGCGGCGCGGCTCACCGTCGGCCTCGGTGTCAGCGTGCACACCCTCGCCTCCTACGCCCTCGCCACCCATGGCACCAAGGAGCAGCAGGCCGAGCACCTGCCCGTGATGCTCGGCGGCGGTCTGCTCGGCGCCTACTGCCTCTCCGAACCCGCCTCCGGCTCCGACGCCGCCTCGCTGCGCACCAAGGCCGTGCGCGACGGGGACGACTGGGTGATCACCGGTACCAAGGCGTGGATCACGCACGGCGGCATCGCCGACTTCTACACCGTCATGGCGCGCACCGGCGAGGACGGGCCGCGCGGCATCACCGCCTTCCTGGTCCCCGGCGACGCCGACGGCCTGAGCGCCGCGGCGCCGGAGAAAAAGATGGGGCTCAAGGGCTCGCCCACCGCGCAGGTCCACCTCGACGGGGTGCGGGTGCCCGACGCCCGGCGCATCGGCGACGAGGGGCAGGGCTTCGCGATCGCGCTGTCCGCGCTCGACTCCGGCCGGCTCGGCATCGCCGCCTGCGCCATCGGTGTGGCCCAGGCGGCGCTGGACGAGGCGGTGTCCTACGCGGCCGAGCGCCGGCAGTTCGGCAAGCCGATCGTCGACTTCCAGGGGCTGCGCTTCATGCTCGCCGACATGGCGACGCAGATCGAGGCCGGCCGCGCCCTGTACCTGACGGCGGCCCGGCTGCGCGACGCCGGGCTCCCGTTCGCCAAGCAGGCCGCCATGGCCAAGCTGCACTGCACCGACACGGCGATGCGCGTCACCACCGACGCCGTGCAGGTCCTCGGCGGGTACGGCTACACCGCCGACTTCCCGGCCGAGCGCTACCTGCGCGAGGCCAAGGTGCTGCAGATCGTCGAGGGCACCAACCAGATCCAGCGGATGGTCATCGCCCGTCACCTCGCGGGTCCCGAGGAGCGCTGAGACCGGCGGCGACGGCGAGGCCGCCGTCGGCCCGGACATCACCGGTGGTGAAGAAGTCGCCGGTGGCGAAGCCGCCGAGCCCGCGCGGCGGTTCCGCGAGCCTGACCCACTCCGGGTCGTGGCGTCCCGGCAGGGTGCGGCCGCCGTCGGCCCAGGTCCGCATCAGCTCGCGGTAGATCGGCGGGTCCGGGATCTGCGGGGCCGGGGGAACCGGCCCCGCGGCAACGGGTACGAACACGCGGCGCCGACTCCCGGTCGACGAGTACGTGGGGGTCATGCCCGGGCAACGCGTGGCGGCGCGGGCAGGTCACCGCCGGACGCAATCGAGCGTGAGTTCGCGAGTGTCCACGGACAAGTGCCGGGCGCCGGGGGCCGCCTGACGGCCCGTCGTCCGCCGCTCGCGTCACGGCTTTGCGGACACCGTGACGCGGGCCGGTACCGCTTCCTCAGGCCGCTTCGCGGCGCATCGTCGGCACCCGCATCGGGCGCGAGCCCGGGCCGCCGACGTGGGAGAAGGGCTGGGTCCGCCAGTCGAGACCCCGGGGGAGCGTCAACAGCAGGGCGGTGTCCTGCTCGTGGGGCAGGAACGACTCGTCCGCGGGACGTGCCTCGGTGGCCCGGCGGCCGGTGCCGACGCAGACCGTGAGCCCGAACGGGTTCCATGGCGAGGCGCACAGCGCGTGCTCGGGCAGCGTCTCCTCGTCCGCCAGCAGCGCGATGGGCTGCGCGCAGTCCGGGCAGATCACCCGGTACATCTCGAAGGTGTCGTAGGCGTCGGGCTCCTCGTCGTCGAAGACGTCCGGTTCGACGCCCTCCGATACGGGCTGGACGACCGGCTGCTGCCGCTTGGACGTGGTACGACCAGGGCGCTTAAGACTCTGCATGGGATCTCCCCCTCGGGCTGGGCCGTGACGGCACTGCGGCCTCGACCACAGCAAGCACTTCCCGTCCCCCCGCCGGGGTAATCACGGGAACATTACGGAGAACGTTCAACCAGTGTGGCCTTCGTCACATGCCGCTCGCAGGTGCCCCGTGTGGCGGGTTTGTCCCCGCCCGTCCGCCGCCCGACGCCCCGTCACATCACGAACGGGGCATGACCTGGGCCGTTCGGCTGTCGGAGGAGATCAACCGCACGGTAGGTTCTTGCGCCATGGAGGAGCTGGACCGACAGATCGTGCGGCTGCTGGTCAAGGACGGGCGGATGAGCTACACCGACCTGGGCAAGGCCACGGGCCTGTCCACGTCGGCCGTGCACCAGCGGGTGCGGCGGCTGGAACAGCGGGGCGTCATCCGCGGTTACGCGGCCGAGGTCGACCCGGAGGCCGTCGGGCTGCCCATGACCGCCTTCATCTCGGTCAAGCCGTTCGACCCCAGCGCCCCCGACGACATCGCGGACCGCCTCGCCGGCGTCCCCGAGATCGAGGCCTGCCACAGCGTCGCGGGCGACGAGAACTACATCCTCAAGGTCCGGGTGGCCACCCCCCACGAGCTGGAGGAACTGCTCGCGCGCGTCCGCTCCCTCGCCGGCGTCTCCACCCGTACGACCGTGGTCCTGTCGACCCCGTACGAGGCACGGCCGCCGCGGATCTGACCGGCGCCGCGAGTCGGCACCGGACCCCGCCCGGCTCCCCGGCCGCCCCGACTGCCCGGCGCGGCCCGCCAGGGGCGAGACTGGTGCCCATGAGTGAGTCCACCACCCCGTCCTCGACCGTCCTGCTGCGCCGCGGCGAGGTCCACAGTCCCGCCGACCCCTTCGCGACGGCCATGGTCGTCGAGCGCGGCCAGGTCGCCTGGGTCGGCTCGGAGGGCGCCGCGGACGCCTTCGCGGACGGGGTCGACGAGGTGATCGACCTGGACGGCGCCCTCGTCACCCCGGCGTTCACCGACGCACACGTGCACACCACCGCCACGGGCCTCGCGCTCACCGGCCTCGACCTGACCGGCGCCGCCTCCCGCGAGGCCGCCCTCGCCCTCGTACGGGACTTCGCCGCCGCCCGCCCGGACGACCGGGTGCTCCTCGGTCACGGCTGGGACACCGCCCGCTGGCCCGACGGACGGCCCCCGGCCCGCGCCGAACTGGACGCGGCCACCGGCGGCCGTCCCCTCTACCTCAGCCGCGTCGACGTCCACTCGGCCGTCGTCACCACCGCGCTGCTCGACCTGGTGCCCGGCGGCCTCCCCCGCGGCGACGGTCCGCTCACCGGCGACGCCCACCACGCCGTACGCGCCGCCGCCCTCGGGGCCGTCGCCCCGGCCCAGCGTGCCGAGGCCCAGCGTGCCGCCCTCGCGCACGCCGCCTCCCTCGGCATCGGAACCGTTCACGAATGCGCAGGCCCGCAGATCTCCTCCGAGGACGACCTCACCGGCCTGCTGCGCCTGTCGGCCGGGGAACCGGGTCCGCGGGTCGTCGGCTACTGGGCCGAGCAGGACGTCGACAAGGCGCGCGAGCTGGGCGCCGTCGGCGCCGCCGGCGACCTCTTCGTCGACGGCTCCCTCGGCTCGCACACCGCCTGCCTGCACCAGCCCTACGCCGACGCCGGCCACACCGGCACCGCCCACCTGGACGCCGACGCCGTCGCCGCCCACGTCGTCGCCTGCACCGACGCGGGCCTCCAGGCGGGCTTCCACGCCATCGGGGACGCCGCCGTGACCGCCGTCGTGGCGGGAGTGCGCGCCGCCGCCGAGAAGGTGGGCCTCGCCCGCGTCCGGGCCGCCCGGCACCGGATCGAGCACGCCGAGATGCTCACCCCCGAGACCGTCGCGGCCTTCGCCGAACTGGGCCTGACCGCCTCCGTCCAGCCCGCCTTCGACGCGCTCTGGGGCGGCGAGGAGGGCATGTACGCCCAGCGCCTGGGTGCCGAGCGGGCCCGCACACTCAACCCCTACGCGGCCCTGCTGCGCGCCGGTGTACCGCTCGCCTTCGGCTCCGACAGCCCGGTCACCCCCCTCGACCCCTGGGGCACCGTCCGCGCCGCCGCCTTCCACCGGACCCCGGAGCACCGCGTCTCCGTCCGCGCGGCGTTCACGGCGCACACGCGCGGCGGCTGGCGGGCGGTCGGCCGCGACGACGCGGGCGTCCTGGTGCCGGGCGCGCCCGCGGACTACGCCGTGTGGCGCACCGGCGACCTCGTGGTCCAGGCCCCGGACGACCGGGTGGCGCGCTGGTCGACCGACCCGCGCTCGGGCACGCCCGGCCTGCCCGACCTGGCCCCCGGCCTCGACCTGCCGGTCTGCCTGCGTACCGTGGTGGGCGGCCGGACCGTCTTCGTACGGCCGGGCGAGTGATCTCCACGGCCGACGGGGCGGTGATCTTCGCACGGCCACGACCTGCGGCGCCTCCGCGCTGACCTGCGCATTGGCGGCAAAGGTGCAGGTCGAACGGCTGTTGACAGGCGACGGCGGGGGGCCGGTAGGTTCGGCGGAGTCCACCACCGGACGCCCGACCGGGGAAACTTCCGCACACGCGTCGCGGCGCCGCTGAGTCAGGGACGGTGTGCCGCACCGGAGCACCGTCACTGGGAGCCAGGCTCAGTGCCCGCACCGCGACGAGGGAACGTTCCGGCCGGTCGGGAGGTGTGACCCGGGTGGGGCCCGGGCGCTCAGTAGACAACGGCTCAGGTCGACCCGCAGCCGGCGGGTCCCGGGCCGGCCCGAAGGGTGCCGGGCCCCCATCCGTCGCACAACGTGCCGAAACGGCCATCCCTACCCCGCTTCCCGGGAACCGACACCACCGAAGGACCGTCCTGTCACGTTGACGCAGGCCGCGGCGATTATGGTGGTGGTCTGTGCACGGACACGAAGGGGCAGTGGTGAACGACGGCGACGGGACGCCCGCGGCTGCGGGGCGTGAGAGGCGGTTCGGCCCCCTGGGCACGGCCCTGGTGATCATCCCGACCTACAACGAGGCGGAGAACATCAAGGCGATCGTCGCGCGTGTGCGCGAGGCCGTCCCCGAGGCACACGTGCTCGTGGCCGACGACAACAGTCCCGACGGCACCGGCCGGCTCGCCGACGAGCTGGCCGCCGCGGACGACCACGTCCAGGTCATGCACCGCAAGGGCAAGGAAGGGCTGGGCGCCGCCTATCTCGCGGGCTTCCGCTGGGGCATGGAGCACGGCTACGGCGTACTGGTCGAGATGGACGCCGACGGCTCCCACCAGCCCGAGGAGCTGCCCCGCCTGCTGACCGCCCTCAAGGGCGCCGACCTGGTGCTCGGCTCCCGCTGGGTGCCGGGCGGCCGGGTGGTGAACTGGCCCAAGTCCCGCGAGTTCATCTCGCGGGGCGGCAGCATGTACTCGCGGATCGCGCTCGACCTGCCGCTGCGCGACATCACCGGCGGCTACCGCGCCTTCCGCCGCGAGACCCTCGAAGGGCTCGGCCTCGAAGAGGTCGCCTCGCAGGGGTACTGCTTCCAGGTCGACCTCGCCCGTCGGGCGATCAAGGCCGGGTACCACGTCGTCGAGGTGCCGATCACGTTCGTCGAGCGTGAACTGGGCGACTCCAAGATGAGCCGCGACATCCTCGTCGAGGCCCTGTGGCGGGTCACCACGTGGGGCGTGGGGGAGAGGGTCGGCAAGGTGCTGGGGCGCGACAAGCGGACTGGTGACAAGCCCGCCGGTACGGCGGCTACGGAGCCGGCGAAGGTGTCCGACGGAAGGGCCTGACCTCCCCCTTATGCCGCACTGAGCCGGGGCCAGGCACACTGGAAGCATGACGACTGGCGCTCAGACCCCCAGGTCCCCCGCCCGGCCCCCGCGCTCCCGGCTGCGCACGTTCCTGCCGCTGGGCGTCGCCCTGTGGCTCGTGCTGGAGATCTGGCTGCTGACCGTGGTCGCGGGAGCGTCCAACGGCTTCGTGGTCTTCCTGCTGCTGGTCGCCGGCGTCGTCCTCGGCTCCGTGGTCGTCAAGGCGGCCGGCCGCCGGGCCTTCCGCAACCTCACGGAGACGCTCAACCAGCAGCAGTCGGGCGTACCGCCCGAGTCCGCCCGCCCGAACAGCGAGGGCAACGGCCTGATGATGCTGGGCGGGCTGCTCCTGATCCTGCCCGGTCTGATCTCGGACGCCCTCGGCCTGCTGATGCTGGTGCCCCCGGTGCAGAAGGCCGTCAGCCGCTACGCCCAGCGGACGGTCGAGCGCAAGCTCCGCGACGCCGGTCCGGGCACCCTGGGGGATGCCTTCCGCCAGGCCCGGATGCACCGCCCGGACGGCAAGGTGGTCCAGGGCGAGGTCATACGGGACGACCACCCGGACGACGCTCCGCAGGGCCCGCGTCCTCCGCTGACGCACTGAGTCCTGCGGGGGCCTCGACGGACACGACGAAACCGCGGGTGCCGCACATGAAGCCATGTGCGGCACCCGCGGTTTTGTCGTGCTGTGTCGCCCTACGGTCTCCCGCTACGCACTCTTGCGGCTGTCTCGCGGATGGACCGCGATGTTCATCGCGCCGGAGCGCAGAACGGCCAGCCGCTCCTCGAGGACCTCTTCGAGCTCCTCGCGGGTGCGTCGCTCCATCAGCATGTCCCAGTGCGTACGCGCGGGCTTGGCCTTCTTCTCCTCAGGGCCGTCGCCGTCCACGAGAAGTGCCTGGGCCCCGCAGACCTTGCACTCCCACTCCGGCGGGATCTCCGCCTCGACCGAGAACGGCATCTCGAACCGATGCCCCTTCTCGCATGCGTACTCCACGGCCTGGCGCGGGGCCAGGTCGATGCCGCGGTCCGTCTCGTAGCTGGTCACCACGAGGCGCGTGCCGCGAAGAGCTCGCTCACTCATGAATCGTGCCTCCCGGGCTTGTCGCCCACAGGACAGGTGTCGCTGTCGTCGTCATCCGGTCAACGTCCGGGCGGCGGTAAAGATTCCCGTCCCGACTCCCGATCCGGGCCCTGCGTCGCCGTCGCAGCCGCAGCCTTGCAACCAGTGCAGTACCCGCCGACGTCCGGTTTGTCACCTCTGCAGCCAGATGTGACATAGCGATTCGGCACCTTTGACGCGCAGTAACGGTACGCCTGGCAGGCCAAACGCGTACACTACAGCCCTTTCGCGCCGAGCGCTAAATCCTTTCGGGCACCGGGTTGCCTGCGTCGCCGATCGCCCGCCGCACGGGCACGCGCGCCAGCAGCAGGAAGCCGAGCACGAAGAAGGCGACCAGCGAGATGATCGCGTCGCGGTAGCTCCCGGTGAGCTGGTAGGTGAGGCCGAAGAGCAGCGGCCCGAGCCAGCTCATCCCGCGGTCGCTCAGCTCGTACGCCGAGAAGTACTCGGCCTCCTTGCCCGGCGGGACCAGGTGCGAGAACAGGGAGCGGGACAGCGCCTGGCTGCCGCCCAGGACGAGCCCGATGCCCGAGGCCAGCACGAAGAACCACCCGGGCGCCCCGGCGGGCAGGAAGTACCCGGCGGCGAGGGTCACCGTCCAGGCGACCAGAGATCCGAGGATCGTGCGCTTGGCCCCGTACCTGCGGGCCAGCAGGCCCAGCGCCAGCGCGCCCGCCACCGCCAGGACCTGGACCAGCAGCACCGCCACGATGAGCGTGGACTGCCCGAGGCCCAGTTCCTCGGAGCCGTAGACCGAAGCCTGGGAGATCACCGTCTGGATGCCGTCGTTGTAGACCAGGTACGCCAGCAGGAAGGCCAGCGTCAGCGGGCGGCGGCGCATGTCGCGGACGGTCGCGGCGAGTTGCCGGAACCCGGGCAGCGCGGCCTCCCGGGCCGCCGCCCGCCGGTCCCGCAGCCGCCGCAGCGGAACGAGCGCGAAGGCGCCCCACCACAGCCCCGCCGACGCCAGGCAGATGCGGACCGCCGCGCTCTCGCTCAGCCCGAACGAGTCGTGACCGGTGTAGAGGACCAGGTTGGCGACCAGGACCAGGGAACCGGCCGCGTAGCCGAAGGCCCAGCCGCGGGAGGAGACCGCGTCGCGCTCCTCGGGCGGGGCGATCTGCGGCAGGTAGGAGTTGTAGAGCATCATCGCGACCGACTGAGCCGCGTTGGCGACGACGAGGAGCAGGCCGCCCAGCAGATAGCGGTCGCCGTCCAGGAAGAACATGCCGGTCGTGGCCGTGGCGCCGGTGTACGCGGCGGCCGCCAGCAGCGGCTTCTTGCGGCCCGAGCGGTCGGCGGCGGCACCCACCAGGGGCATCACCAGCACCGCCACGATCACCGACAGCGACACCGAGTACGCGAAGAACGACCCGGCCCGCACCGGAATGCCCAGCGGGTGGACGTACCCGTCCGCGTCCGCCGCCGACTCGGCGACCGAGGTCAGGTAGGGCCCCAGGAAAACGGTGAGCACGCTCGTCGAGTAGACGGAGCACGCCCAGTCGTAGAAGTACCAGCCGCGCTGCTCGCGCCGCCGTTCGGCCGCCCCGTCGGCCCCGTCGGCCGCGTCCGTCCGCAGGGTGTCGGTGCCCACCCGTGCCCTCGCCTCCCCGTGCACGCGCGCCGCCCCCGGGGCGCGGCCGGGCCTCACGCCCAGACGCCGCGCTCTTCCATGACCTTGCGCAGTGTGTCGATGTGATCGGTCATGATGCCATCCACGCCCAGATCCAGGAGCCGGTGCATCCGGTCCGGATCGTTCACCGTCCACACGTGCACCTGCCGCCCGCGCGCGTGGGCGGCGCGCACGAAGCGGTGGTCCACCACGCGGACGCCCGACTGGGCCTCGGGAACCTGCGCGGCCACCGCCGAGCGGCGCAGCGCGGCCGGTATGCCCCAGGAACGCAGCCGCAGACCGAGGACGCCCCGGGTTCCGTACGAGGTGGCCAGGCGCGGCCCGGCCAGACGCTGGGCGCGGACCACGCGCGCCTCGGAGAACGAGCCGACGCAGACCCGGTCCCAGGCGTCGTGCCGTCCGACCAGTTCGAGCAGGGGCCGCAGCGCGGGCTCCGCCTTCACGTCGATGTTCCACCGCGTTGCGGGGAAGGTCTCGAGCAGTTCCTCGAAGAGCGGCACCGGTTCCTCGCCCGCCACGCGCGCGTGGCGCACGTCCTGCCACGGCAGGTCGGCGATCCGCCCGGCCCCGTCCGTCACCCGGTCCAGGGTCGCGTCGTGGAAGGCGACCAGCTTGCCGTCCCGCGTGGCGTGCACGTCGGTCTCGATGTACCGGTAGCCGGCCGCCACCGCGCGGCGGAACTGCCGCAGCGTGTTCTCCAGGCCGTCCGCGGCCCCGCCCCGGTGGGCGAAGGCGATCGGGCCGGGATGGTCGAGGTAGGGGTGGCGTATCGGCGTGGTCACCGACGCAGTATCGCGCGCCGGGGCCGGCCCGCGGCAACCACCGTGCTGCCGTACGGTGCCGCCGGTACGGCGAACACGCGCAGGAAAACCTGGGCCAGCGGGCCGATCGACACCGCGTAGAGCAGCGTGCCGAGGCCGACCGTGCCGCCGAGGGCGAAGCCCGTCACCACGACGGCGATCTCGACGGCGGTCCGCACCAGCCGGACCGAGAGCCCGGTGCGCTGGTTCAGCCCCGTCATCAGGCCGTCGCGCGGCCCCGGGCCGAACCGCGCGGCGATGTACAGTCCGGTCGCCGCGCCGTTCAGGACGATGCCCGCCACCATCGCGGCGATCCGCAGCGCCCAGCCGCGGGCGTCCGGCACGACGCCGAGCGTGGCGTCCATCGCTGCGCCGATCACCAGCACGTTGGAGACCGTGCCGAGGCCCGGCCGCTGGCGCAGCGGTATCCACAGGAGCAGGACCACCGCGCCCACGATCGTCAGCACCACGCCCATCGACAGCCCGGTGTGCTCCGCGAGGCCCTGGTGCAGCACGTTCCAGGGCTCCAGCCCGAGTCCGGACCTGACCAGCAGCGCGGAACTCGCGCCGTAGAGCACGAGACCGCCGTAGAGCTGGCTCAGCCGCCGCGGGAGTCGGCCCGGCTGCCCGGTCCGCGAGGTGTGAGTGGTCCGCCTGGACAAGAGGTGCCCCCTGTGTGGTCGTAGTGGCCTGCCGCATGACACCCTGTGGCTTGATAGGGAGAGTCAACCATGGCCAATTCGGGGAAGGTGGACTGATTTCCATGGCGCAGTGGACCTCCGCTGTGGGGGCGGGGCAACTGGCCCGGCTCCTCGGCTCGCAGCAGGACCGTCCGGCCGGGCCCGGCACCCGCCGCCCACCGGCCTACCGTGCGCTCGCCGACGGCATCCGGCTGCTCGTGCTGGAGGGGCGCGTCCCGGTCGCCGCCCGGCTGCCCGCCGAACGCGAGCTGGCCCTCGCCCTGACCGTCAGCCGCACCACCGTCGCCGCCGCCTACGAGGCGCTGCGTGCCGAGGGCTTCCTGGAGTCCCGGCGGGGAGCGGGTAGCTGGACCGCCGTGCCGGCCGGCAACCCGCTGCCGGCCCGCGGTCTGGAACCGCTGCCGCCCGAGGCCCTCGGCTCCGTGATCGACCTGGGGTGCGCGGCGCTGCCCGCACCCGAGCCCTGGCTCACCCGCGCCGTGCAGGGTGCCCTGGAGGAACTGCCGCCCTACGCGCACACCCACGGCGACTACCCGGCCGGGCTGCCCGCGCTGCGCGCGATGATCGCCGAGCGCTACACCGCGCGGGGCATCCCCACCATGCCCGAGCAGATCATGGTGACCACCGGGGCCATGGGCGCGATCGACGCCATCTGCCACCTCTTCGGCGGACGCGGCGAACGCATCGCCGTGGAGTCGCCGTCCTACGCCAACATCCTCCAGCTCATGCGCGAGGCCGGGGCCCGGCTGGTGCCCGTCGCGATGGCCGAGGGGCTCACCGGCTGGGACGTGGACCGCTGGCGGCAGGTGCTGCGCGACGCCGCGCCCCGCATCGCCTATGTCGTCGCCGACTTCCACAACCCCACCGGCGCGCTCGCCGACGACGACCAGCGGCGGCGCCTGGTCGACGCGGCCCGCTCGGCGGGGACGGTGCTGGTGGCCGACGAGACGATGACCGAGCTGCGGCTCGACGACGACGTCGAGATGCCGCGTCCCGTGTGCGCCTTCGACCCGGCCGGGTCCACCGTGATCACCGTCGGCTCCGCGAGCAAGGCCTTCTGGGCCGGGATGCGCATCGGCTGGGTCCGGGCCGCGCCCGACGTGGTCCGCAGCCTGGTCGCCGCGCGCGCGTACGCCGATCTGGGCACGCCGGTGCTGGAGCAGCTCGCCGTGAACTGGCTGTTCAACACCGGCGGCTGGGAGCAGGCCGTGACGGTGCGCCGCGAGCAGGCCCGGCAGAACCGGGACGAACTGGTGACGGCGGTACGGCGGGAGCTGCCCGGCTGGGAGTTCGAGGTGCCCCGGGGCGGTCTCACCCTCTGGGTGCGGACCGGGGGCCTGTCGGGCTCCCGGCTCGCCGAGGCGGGGGAGCGGGTGGGCGTGCGGGTCCCGTCCGGGCCGCGCTTCGGAGTGGACGGCGCCTTCGAGGGGTATGTCCGGCTGCCGTTCACGGTGGGCGGCGCGGTGGCCGAGGAGGCGGCGGTGCGACTGGCCGCTGCGGCCCGGCTGGTGGAGAACGGGGGCGCGGGGGGCGGCGAGGCACCGCGGACGTTCGTGGCCTAGGCGTGCTGTCCTGGGACGTCGGTGACACGCGGACCGGGTGCTTGAAAGGGTGAGGGCCTTCTGGGTTCGGTGTGGATTGCGGCGTTCGGTGTGGATTGCGACATCTGCACCGGCGCTCAGGAGGCCCTCCCGTCCCACCGTGATGCCCCGCTGACCCCGACCGGGAGGCTGCGTCCGGCCCGGTGTGTCGTTGAGGACGGCCAACCGCCAGCCGGCCGCGTCACCAACCTCTCCGATCAGCACACCCAGGCGGTGTCTTGGGACAGTCTCAGCACGTCCTGGGGCCGGTCCGGCGGAGCGGGCCGAAGGCTTGCCACCGGTGTTCGTGGACCCCGGCCGGTGAACCCCGGTCCGTGCGGCCGCCGCGGTCGGGGCGGCGCCGGCGCGCTCCGGCCGCCGGGGTTCCCGGACGCGAGGGGGCCGGAGCGGCGCGGTGGGTCGCGCCGGCCCCGGCCCGGGTGTCAGGAGGTCTCCGCGGCGACCGCTTCGGCCGGGACCGGCTCGGACCGGGTCCGCGCGTCCGTCCCCGGCTCCGGCGGCTCCGCGTCCGTCGCGTCCCCGTCCGGCTCATCCGCGGTCACCGGGGCCGGGGCGTCCCCCTTCTCCATGGAGACGGCCTTCGCTCCGGCCTCCGCCGCCTCCGCCTTCGCCTCCGGGGGAAGGGGTGCCTGTTCCCCGTCCGCCGGTGTCGTGCGCGGGGGGAGCAGGTCGAGCACCGCCTGCCGGTGTGCCTCGCTCGTCGCGTCGTCGTAGGGGTCCGGGGTGGCCGGGACCTGGAGGCGGTGCACCGGTCCGGTGCCGAGGCGGGCGTAACCCCGCCCGGGCGGGACCTGGTCGACGGGCGTGGTGTGCGGGGGAGCGCCCAGCGCGGCCGTCAGCTCGTCCGCGCTCGCCGGACCGAGCACGACACGCGCGCGCGTGTGCTGCCGTACGGCGTCGGTGAGGCCGTCCAGGGCGTCGAGCTGGTCGGCGACGACCACGGTCACGTTCGCGGCCCGGCCGTGCCGCAGCGGGAGCTGGAGCAGGGTCTGCGGGTCGCGCCGGCCGCCCGTCTCGGCGAGGTGGGTGAAGGCGGTGGGGCGGTCCAGGAAGACCCACAGGGGACGCCGGGTGTCGTCCGGCGCCGCCAGGCCCTGCTGACGGGCCCGGTTCACGGAGATCAGGCGCCGTTCCGTTTCCGCGGCGGCCCACTCCAGGCTGGTCAGCGCGCCGGTGAGGCCGCACTCCACTGCCAGGACGCCGTCCCGGCCGACCAGGCAGGCGTACTCCCCGGTGCCGCCGCCGTCCACGATCAGCAGGTCGCCGTGGTGCAGCGCCTGGAGGGCGATCGAGCGCAGCAGGGTGGAGGTGCCGGTGCCGGGCTGTCCCAGGACCAGCAGGTGGGGCTCGGTCGAGCGGATACCGGTGCGCCAGACGACCGGCGGCACGTCCCGCTGCTCCGCGCCGTGGGTGAGCGGGAGCGTGCGCTGGACGCCGGCCGGGTCGGTGAAGCCCAGGACGGTCTCGCCGGGCGCCGTCACGAAGCGCTGGGCGGCGATGTCGGTGGGCAGCGCCGGCAGCACGTCCACGGAGAGGTGGTTGGCCTCCTCGTCCCACGTGAAGCGGTACTCCCGGCCCCGGCCGGACTTCGTGGCGAGCAGGTGCTCGATCCGCGCGCGGGACTCCGCCTCGCCGTCGGTGAAGTAGGCGGGGTAGCGGATCACCAGGTGGGTGACGCGGCCGTCGTCGTCGAACTCGTGGGCAGGGAGGGCCTTCTCCCACCCGCCGCCGTGGGAGTACAGCGGGTCGGGGTCCTCGGCGATCGAGAAGTACGGGACCAGCGCCTCGTAGAGCGACTGCAGGCGCCGGCTCCGCGAGTCGTCGGGGACCGCGGGCGCGGGCGGGGTGCGGTCCCTGCCCTGCCAGGCCGCCGCCGCCATCAGGACGACGACGGCGAGCAGCGGACCGTACGGCACGAGCGCCACGACCAGGACCACCGAGGCCACGAGGAACAGGAGCGCGCCGCGCCGGTCCTTGGGGGTCTCGGTCCACCTGCGCCCCGCGGCCGAGGCCAGTCGGCGCAGACCGCGGGCGATCGTGATCAGCGGCTGGAGGACGTCGGTGGCGCCGTCGGCCGCCGTCCGGGCCAGCTCCCGGCTCCGGGCGAGCTGTGCGCCGCCGTTGCTCAGAATGCGGGGGAGGGGCCGCCGGGCCACTGCTGCCTCCTGGAGGTGCGTACGTGCGGATGTCGGGCGGGGGAGCGGGCCGTCAGAACTTGATGCCGCCGAGGAGGCCCGCCAGGCTCTCGCCGCCCGCCTTGATGCTCGGGGCGATGGCCGTACTCGCGAGGTAGAACCCGAAGAGAACGGCGACCAGCAGGTGCGAGGCCTTGAGGCCGTCCTTGCGGAAGAAGATGAAGACGACGACGCCGAGCAGGACGACGCCGGAGATCGAGAGGATCATGTGAGTTCTCCTGGTTCACGGGGACAGTCACCATGAGTACTGCCAGGCTCACAGCATGTATCCATACGATAAAAGGTGCAAATGGGGGAAATTCGCGAGAATTGCCCCAGGTGGCAGAGGGGTCCTTGATCCGCTCGGGTGTCCCGCGAGCCAGTACCCTGGCGATTCGCTCGCGCGGCCACACCGCTCGTGGCCGTGCGTACACGTTGTCCCCGGCGTCCGTCGGCCCTTCAGGACGGGCGGCACGTTCGCGGTGACTGAGCAGTGAGAGGTGGTCCGGCCGATGAGTGAAGCCCCCGACCCCGAGGTCGTGGAGCTGGCGACCAAGATCTTCGACCTGGCCCGGCAGGGGCGGACCGAAGACCTGGTGGCGTACGTGGACGCCGGTGTCCCCGCCGATCTCACCAACGACCGCGGCGACTCCCTCGTCATGCTCGCCGCCTACCACGGCCACGCCGACGCGGTGCGCGCGCTGCTCGCCCGTGGCGCCGACGCCGACCGGGTCAACGACCGGGGTCAGACGCCACTCGCCGGGGCCGCCTTCAAGGGGGAGACGGAAGTGACCAAGGCGCTCCTGGAGGCCGGCGCGGACCCGGCGGCGGGCACCCCGTCGGCCGTCGACACGGCGCGGATGTTCGCCCGGGCGGACCTGCTGGAGCTGTTCGGCGCCTCGTGACGGGGCGGCGGAACGGAACCCGCCCGGGGCCGCTCCGCACTTTCTGACCAGGCAAAACACTGAAAACGGGGGAGGCGGTGCAGGGCCGCCGGAATTTCGGTCGCGGCAGATGTGACCGCCGGGTCATCATGACGACGTGGTTCACGGACGTGATGGCCGGGCAGATGTTGCCGCACCGCGCGGGCCGTGACACGGCCCGCAAGGGCCACCGACGAGAGGCAGAGGAACATGGCTTTCAGCAAGCAAGAGACGGCGGGCGCTCCGACGTGTTGGCGCACGGCCAGGTAACGCGTGCTCCCCGGTTGCGTCGACGCTTGATGTGAGGCTGTTTCCCATGTTCGATCCGGTCATAGCGCCCAGCGGTACGCTGCTCGGCCTGCTTCAGCGGGGTCGCGGCGACGGCACGCTGCACGCGCTCACCGCTCCGCGTGCCGAAGCGCTCGCGGCGCTGAACCACTGTGTGCTCCACGACCCCCGCCACGACTGGCAGGTCGAGAACCGCTCCCTCTACTACGCCCGCCTCTACCTCGACCTGGACGGCGAACTGGACGCGGTCGAGGCCCACCTGTTCGACCCCGAGGACGTCCTGGTCGCCGACGAGTCGCGCACCGGGCTGGCCCTCGCGGTCCTCGGCCATCTCGCCGCCTACGGCAGGCTGGACGCGCTCCAGTTGCTGCGCCGGTACGCCGCTCACGGCGTCAACTGGGCGTGGGCCCTGGACGAACTGGCGCTGCGCGACGACGACGCCGGTCTGCGCGCCCTCGCCGCCCCCGTGCTCGCCCGCTTCCCGCGCGACGCCGAGGGCGAGGCCGAACTCGCCGCCGCGATGCGCGAGGCCTTCGAGCCCCGGCCCTGGCGCCTGTGGGCCGACGATCCCCGCGAATCGATCGCCACGCGCGTGCGTGCCGCCCAGGAGACGGGCTGCTTCGACCGCTGGCAGCGCCAGATGGACTCCACCGGGCCGCGTCCCGGCTGGAGCGTGCGGGCCGTGTTCGAGTGGGCCGAGCAGGGCGTCGAGCGCGGCACCCCGCTCCATGTGCCGGCCGCCCGCTGTCTCACCGCCGTCGCCGGTCCCGAGGACCGTCCCGAGATCGTCGAGGCCGCGCGGGCCGGCACCGAGGGCGCCCGCTGCACCGCCCTGCGCTATCTCGCCGACGGCGACGACCCGGACGTCCTCGACCTCATCGAGCGTGCCGTGGCCACCGGCTCCGCGGCGGTCGTGGAGGGTGCCGTCGCCGCCTACGAGCGGATGCGCGGCCCCGCCGCCGTCGACCGGGCCCGCGGCTGGGTGCACCGGCCCGACGCCCTGGGCGCCGCCGCCGGGCGCGTGCTGGCCTGCCGGGGCGCCGCCCAGGACCGCGATCTCGTTCTCGCCGCGCTGCGCGAGGCGGTACGCGGCGAAGGCCCCGACGCGCCGACCCTGTGGACCCTCGTCGACGGCACCGGGCGGCTCGGCATCGCCTGCGCCGCTCCCGTACTGCGCCACATCTACCGCGAAACCGCCTCCTCCCACCTGCGCGGCCGGGCCGCCCGTGCACTGGCCGCCACCGATCCGTCCTTCGCGGCGGGCTTCGCCGTCGAGTGTCTGTGGGACTGCGAGGAGACCACCCGCGAACTCGCCGCCCGCCACGCCGAGACCGGCGACAACCGCGTCGTGGAACGGCTGCGCAGGCTCGCCAGCGACCCGGCCGAGGAGGACGAGGTCCAGACGGCGGTGCGCAGCCGCTTCGGCCCGGACGCGCCGGCCGTGTGAGCGCCGCGCCGCCGTCGCGGGCGGCTCCTTCCCCCAGCGCGCGCAACGCGTCGGCCCGGGCGCCCCGCCGGACCCCGGGCTCCCGGGCCCGCGCGATCGTTCAACGATCCCTCGATACCCCTGTTGTTTCGTCCTGGCATCTGCGATTGAATCCCGGCATGGCAGAGCAGTTGACGGGACTGGCCGGCGACCGTGCCCTCCTCGGGCGGACCAGTACCGCCGAGCGGGTCTCGGACATCCTCAGGAGCCGGATAGCCGAGGGCTACTTCCCGCCCGGGACCCGGCTCTCGGAGGACGGCATCGGCGGCGCCCTCGGCGTCTCCCGCAACACCCTGCGCGAGTCGTTCCGCCTGCTCACCCACGAACGCCTGCTCGTCCACGAACTGAACCGGGGCGTCTTCGTCCGCGTCCTGACCGTCGAGGACGTCGAGGACATCTACCGCACCCGTTCCCTCGTCGAGTGCGCCGTCGTCCGCGGCCTCGGCGAGCCGCCGTACCGTCTCGACGGGCTCGCCGAAGCCGTCGAGGCCGGGCGCCGGTCGGCCGGTGAGGGCGACTGGAAGGGCGTGGGTACGGCCAACATCCACTTCCACCGGGAACTGGTGGCCCTCGCGGGCAGCGAACGCACCGACGAACTGATGCGCAGTGTCTTCGCCGAACTGCGCCTCGCCTTCCACGTCGTGGACGACCCGCGGCGCCTGCACGAGCCGTACATCGCCAAGAACGAGGAACTTCTCAAGACCCTGGAGAGCGGTGGGCGGGAGGCCGCGGCCCGCATGCTCGCGGTCTACCTCGACCACTCGCTCGAGCGCGTGGTGGAGGTCTACCGGCGGCGCGTCGGGGACGACGCGTAGGCCGGGGCCGCACGGCTGCCCGACCCCGTGCCCCCGGGACAGATCTGCGCCGTTTGGGCCGATGTCAGACCGAGGACCTAGTCTGTGCACCGTGACTTCGCCTGCATCGACGGACAGCGTTCCGCCCCAGCTCAGCGCGGGGCCGCGCCCCGCCCCGGGCCCGGCCGCCGACGAGGGGCTGGCGCGGCGGCTGCGCGCGCTCGCCTGCACCGCGCCGTTGCACGACCTCGACGCGCGCAAGGCCAACCTCGCCGGTGAGTACTCGGTGTACGGCATGGCGGAGGTCGCCCTCGCCGCCATCGACCTCGTCACGCTGAACATGGACTTCGACACGGGTGCCGATCACGACCAGATAGTGGCCAGGCTCGTCCCGCGCGTCGCCGCCCAGGCCCCGCACCGCCCCGCCGCCGAGCACGAGCGCGTGGCCCGCTGGGTCCTGGAGAACCTGATCAACGTCGGCAGCGTCGACCGCGGCTTCCGCGCGGTGTACGGCACCTTCGGACCGGACGGCACCTACGTGCGCCGGGACTACGACTTCAAGCTCCTCGAAGAGGTCCCCGGCCCCGGCGGCACCGTCTACCTGCGCACCACCGACGAGGCGGTCAACGTCCTCGTCGGCGCCCTGGACACCGACGTCACCAGCGCCCAGATCGCCGCCGAGGTCAAGCTCGAGGTGCTCATCAGCCGCGGCCGTCTCGCCGACGCCCAACTGGCCGCCGAACAGGCCCGGTACCGGACCGTGCAGTACTCCGAGACGCTGCGCAGGGCACTGGACGCCACCCGGCGCAACGTCCGCGCGGTGGACTGGCTCAGCGCCGTCCCCGACCTGATCGCCGAGGCCCTGGACCACGTCGCCGACCGGTACCGCCACGAGAACGCGATCCTCACCAACATCCGCAAGGCCCGCGACGAGACCGAGGACGCCGGGCACAAGCGCCGCGCGGCCGAGCTGGTCGACATCGTCAAGGACTGCATCCGCCGCCACACCCAGCTCCAGTCCCGCCTCCTGGAAGCGGGCCCGCTCTTCCGCGCGGAACAGGACCGGCAGGCCTTCGCGACCCCCCTGACCACCTCCGGCCTCGACCTGTACGGCCACCTCGTCGCCCCCGTGCTGCCGCTGCCCGTGGAGAGCGCGCTGCGCGTCACCGACGCCTTCTTCGCCCGTGGCACCGGCTTGCGCACGCCCGTCTCCGTCCGGGTCGGTGACCTCGTCGACCTCCTCCTGACCCCGCCGGTGGAGCGGGAGCACCTGGGGGCCGAGATGCCGGAGCCGGACCTGATCGCCACCCCGGACGACAGCCGCTTCAGCGAGGAACAGCTCGCCGCCGCCACGGAGCTGCTCGACCTGCCGCACGACGCCCCGCGCCGCCTGTCGGGGCTGCTGGCCGACGCCCGCGAACGGGACGCGGACCTGCCGTACCTCGTGGCCCTGCTCGCCGTCCACGCGGCCAGCCCGCCGGTCGGCACCGCCTACCGCCAGGGCGAGCCGAAGCTGCTGTTCGCCGTGGACGACGGCACCGAGCTGGACGACCCCGAGTTCGGCGGCGCCGACCTCATCGTCGGCACGGCGCTGCTGGACGCGGCGGGCATGGCCGCGGACCGTACGGAGGCGGCATGACCGGCCCGCGCCGCCCCGCCCACCGTCCCACCCACCGCCCGTCCCGCCACCGCGGCACCGAGCGGCAGCACAGCAAGGAGTACCGACCGTGACCGAGCACGTCGACCGGAGCGAACCGGAGGCGGGTGCCGCACCGGCCACCGCGGCCGTCACGCCCGCCGACGCCGCCGACGCGGCGCGGCTCGTCGCCTTCGGCCTCCAGCCCAAGCTGCTCCCCGCCCGCGACCAGGAATACGCCGACCTGCTGCGCCGCTACCGCGAGGACCCGCCCTTCGCCCGGCTCGCCGACGCCGTGGCCGCCGGTCTCGGGCTCGTCGTCCTGGAGGTGTCCCCCCGCGCGGGGATGGCCGTCACCGCGGCCGAGGACTCGGTGTTCGCCGTCCGCATGGGCGACTACGCGCGCCGCGCCGCCACCGACTCCGGCGACCGCTTCCTGCACGGCCTCGCCCACCTCGCCGTCGCCGCCATGGCCTACCCCCGCCCCGAGGACCTCGCCGACGACGGCTACATCGGCCGCGTCACGGTCAACGGCGTGGACGCGTTCGTCCGCCAGGCCTGCCGCAGGCTCGAGGAGCGCGCGGAGCAGCAGGGCGAGAACACCGACCCGGCCACCGACGCCCCCGGCCTGGAGGCCGCCTGGCGGATCTGGGTCAGGCGCAGTGCGACCGGCGCCACCAAGGACGCCCGCAGACTCCCGGGCTCCACCACCGGCATCGTCGGCAGGGCCGCCGCGTTCCTCACCGAGTCCGGCTTCCTCCAGCGCACCGGCGACGACCACGGCGGCACGTACCGGACGACCGCCCGCTACCAGCTCCAGGTGCGCGACATGGCGGGCAGCGCCGCGATGGCCGAACTGCTGGACCTGGGCGTCGTCCCGGTCACCGACGGCACCGCGACGCTGCTGCCCGCCGAGGAGACGGACGACCTGGAGCTGGTCGCCGACGCCGGCCTGCCCTTCCACTCCTCCTGACCCGCCCCGCGCCCACCGCCCCCGACCGACCGCCACACCCCGTCGTCCGAACGTCCCCGACCTCCGAAGACTTACGAGAGTCCGCCATGTACGAGCTGTCCCGGGTCCGCCTCTACTCCATCGGACCCGCCGGTGCGCGCTACGCCGACACCGTGCTTGACCTGCGCGGGGTGGGCGAGCCCGTGCCCGATCCCGCGCCCACGCAGGCGGAGTTCTTCGAGGAGGAGCCGGTCGGCCCGCCGCGCCGGCCCGCGCCCGCCGGCGTGCTCTTCCTGGAGAACGGCGGCGGCAAGTCCGTCCTCCTCAAGCTGATCTTCTCGGTGATGCTGCCGGGCCACCGCAACACCCTGGGCGGCGCCAGCTCCGGTGTGCTGCGCAAGTTCCTGCTCGCCGACGACTGCGGGCACGTGGCGCTGGAATGGCAGCACGTGCAGACCGGCGAGTGCGTCGTCGTCGGCAAGGTCAGCGAGTGGCGCGGACGGCAGGTCTCGGGCGACCCGCGGAAGTTCGCCGAGGCCTGGTACTCCTTCCGGCCGGGCCCCGGACTGACCCTGGACAACCTGCCGGTCGCCGAGGCCACCGCCGTACGCCCGCCCGTCGAGGGCGCCTCCGGCGCGCAGGGCAGGCGGCGCACCATGAAGGGCTTCCGGGACGCGCTCACCGAGGCCGGCAAGGCCTACCCGCACCTGGAGGTGCACTGGGAGGAGATCCACGACCGCTGGAACGAGCACCTGGGCGACCTCGGACTCGACCCCGAACTCTTCCGCTACCAGCGCGAGATGAACGCCGACGAGGGCGAGGCCGCCGGTCTCTTCGCGGTCAAGAAGGACTCCGACTTCACCGACCTGCTGCTGCGCGCCGTCACCGACACCCGCGACACCGACGGCCTCGCCGACCTGGTCGGCGGCTTCGGCAACAAGCTCGGCCGGCGCGCCGAGCTGATCGCCGAACGGGACTTCACCGCCGGGTCCGTCGACCTTCTCGGCCGGATCGTCGAGGCCGCCGAGGGGCGCGCCCGCGCCCGGGACATCCACACCGCAGCCGAACGCCGCACCAGGAACCTCGCCCGCCGGCTCTCCGCCCGCGGTGCCCTGGAACGGGTCCGCGCGGGCGACCTCGCCCAACGGGTCACGGCCGCCGCGTACGCCGTCACCCACGCCGAGTCCGCCCGGGACCGCAGCGGTCTCATCGCCGCCGAACTCGCCTACCGGCACGCCTCCCTGGCCCTGGCCGGCGCCGAGAAGGCCGCCGCGGCGCAGAAGCGCGAACTGGCCGACGCCCGCACCCTGCACGCCGCCTGGCAGGCCGCGGAGGCCGTACTGCGCCACCGCGCCGCCGCCGACCGCGTGGCCCGCGTGTCCACCGCCATCCAGGAGGCAGAACGGGACGCGGCCCCCGCCCTCGCCGCCCGCACCAGGGCCGCCGTCGACCTCGTCCGCGCCCTGCACGCGGCCGCCGGAAAGGCCGAGCAGCACGCCAACGAGGAGGAGGAGAGGTCCGCCGCCCTCCAGGAGGTCAGCGACGCCGCCCACCGCGACTCCACCACCGCCGCCACCGAGGCCCAGCGCGCCCGCAGCGAGGCCGGGCACCTGCGCCAGCGCCTCACCGAGGTCGAGCAGGAGACCGCCGAGGCCGTCCGCGCAGGCTGGCTGGACGACAGCGCGCCCGACGCCGACCCCGCCCGCGCGGCCCTCGCCGCCAGCGACGCGGAGAAGACGGCCGTCGCCGCCTGGGACACCGCCCGCGAAGCCGCCCGCCGGACCACCGAGCAGGCCCGCGAGGCCGCCGCCGCCGAGAGCCGCGCCGAACTGACCGCAGCCCGCGCGGCGGACGCGGCCACCGCCGCCGAGCGCGCCCACGAGGGCGAACGGCGCACCGCCGAAGCACTGGCCGCGGAGGAACGGCTCGCCGAACTGCTCGGCCTGGCCACCGGAGCCCGCCCGGGCATCCCCCAGCCCCGCAGGGACGCCGACCACCAGGACCGCGCCGCCGCTCCCGGCGCCCCGGACAGCGCGCTCGGCCCCGAGGAACTCGACCGCTTCGCCGACGAACTGCGCGAACTGCTCGACGGCACCGTCTCCGCCGCCGAACGCCAGTTGTTCGAGCTGCGCACCGCCGCCGCCGACGACTCCCGCATCCTCGGCGCGCTCGGCGACGGCGGACTGCTGCCGCCGGGGCCGGACGTGCTGGCCACCGTCGAGTTCCTGGGCGAACACGGCATCCCCGCCCTGCCCGGCTGGCGCTACCTCGCCCAGGCCGTCGACCCCGCCGACCACGCGCGCGTGCTGGCCGCCCGGCCCGAGCTGGTCGACGGCGTGATCATCACCGACCCCGACTCGCACACCCGTGCCCGCGAGGTCCTCGGTGACGCCGCCCTGCTGCCGCGTTCCGCCGTCGCCGTGGGCACGGCCGCCGCCCTGCTCGCCCCGGCGCCGGCCGCCGGGTCCGGCACAGGGGACGTCTTCCTCGTACCGCCGAACCCGGCCATGCACGACGAGCAGGCCGCCGACGAGGAGCGGCACGCGCTGCGCGCCCGGGCGGGCGAGCGGGACGAGGAGATCCGCACCCTCGCCGCCCGCCTCGGCAAGGACCGTGAGCTGGCGGCACGGCTCGCCTCCTGGCGCACCGGCTGCCCCGCCGGACGCCTCGCGGAGCTGGCCCGCACCGCCGAGGAGGCCCGTGCCTTCGCCGAGGAGACCGAGGCCGAGCTGGCCGAGGCCCGCGCCCTGCGCGCCGAGGCCGACGAGAGCGCCGCCGAGGCCGTCCACCTGCGGGACGAGCGCCAGGAGGCCGCGCAGAAGGCCCGCCGCGCCGCCGACGCCCTCGCCGGACTCGCGTTCCGGCTGCGCGAACGCGCGGGCTGGCAGGCCAAGGTCCGCGAACTGGCCGACGAGGCGGCCGAGGCCGAGGCCCGCGCCCAGGCCTGCCTGGAACGGGCCCGCGCCGCCGACGAGGACCGGCGCGCCGCCCAGCGCGCCGCCGACGACGCCCGCCGCACCGCGCGGGCCCTGCGCGCCGAGCGTGCCGAGATCGCGGGCGCCCCCGACGACGTACCCGAAGAGGCCGGCGAGGACGGCGCCGAGGCGCCCAGGGCGAAGGCGTCCCTGCCCGATCTGCGCGAGGCCTACCGCGCCGCCTCCCAGGTGTACGAGAAGGTCGGCGTCGGCGCCGACCTCCGCGCCGAACAGGCCCGCGCGGAGAGCGACGAGAGCGCCGCCCGCGCGGAACTGGACCGGCTCAGCAACAAGGTCCGCACCCGCGCCGGGCAGCTCCTGGAGTCGCCCGACGGCTCCGACGGGCCCTCCCGGCAGGCCGCCGCCGCCCGCGCCGAGGAACTGGTGCAGCTTCTGGAGACCCGCATGTCCAGCGCGAGCGAACAGCTCGGCCGGCTGCGCGGCGAGGCCGAACGGCACGCGCCCGAGGACGGCGACACCCACACCGACCTGCCCGAGGAGCTCCAGCCGCGCGACGCCGAGCACGCCCAGAGCCTGCTGCGCACCGCGACCGCCGAACTCGCCTCCCGCACCGAGGCGCTCGCCCGGGCCCGCGAGGCACACGCCGAACTGCTCGACGCGCACCGCGCCGCCGAGGACGCGGCGGGCGGCTTCGACGAGACCGCTGCCCTCCTGCGCGACCTGCTGCGCGACCACGCGCCCGAGGAGGAGCAGGACGAGCCCGAGCCCTACGCGGGCGACCTGGAGGAGGCCCGCAGGGCCGCCGCCGAGGCCCGCCGCTCGCTGCGCGGCTGCGCCGCCGACCTGTCCGCCGCCGAGGCCGCCGTCCGCGAGGCGAGCGACGTCCTGGTCCGGCACGCCAACTCCACCCGCTACGAGCAGGTCCGTACCCCCGCCCGCCAGCAGATCCGCGAACTGCCCGCCGCCGCGCTGCCCGAGCACGCCGCCAAGTGGGCGGACGCCTTCGCGCCCCGGCTGCGCGTCCTCACCGACGAGCTGTCCCAGTTGGAGCGCAACCGCGACTCGATCGTGGACCGCCTGCGCGGCCTGGTCGAGTCCGCCCTCGCCACCCTCCGCTCCGCCCAGCGGCTCTCCCGGCTGCCGGAAGGGCTCGGCGAGTGGTCGGGACAGGAGTTCCTGCGCATCCGCTTCGAGGAGCCCGACCAGGCCACGCTCACCGAGCGGCTCGGCGAGGTCGTCGACGAGGCCACCCGCGCCGCCGTGAAGAAGAACTCCGACCTGCGCCGCGACGGCATGTCCCTGCTGCTGCGGGGCGTCGCCGCCGCCCTGCACCCCAAGGGCGTCGCCGTCGAGATCCTCAAGCCCGACGCCGTCCTGCGCGCCGAGCGCGTCCCCGTCGGGCAGATGGGCGACGTCTTCTCCGGCGGCCAGCTCCTCACCGCCGCCATCGCCCTGTACTGCACGATGGCCGCGCTGCGCAGCAACGACCGGGGCCGCGACCGGCACCGCCACGCCGGCACCCTGTTCCTCGACAACCCCATCGGCCGCGCCAACGCCACCTACCTGCTGGAGCTCCAGCGGGCCGTGTCCGACGCGCTCGGCGTTCAGCTCCTGTACACCACGGGCCTGTTCGACACCACCGCGCTGGCCGAGTTCCCCCTGGTCATCCGGCTGCGCAACGACGCCGACCTGAGGGCGGGCCTGAAGTACATCAGCGTGGAGGAGCACCTGAGGCCGGGCCTGCCCCAGCCCGCCCCCGCCGCCGGGGGAGAGGGCGAGGCGGTGCACAGCGAGATCACGGCGACCCGCATGTTCAAACGCCCCGCACAGTCGCCCGCGTGACCACGCTCCACACGTGAAACCGGTGTGGAAATGCAGTGGAGGCATTGTCAGAGGTTCGCTCTATGCTGCTCCAGTTGATCAAGCGGCACCTGGGGAGGGCGCGACATGCTCGGCAAGCTGTTCGGCAAGGCGGGGGAGAGACCGGCGGGGGACCCGCACGCCCTCCCCGCCCCGCGCGGGCGCCGGAACGGGACGTATCCGGTGCGTGCCCTCGGCGACACGCGGGTGCTGGCGCTGGTGGAAGCCGCCGACGCGGGGGACTGGGCCGGGGTGAAGGCCGCGCTGGCCCCGTTCGACCTCGGCCGCGACCACCGGGTGCTCGGTGAACTGGCCGACCTGGACGGGGTGCAGGACTGGATCGGCCGGGCCGTCGAGCAGGACACGGAGCACCGGGCGACCGCGCTGCTGATATCGGGGGCGCGCCACATCGCCTGGGGCTGGGAGGCGCGGACCGCCGACCGTGCCGCGAACGTCACGCGGGAGCAGTGGCGCGTCTTCCACGAACGGCTCGAGATCGCCGAGGAACACCTGCTGCTCGCCGCCGAGTCGCGCCCGGACTGGGTCACCCCCTGGGTCCGGCTCCTGACCTCCGCCCGCGGCATGTCGCTCCCGGACGACGTGAAGCGGACCCGGTACGAGGCCGCGCTGCGCCGTGACCCCCTGGACCTGGAGACCCACCTGGAGCGCGTGTCCCAGATGCAGCCCCGCTGGGGCGGCGAACCGGGGGAGGCGATGAGATACGCCCGCGAGGCGTTCACCCACGCTCCCGAGGGACACCGCCTCGGCTGTGTGGTGGCCATGGCCCACATCGAGGACTGGGTGGAGTCGGACAGCCCGAGCTGCCTCGACCTGCCCTACATCCAGAGGGAGTTGCGGGACGCCGCCCGGCACAGCATCCTCCACCCCGCCTACGAGCGGGGCCCGGGCTGGCAGCAGGACTTCAACATGTTCGCCATGGCCCTGTCGCTGGCCTCGGAAAGCGTCGTCGCCCCGCGGGTCTTCCACGAGCTGGGCGGCGCCTACACGCCCTGGCCCTGGCGCTACATGGCCCAGCCCGAGAAGGCGTACGCCCGCTTCCGCCGCCACGCCTGAGCCGGGCCGGCCCTACCGCGCCCCCGGCGCACACCCCCCCCGCGCCCGCCCCGGCGCCCCTCACTCCTCCATCACGCCACCCCGGGACTGCCCGATGACTCTGCCCGACGCCCCTTCCAACCCGGCCGGCGCCGACCGCACCTTCCAGGTGGACCTGCGCGGCCTCGTCGACCTCCTCTCCCACCACCTGTACTCCAGCCCCCGGGTCTACCTGCGCGAACTCCTGCAGAACGCGGTGGACGCGCTGACCGCCCGGCACACCCTCGAACCGGCCGCCCCCGAGGGCGCCTTCGGCATCCGGCTGTACGCCGACGGTTCGGTCGTCCGGGTCGAGGACGACGGGGTCGGCCTGACCGAGGCCGACGTGCACACCTTCCTCGCCACGATCGGCCGCAGCAGCAAGCGTGCCGAGCAGGTCGCCGAGCAACGCGGCGACTTCATCGGCCAGTTCGGCATCGGACTGCTCTCCTGCTTCCTGGTCGCGGACGAGATCCACGTCCTGAGCCGCTCCGCCCGGACCCCCGACGCGCCCGCCGTGGAGTGGCGCGGACGCGGCGACGGCAGCTACACCATCCGCACCCTGCGCTCCTCCGCCCGGCCCCGGCCCGGCACCACCGTCACGCTGACGCCCCGCGCCGACGCCGGGGAGTGGACCCGGCCGGCCCAGGTGCAGGCACTGGCCCGGCACTTCGGCTCCCTGCTGCGGCACCCCGTGACCTTCGACGACGGCACGGGCGGCGGCACGGGCACCGCCGTGAACCCCGAGCCCGCGCCCTGGGCCCGTGCCCACCCCACCCCCGGGGCCCGTGCGCGCGCCCTGGCCGCGTACGGCGAGGAGGTCTTCGGGTTCACGCCACTGGACACCATCGAACTGGACCTGCCGGCCGTGGGCCTGAAGGGCATCGCCTGCGTACTCCCGCAGTCGGTACCGGCCGGACGCCGCCACGGCCACCGCGTGCACGTCAAAGGCATGCTGCTGTCCGAACAGGCCGAGGAGATCCTGCCCGAGTGGGCGTTCTTCGTCCGCTGCGTCGTCGACGCCGAGAGCCTGCGCCCGACGGCGTCCCGCGAGTCCCTGTACGAGGACGACACCCTCGCCGCGGTCCGCGACGCCCTCGCCGAGAAGCTGCGCGCCTGGATCGCCCGGGCCGCCGCCGGCGACCCCGACCTGCTCGCCCGCTTCCTGCACGTCCACCACCTGGCCGTGAAGTCCCTCGCCGTGCACGACGACGAGATCCTGCGGATGCTGCTGCCCTGGCTGCCGTTCGAGACCACCGACGGGCACACCACCCTCGACGAGTTCGCCCGCACCCACCGCACCGTGCTCGTCACCGCGAACGTGGAGGAGTTCCGGCAGGTCGCGGCGATCGCCTCGGCCGCCGGGCTCGGCGTCGTCAACGGCGGCTACACCTACGACCGCGAACTGGTCCACCGGCTGCCCGAGATCAGGCCCGAGACCAGCGTCGCCGACCTCGACCCGGCCACCCTCACCGCGCACCTCGACCCGGTCGACCGGGAGACCGAACTGGCCGCGGCCGCCTACCTCGCCCGGGCCCGCGAGGCCCTCGCCGTCTTCGACTGCGACGTCGCGCTGCGCACCTTCCAGCCCGCCTCCGCCCCCGCCCTGCTCGTCGACAGCCGCGAGGCCCGCCACGAGCGCACCCGTTCCCAGCTCGCCCGGGAGCAGGAGGGCGGCCTGTGGGGCGACATCCTCGGCGCCCTGCGCCAGGAGGTCCCGCGCGCCCAGCTCATCCTCAACCAGCTCAACCCGCTGGTCCGCACCGCCGTCGCCATCGACGAGCCGGAACTGGCCCGCACCAGCGCCGAAGCCCTCTACGGACAGGCGGCGCTGCTGTCCCGGCGCCCGCTCAGGCCCGCCGAGTCGAGCCTCATCAACCGCTCCTTCCTCGACCTCCTCGCCCACGCCCTCCGCAAGGACCACTGACGATGCCGACCGCACCCCAGACCATCGACGAGCTGTACGAGGCGCTCCAGGCCAACCAGCGGCGCCCCTACGGCCGTACGCGCACCGTCACCGCCGAGGAACTCGCCGACGCCGCCGAGCAGTTCGGCGAGCCGCTCCCGCTCGTGCGCGCGCTGCTCGAACTCCAGGAGGCGTACACGTACGGCTCCGAGCCCCGCAAGTCGCCCGTGGCCTTCGCCCGGCTGCTCACCCTCTTCGACGAGCAGCCCGACGTCTTCGACGAGAACCTGCGCCACCTGGTGTTCTGGCGGTTCAAGTGGGTGGCCGCCGCCCTGCGCGCGCTGCCGGAGATACCCCTGACGAGCCTGCGCCAGTGGCTGACCGAGATGCGCGAGAGGTACGAGAAGGCCGGTCACGGCCTCCAGCCCTACTACGGGCAGGCCTACCGGCTCGCCGCCCACGTGGGCGAGGACACGGACCTCGCATTCGAGCTGTGGGCAGGCCGCACGCGCACCCCGCTCAGCGACTGCGAGGCCTGCGAGATCTGCGAACGCGCCCTCCACCACCTCGCGACCGGCGACGACGAGCGGGCGCTGCGCACCTGGGAGCCCGTCCTGGCCGGCAAGGAGTCGTGCCAGGAGGAACCCGCCCGCTCCATCGCCCACGCCCTGCTGCCCCTGCTGCGCGCCGGCCACACCGACCGGGCCCGGGAGCTGCACCTCGCCGGGTACCGCGGCTGCCGCCGCAACCCCGGGATGTCCGGCGAGGTCGGCCGGCACCTGGAGTTCTGCGCGCTGACCGGCAACGAGGCACGCGGCCTGGAACTGCTCGCCGAGAACCGGAACCTGTTCGACGAGGTCGACTCGCCGCTGGAGCTCCTCGACTTCCTCAACGGCGTCGAGGTCCTCCTCCAGCGCGTCGAGCGACTCGGCCACGGCGAACTGCCCGCCGCCGGCTACCCGGGCCGCACCTGGACGGTGACCGGCCTGCGCGCCGAGGTGCACGGCCGCGCCGACGACCTGGCCGCCCGCTTCGACGCCCGCAACGGCACCACGGCGCACACGGAGCGCCGCGTGGCCCGCCTCGAGCGCACCCCGCTCCTGGAGGCACTGGAACTGACCCTCCGCCCCCGCCGCCTCGACGACGTGGCCCCGGCCGCGCCGGTCGCCGCCCCCGCCGCCCGCAGGGCTCCCGCGGTCCCCGAGTCACTGCCCGAACTGGTCGCCCGCGCACGGGCGCTGGACGAACAGGGGCACCCGGACGCGCGGGCCTGCTGGGCGGAGTTGCGCACCCGTCTCGCCGCCCGCGACTACACGCACCCCGACGACCCCGCCGTGGGCCCGCTCGAGCGGCTGCGCGCCGACCTGCTGGCCGACGAGGCGGGCCGGCTGGGCGAGAAGGACGACTTCGCCGAGGCCGCCGCCCTGTACGAGGAGGCCGCCGGCCTGTACGAGGAGGCGGGAGCGCCGGCCCACGCGGCACTCGCCCGGGCCCACGCCCTCCTCGCCACGGCCGAGGCCCCGGCCCTGACCCCGGCGCCCGTGCGGGCCACCACCGAGCCGTCCACGAAGTCCGGGGCGCCCGCCGGACCCACCGCTGACGCACCCGCACCCGCGCCCGCCGCGGCCCTGGCGGAGGCGGAGGCCGGGGCGTCCGCCGAGGCCGCCGCCGAGCCCGCGGTGCCGGGGGCCCCGTCCGCCGCCGAAGCGGGCGTCGAGCCTTCGGCTGCGGCGGCTCCGGCCCTGGCGGACGCTCCCGCCGGGGAGCCCACGGTCTCCGGGACGGCGCCCGACACGCAGCCCGCCACCGAGCCCCCGGCTACGTCCGGGGCGCCCGCCGGTGCCGCCACCGACGCACCCGCCGCGTCTCTGCCGGGGGCGGTGGCCTCGGACGGTGCCGCCGAGGCCCTCGCCGGTGCCGCGGCCGATACCCGGGGCTCCGCCGACGCCGACGCCGCCGCGACGACCGCCGCGCCGGATTCCGCCGGAGTCCGCGCGCAGGACCCCGCCGGAGCCCCGCCCCAGCCCCCGGCGGACGGTGCCGACGACGACACCGCGGCCAAGGTCGCCGCGCTGAGCGACGCGCACGCCGCCATGGTGCGCCTGCACGAGGCGACGCCCGGCCTGGTCCCGTACCAGGAGGCCCGGCTGCTGCGGCTCAGGGCCACCGTGCTGGGCCTGCGCCTGCAGGCGTCCGGGAGCGACGAGCACGTCGCCCCGGTCCTCGCCGAGGCCGGGCTCCTGCATGCCTTCGCCACCCGGCACGATGTCCTGGGGCAGATCGCCGGTGCCCTGCTGCTGCGGGCCAGCACCCACGCGATCTCCGGCGACCTGCCCGCCGCGCTCGCCGAGACCGACGCGCTCCTGGACCGGCTGAACGCCCACGGTCCCGCCTGGCACCTGCCCCGGGCCCTGGGACTGCGCGCGCGGCTCCGGCTCGGTCTCCGGGACGCGCAGGCCGCCCACGCGGACCTGAGCGAGGCGCTGCGCCTGGCCGCCGACTGGCCGGCCGACGCCGTCGACACCGCCCGCCTCCACGGCGACCTCGCCGAGGCCTGCATGCACCTGGGCCGTCCCGACGACGCGCTGCGGCACCTGACCCGCTCCGCGGAGCTGAACCTCCGCCGCGGCGACCGCTTCGACGCGTACTGCGCCTACAGCAACGCGGCCACGCTCAGCCTCGACCTCGGCCGCGTAGAGGACTGCATCGCCCTGCTCGACTCCGTGCTGGCCGAACCCGACGTCGTCGCCGGAGAGCTGGACGACCGGCTGGTCGCCCAACTGCGCCTGACCCGAGCCCGTGCACTGCACACCGGCGAGGACCTCAAGGCGGCCACCGCGGAGTTCCTCGCCCTGGCCGCCGAGTCGGCAGGCTGGGACGACGACCCGGGCAGCCACGCCATGATCGCCGCGGAGACGGCCGTACTCCTCGCCGAGGGCGGGGAGTTCGGCCGGGCCCGGGAGGCGGCCGACCAGGCGCTGACCGCGCACGCCCGAGCCCCGCGCCACGAGGCGCTCAGCAACTGCCTGCGCGAACTGGCCCGTCTCCAGGCCCAGCAGCAGGGCCCCGAGGGCCTGGCCGACGCGCTCGCCTTCCTCGCCGACGCGGGCACGGTCGCCGACGGGGCCCGTGCCGCCGGGTACGAGGCCCACGGCCGACCCCTGGACTCCGCGCTGGCCTACGAGTACGGGCGGGTCAACGCCTACGCCGGCGCCTACGAGGACGCTCTGACCGCACTGGAGAAGGCCCTCGCCCTGGTCGGCGAGCCGGGGCCGGAGAACAACCGCGCCGGAGAGTGGGCCGAGTGCGTCCGCTTCGCGGCCGCCATGGAGGGCGTCTACCTCGAACGCCCCGCCCCCGCCCTCGCCCGCCTCGACGCGGCCGTCTCCCGCCTGGCCGCCCTGGGGCACACCGAGGAGACCGAGCCGCTGACGTCACTGGCGGCCCGACTGCGCGACGAGGAGTGAGCAAACCGTGGGCGCCGGCGGGGCGGGAGCGGCCGGGCGAGTGCCGTCCGGCCGCTCAGGGGTGCGACAACTGTCCCGCGCCGCCCCGCCGGCCTATCCGCCCGTCGCCCGCCTCGGCGGCCCTGGCCCGCCGCCGCGCCCGACGGCGCTCGCGGCGCATGGCCCGCGCGGTGCTGCTCGGCACCGACACCACCCCGTGCCGCTGGTTCCACACCTGCCGTGTCACCCACACGTCCAGGACGCCCCAGGTGGCCACCACGGTGCCCGCGACACTGGCGAGCACCATCGGGAACGCCAGCCAGGACTCCGCCAGCGTGCACAGGAAGGCCACCATCGCCAGTATCAGCGTCACGGAGACCACGAGGACCGCCCGTACCGCGGCCGTACGCACCGGATCCGGCATCCGCCGGCGCCGAGCGGGCTCCTCGTGCCACAACGGTCGGTACCCCGACCGCCGTTCACCCGCTTCCGTGTCCGGCCCGGCCGCCGGGACGCCGTGCTCCGGTGCCGTGGCGGCCCTTGGTGCGGTCACCCCGGTCACCCCGGTCGCACCGCCCTCCGGCGCCCCGCGCCGCTCCGCCGTACCCATCGCCATGTCACTCCCCACCGCCGGCAGACAGCTCACCCGTGTCCCACGACACGGCTCCCCTCTGGCTGCCCGGCTTGCGCCGCTTTACGCCACCCGGGGGCGGCATGCGGCTCCTGTGGCCGATTCCGCCTTCGTTTCCCGTAGTGAAGGACGAACGACGGGTCCCCAAGATTCCCGGAAATCACGCCCAGTCGAAAAATTTCGGCCATTCCACCCTCACCCCGGAACGACCGCCCGTCGTCCGCCGGGCGGTCCCGGGGACGCAATCTCCCGCAATGGGCGGACAACTGACCATCACCGGCCCGGGGTACGGAAGTACGGCCTCCGGATGGGTCTTCGAGTTACCTGTGGGTCGGTAGTAGGCTCGCGCCGTTTGTTGACGCACACGTGTACCCCCGCCGCAGGGGGCCGAGCTGGGGGAGGCCATGCGCTTTCGCGGGAAGTCGATCCGCCGGAAGATCGTGGCGCTGCTCCTCGTGCCGCTGGTGTCCCTGACCGCGATCTGGGCCTTCGCCACGGTGCTGACGGGACGTGAGGCGGCGCAGTTGTTCAGCGTCTCCACGGTCGTCGAGAAGATCGGCTACCCGGTCGAGGACACCGTCCGCGTCCTCCAGCAGGAACGCCGCCAGACCCTCGTCCACCTCGCGGACCCGCGCGCCTCCGACGGCCTCGCCGCCCTGCAGCGCAGCCGCACCGCCACCGACGAGGCCGTCGCCGAGATCCGCCGCAACGCCGCCGACGGCGACGTGCGGGGCGCCCTCGGCCAGGCCGAGGAGGAACGGCTCACGGCCGTGCTGGACGCCTTCGACGGCATCGGTTCCCTGCGCCGCAGCGTCGAGGACGGCACCGTCAACCGCGCGCAGGCCCTCGGCCTCTACAACCGCCTGGTCGACCCCTGCCACGACCTGCTCGCCAACCTCGCCGTCGTCGACAACGTGGGCCTGGACAAGCAGTACCGCGCGCTCGTCAACCTCTCCCGCGCCCGCGAACTGCTCTCCCGCGAGGACGCCCTGCTCGGCTCCGCCCTGGTCACCGGACGGCTCACCCACACCGAGGTCCGGGACGTCTCCGACCTCGTGGCCCAGCGCACCATGATGTACGACATCAACCTGCCGCTGCTGCCCGCCGCCGAACGCGGCCGCTACCAGCGCTTCTGGAAGAACGCCTCCTCCGCCCCCCTCCGGGTCGCCGAGCAGGCCGCCGTCTCCGCAGACACCGGCACCCCCCGCGGAGTCACCGCCAAGAGCTGGGACACCGCCGCCGGAAGCGTCCTCCAGGAACTCGCCGAACTCGACGACACCGCCGCCGACCGCTACCAGGACCGCGTCGACCCGGTCGCCACCCGCACCATCGTCAAGGCCGTTGTCGCCGGGGCGCTCGGCCTGATCGCCCTGCTGTACTCCCTCTTCCTGTCCGTGCGCGTCGGGCGTTCCCTCATCCGCGACCTCAAGCAACTGCGCCTGGAGGCCCACGAAGCCTCCGGGGTCCGCCTGCCCAGCGTGATGCGCCGCCTGTCGGCGGGCGAGGAGGTCGACGTCGAGACCGAGGTGCCGCGCCTGGAGTACGACAAGAACGAGATGGGCGAGGTCGGCCAGGCCCTCAACACCCTCCAGCGGGCCGCCGTGGAAGCCGCCGTCAAGCAGGCCGAACTCCGCGCCGGCGTCTCCGAGGTCTTCGTCAACCTCGCGCGCCGCAGCCAGGTGCTCCTGCACAAGCAGCTCACCCTGCTCGACACCATGGAGCGCCGGACCGAGGACACCGAGGAACTCGCCGACCTGTTCCGCCTCGACCACCTGACCACCCGCATGCGCCGGCACGCCGAGGGCCTGGTCATCCTCTCCGGCGCCGCCCCCTCCCGGCAGTGGCGCAAGCCCGTCCAGCTCATGGACGTGGTCCGGGCCGCCGTCGCCGAGGTCGAGGACTACGAACGCATCGAGGTCCGCAGGCTGCCGCGCGTCGCGGTCACCGGCCCGGCGGTCGCCGACCTCACCCACCTGGTGGCCGAACTCCTGGAGAACGCCACGGTGTTCTCGCCGCCCCACACCGCGGTCCAGGTGCTGGGCGAGCGCGTCGCCAACGGGTTCACCCTGGAGATCCACGACCGGGGACTCGGCATGGCCGCCGACGCCCTCCTCGACGCCAACCTCCGGCTGGCCGAGACCCCCGAGTTCGAGCTGTCCGACACCGACCGGCTCGGCCTGTTCGTCGTCAGCCGGCTCGCCCAGCGCCAGAACGTCCGGGTGTCCCTGCAGCCCTCCCCGTACGGCGGCACGACCGCGGTCGTCTTCGTCCCCGACGCGCTGCTCACCGACGACGCCCCGGACACCAACGGCGTCGGCTTCCGCCTCGACCGTCCCCGGACCGCGCGGAAGAAGCGGGAGGACGAGCGCCCTTCCGCCCTCTCCCACGGGCCCGCCCGGCTCCCCGAGCGGCCGGCCGCGCTGCTGGACGGTCCGGTCGAACTGGACGCGCCCGTCGACCTCGACGCCCTCGGCCTGCCGGACCTGCTCGACGACCAGGACGGCGAACGCGGCGGCCTGTTCCGCCCGCGCCGCTCCCTGACCGCGGCCGACGACGAGCCGACGGCCCGACGCCCCGGACGGCGACGCACCGAGCCCCGGCACGGCAACGACGCGGCCGACGACGGCCACGAGGCCGACGCGCCGGTCGCGCTGCCGCGCCGCCGTACCCCCAAGCTGGTCAGCTCGCACGGGCGCCCGGTCCCCGAACGGCCCGCCCGGGACTCGGCCGACGAGCCGTCCGTGACCGGCACGGACCGGACGGACCCCCGGGCCGCGCCCCGGCCCGGGACGGACGACCTCCCGGCCCTGCCCACCCGCCGCCGCGGCGACCGCGCCGCGGACCGGACCGCGGACCGGACCGAGGGCCCCGCCGTCGACCGCGACGACGAGCCCCCCGCGCGCGAGGACACGCCGCCCGCGCACGCCGGGACCGGCCCGCTGCCCCGGCGCGTACGGCAGGCCAGCCTGGCACCGCAGCTCCGGCAGAGCCCCGAACCGACCACCGAGGACCGCTCCGGCCCCGCCGACCGCGACGCCGACGAGGTGCGCAGCCGGATGGCCTCGCTCCAGCGCGGCTGGCAGCGCGGCCGGGAGGAGAACGCCGAGACCGACGACCCGCCCGGCGGTACAGCACCTTCAGCACCATCAGCACCACGAGGAACGACTAAGGGGGACGGTCGATGACCGCACCGAAGGCGACCGGCCACACCGAGACCAGGTCCGGCGAGCTGAACTGGCTCCTCGACGACCTGGTGGACCGTGTCGCGAGCATCCGCAAGGCCGTCGTCCTGTCCGGCGACGGGCTGGCGACGGGCGTCTCCAAGGATCTCACCCGGGAGGACAGCGAGCACCTGGCCGCCGTGGCGTCCGGGTTCCACAGCCTCGCCAAGGGCGTGGGCCGGCACTTCGAGGCGGGCACCGTCCGGCAGACGGTCGTCGAACTGGACGAGGCCTTCCTGTTCGTCACGGCCGCCGGCGACGGGAGTTGCCTGGCCGTCCTGTCCGACGCCGACTCCGACGTCGGTCAAGTCGCCTACGAGATGACCCTGCTCGTCAAACGGGTCGGCGTGCACCTGGGCACCGCTCCGCGCACCGATCTGCCCTCCGGCGGGTAAGTGGGATGACATGAGCGCAGACGGTCAGGGAAGAAACCACTGGTTCGACGACGAGGCCGGCCCCGTCGTCCGCCCGTACGCCATGACGCGCGGCCGCACCACCAGCGCGGGCCAGCACCGCCTCGACCTGATCGCGGTGGTCGTCACCGAACCCCACGCGGACGACCCGGAGGCGGACGCCACCCTGTCCCCGGAGCACGTGGACATCGTCGGCCTGTGCCGCGAGAGCCCGCAGTCGGTCGCCGAACTCGCCGCCGGACTCGACCTCCCCGTCGGGGTCGTACGGGTCCTGGTCGGCGACCTCGTGGACAGCGAACTCGTCCACGTCAACCGTCCCGTTCCCCCGGCCGAACTGCCGGACGAGAACATCCTGCGCGACGTGATCAGCGGGCTGAGGGCACTGTGAGCCGGCTCCCGGGCACGTCGGGCGACGGCACGTCAAGGAGAAGAGATCGATGATCTTCGGGCGTTCCCAGCGCGGCGAGCCGCCGGTCGAGCCCGTCACGCTGAAGATCCTCGTGGCCGGCGGGTTCGGCGTGGGCAAGACCACCCTCGTCGGCGCGGTCAGCGAGATCAGGCCGCTGCGCACCGAGGAACTTCTCACCGAGGCCGGGCGGCCCGTCGACGACGTCAGCGGCGTGGAGGGCAAGCACACCACCACGGTGGCCATGGACTTCGGGCGGATCACCCTGCGTGAGGACCTGGTGCTGTACCTCTTCGGCACGCCCGGCCAGGAGCGGTTCTGGTTCATGTGGGACGAGCTGTCCGAGGGCGCGCTCGGCGCCGTCGTGCTGGCCGACACCCGGCGCCTGGAGGACTGCTTCGCCGCCGTCGACTACTTCGAGCGGCGCTCCATCCCGTTCGTGGTCGGCGTCAACTGCTTCGAGGGGTCGGCACGCTACCCGGCCGACACCGTCCGCCAGGCGCTCGACCTCGACGCGGACGTGCCCCTGGTGATGTGCGACGCGCGGGACCGGGAGTCCGTCAAGGAGGTCCTCATCGGCGTGGTCCAGCACGCGATGGCCCAGGCGGCGGACCGCCGCCGGACCGTCACGACCTGAACCCGCCCGGCCCCTTCCCCCGCGGAACCCCGGCCTGGTAGATGCAGGGGACATGACACGACTCTCCACCACCCTCCGCGGTCTGGTCACCGCCTTCGTCGCCGTACTCGCCGTCACGGCCGTTCCCGCCACCGCGCAGGCACGGCCCGAACCGAGGGCCCCGGAGGACTTCGTGGCGCTGCGCGCCGTCGACCCGACGATCATCGAGGAGATGCGCTACGCCACCACCCACAACTTCGTCGGCGAGCGCGTCGACGGCTACGCGCAGCCGCTGTGCATCCTCACCCGCCCCGCCGCCGAGGCCCTCCACCGCGCCCAGACCCGGCTGCTGCGCCAGGGCTACTCCCTCAAGGTGTACGACTGCTACCGCCCCCAGCGCGCCGTCGACCACTTCGTCCGCTGGGCCGAGGACCTCGACGACCAGAAGATGAAGGCGGAGTTCTACCCGGAGGTCGACAAGACCCGCCTGTTCGCCGACGGCTACATCGCGGAGAAGTCCGGCCACAGCCGGGGCTCGACCGTGGACCTCACCCTCGTACGGCTCCCCGCGAAGCCGACCCGCCCGTACCACCCCGGACAGCCCCTGGTGTCCTGCTTCGCACCGCAGGACGAGCGCTTCCCCGACAACTCCGTCGACATGGGCACCGGCTACGACTGCTTCGACACCCGCTCGCACACGCTCGACCCGCGCATCCAGGGCAGCCGGCACGCCAACCGGATGCTGCTCAAGAACACCCTGGAGGACGTCGGCCTGGTGAACCTGCCCGAGGAGTGGTGGCACTTCACCTACAAGCCGGAGGCCCACCCGGACACCTACTTCGACTTCCCGGTCTCCGCCAGGTCGCTCGCCGGCCGTCGCTGACCGGCCTGCCGGAGCCGCCCCCTCCGCGATCGGATACAGTCCGCCGCGTGTCCGAAACTCAAACCTCCGTTCCCAACTCCGCGGCCGGCTCCCACTGTTCGAGCTGCGGATCGCCCTACGGAGAGGGCGTCTCCGGCTGGCCCCGCACCTGCCCCGCGTGCGGCACCGTGGCCTACCGCAACCCGCTGCCGGTCGCGGTGGCACTCCAGCCCGTGTACGACACGCAGGGCACCTCCCTGGTCGTCATCACCCGCTCCGTGCCCCCCGCGCGCGGGGGAGTCGCCCTGCCCGGCGGCTACATCGACGACCGGGAGGACTGGCGGCAGGCCGTCGTCCGCGAGCTCAAGGAGGAGACGGGCATCGACGCCGCGAGCCGCGACGTACGCCTCGCCGACGCCATGAGTGCGGCCGACGGCCACCTCCTGCTCTTCGGCCTGCTGCCCGAGCGGCCCGCCGAGAACCTGCCGCCCTCCGCCGCCACGGACGAGACCGAGGGCCGGCACCTCCTGCGCCGGGCGGAAGAGCTCGCCTTCCCGCTCCACACCCAGGCCGTACGGGCGTTCTTCGAGGGCCGCTACATCTGAGCCGTCCGCTCCGCGAGCCCACGGACGCGGACCGGGCAGGACGGCGCACCCACGCCGTCCTCGCCCGACCGTTCCACGACCACCCGCCGCCCCTCCCAGCGGGACACGTACCGCTCGATCTCCGGTTCCACCCAGCCGTCGCCCGCGTCGGACACGACCAGCCCACCGCCGGTCCGCCCCCGCGCGGGCGCCCACACCTCCAGCTCCGGCGCGCCGTCCTCCCCGCGCACCGCAAGCACCGCTCCCGCGCGCGCGAACACCGGTATCCGCTCCACAGGGGCGTCGACGAGCACCTGCGCGGGCCCCTCGTACGCCCGTTCCGTCCGCACGTCGTACCAGCGTCCCCGCGGCAACCGCACCGCCCGCCGGTCCGCTCCCGGACGCAGCACCGGGGCCACCAGCAGACAGTCGCCCAGCAGAAAGGCGTCCTCGCAGTCCCGCAACGTCCGGTCCTCCGGCGCCTGCCACCACAGCGGGCGCACGTAGGGGGCGCCCGTACGCCGGGCCAGATGCGCCAGCGTCACGAAGTACGGCAGCAGCCGCCGCCGCTCGACGAGCACCGCGCGCGCGTGCCCGAGGACCGCGTCCCCGAACCCCCACGGCTCCCGACTTGCCGCCCCCGGCCCGGCGTGCGTGCGGAACAGCGGCAGATACGCGGCCAGTTGCAGCCCCCGCAGATACAGCTCCGGCGACGGCGCCCGTCCGGACCCGCCCACATCGGGCCCCGAGTACGGCACCCCGCACAGCCCGAGCCCCATCACCCGGGCCAGCGACGCCCGCAGCCCCGCCCAGTCCGTCACCGCGTCCCCGGACCACGTACCGCCGTAGCGCTGCAGGCCGGCCCATCCGGAACGGGCCAGGACGAACGGCCGCTCCTCGGGCGACAGCTCCCGCAGCCCCTCGTACCCGGCCCGCGCCACGCACAGCCCGTAGACGTTGTGCGCCTCCCTGTGATCGCCGCCCCGGCCCTCCAGCCCGTGCCGGGCCGACCGCGGCAGCGTCGGTTCCCCGAAGGCGGCGAACGACGTGGGCGCGTCCAGGTCGTGCCAGAACCCGGCGAACCCCTGCCCGAGCCGTTCCCCGTAGAGCCCGCCCCACCACGCCCGCACGCGCGCGTGCGTGACGTCCGGGAAGACCACCTCGCCGGCCCGCCCCACCCCTCGGACGACTGCCCCCGCGGCGTCCCGCACGAACACGTCGCCGCGCGCCCCCTCGTCGTACACCGCGTTGCCGGGAACGGCCACGACCGCCGGCTCGACGGCCGAGACCAGCCGGACACCCTCTCGGCGCAGCTCCTCGGCGAGCACCGGCAGCTTCGGGAACCGATCCTCGTCGACGGTGAACACCCGCTGGGCGTCGGCGTGCCCCAGACCCAGATGCACCGCCTCCAGCGGCAGACCGCGCTCCTGATGACCGGCCACGATCCGCCGCAGCTCCTGCTCGTCCCCCGAGCCGGAACACGCGTGATGGTGCCCCAGCGCCCACGCCGGCGGCAGCGCGGGCGGACCGGTCAGCGACGCCCAGGTCAGCAGCACGCGCGCGGGGGTCCCCACCGTCACCCAGCACCGCAGCGGACCGCCGTCCATCCGCAGCACACTCCGCCCCGGCCGGTCGTGCCCTGACCCCGCTCCCTCCTCGCCCTCGCGCAACACCACCGTGCCGTCCCACGTCGTGTCGTGGAAGACCAGATGCGTCCCCGCGTCCGCCACCACCATCTGCACCGGCATCGTGACGGACGCCGCGTCCGCACCGGCGGCGGACCGGAGCCCCGGGCCCGAGTTCCACAGGCGGTACGTGCCGTCGCGCAGCCGGGGCCCCACGGACCGCCCGCCCAGCCCGAAGAACCGGGCGTCGGCCGCCACCTCCGACCGCTGCGTCCAGCGCGCCGGCCCGCCGTCGACCGGCTCCCACCAGCGGGGCGGCACCTCACGGCGCAGGACCACACCCCCGGGCGTGCGCACCTCCACCGCACCGTGGCGGGACACGGCCACCGTCACCCGCTCCGCCACCACCCGCCGTCCGCCGTCCTTGTCCGGCTCCAGCACCGCCCGCGGATCCGGCTCGGGACAGCGGCCCGCCAAGGCGTGGGAAGGCTCCGGCCCGGCCCCGTCCCACCCCCAGAACACGGCACCGTTGACCGCGACGAGGACGCGCAGCTCCGACCGCTCGAACCGGACCACACCGCCCCCGGGCCCGGGCACCACTTCCCGCATCGCCCCCGGCACCCGCGCCCGCTCCGCACCCCGCCGGGGCAGCGCGGCGGCATCGGCACGCCGACTGCGCCACGCCGCCCGCACCGTGCGCAACCCCTGAGCCACCCCCGCGGAACCGACCGCCTTCATCGAACGCACCAGGTCACGACCGTCCATGCCGATCACCCTGCCATCGACCACCACGCGCGTGGGCGTCGTTCAACTGCCGTTCACCCGGGGCCGGGCCACATCTGCGCGGCACCGCCTGTGTGAGGCGTGCCCTGGTGCGGAAGTCGATCACGTGGCATCGTCCCTGTCAGCCGCGTCACGCGCACACCCCAGCCCGTGCGCGACAGGACGCACACGACGCGCACAGTCCGGGAGCCGCCCCATGCCGACCGAGAACGCCCAGCCGCTCTGGCAGCCAGACGCGCACCGCATCGAACAGGCACGTATCACCAGGTTCCAGACCTGGGCGGCCGAGCACCACGGAGCCCCCGCCGACGGCGGATACGCAGCCCTGCACCGCTGGTCCGTCGACAACCTGGACACCTTCTGGAAAGCCGTCACGGAGTGGTTCGACGTCCGCTTCTCGACCCCCTACGCGCGCGTACTGGGCGACCGGACGATGCCCGGCGCCCAGTGGTTCCCGGGCGCCACACTGAACTACGCCGAACACGCCCTCCGCGCGGCCGGCACCCGCCCGGACGAAACGGCCCTCCTGCACGTCGACGAGACCCACGAACCGACCCCCGTCACCTGGGCCGAACTGCGCCGCCAGGTCGGCTCGCTCGCCGCCGAACTGCGCACCCTGGGCGTACGCCCCGGCGACCGAGTCAGCGGCTACCTCCCCAACATCCCCCAGGCCGTCGTCGCCCTCCTCGCCACCGCGGCCGTGGGCGGCGTCTGGACCTCCTGCGCGCCCGACTTCGGCGCCCGCAGTGTCCTGGACCGCTTCCAGCAGGTCGAACCCGTCGTCCTGTTCACCGTCGACGGCTACCGCTACGGCGGCAAGGAACACGACCGCAGGGACACCGTCGCCGAACTCCGCAGGGAACTGCCCACCCTGCGCGCGGTCGTCCACATCCCGCTCCTCGGCACCCCGGCCCCCGACGGCGCGCTGGACTGGCAGACCCTGACGGCCGCGGACACGGAACCCGAGTTCGAGCAGGTGCCCTTCGACCACCCGCTGTGGGTGCTCTACTCCTCCGGCACCACGGGCCTGCCCAAAGCCATCGTCCAGTCCCAGGGCGGCATCCTCGTCGAGCACCTCAAACAGCTCGGCCTGCACTGCGACCTCGGTCCCGAGGACCGCTTCTTCTGGTACACCTCGACCGGCTGGATGATGTGGAACTTCCTCGTCTCCGGCCTGCTGACCGGCACCACGATCGTCCTCTACGACGGCAGTCCCGGCTTCCCGGGCACCGACGCCCAGTGGCGCGTCGCGGAACGCACCGGCGCCACACTCTTCGGCACCTCCGCCGCCTACGTCATGGCCTGCCGCAAGGCCGACGTCCACCCGGCCCGCGACCTGGACCTCTCCGCGATCCAGTGCGTCGCCACCACCGGCTCCCCGCTCCCGCCCGACGGCTTCCGCTGGCTGCACGACGAGTTCGCCGCGAGCGGCGCCGACCTGTGGATCGCCTCCGTCAGCGGCGGCACCGACGTCTGCTCCTGCTTCGCGGGCGCCGTCCCCACCCTCCCGGTCCACATCGGCGAGCTCCAGGCCCCCGGCCTGGGCACCGACCTCCAGTCCTGGGACCCGAGCGGCAACCCCCTCACCGACGAGGTCGGCGAACTGGTCGTCACCAACCCCATGCCCTCCATGCCGCTCCGCTTCTGGAACGACCCCGACGGCAGCCGCTACCACGACAGCTACTTCGACACCTACCCCGGCGTCTGGCGGCACGGCGACTGGATCACCCTCACCTCCCACGGCTCCGTCGTCATCCACGGCCGCTCCGACTCCACCCTCAACCGGCAGGGCGTGCGCATGGGCTCGGCCGACGTCTACGAAGCCGTCGAGCGGCTCCCCGAGATCAGGGAATCCCTCGTCGTCGGCATCGAACAGCCCGACGGCGGCTACTGGATGCCCCTGTTCGTCCACCTGGCCCCCGGGGCCGCCCTCGACGACGCCCTCCTGGACCGCATCAAGCAGACCATCCGCGCCAACCTCTCCCCGCGCCACGTCCCCGACGAGGTCATCGAGGTCCCGGGCATCCCGCACACCCTCACCGGCAAACGCATCGAGGTCCCGGTCAAGCGCCTCCTCCAGGGCACTCCGCTGGACAAGGCCGTCAACCCCGGCTCCATCGACAACCTCGACCTGCTCCACTTCTACGAGGACCTCGCCCGCAAACGCTCCTGACCAGCACACCAACGAGCCGGCCGCCCCGAACCGCGGCCGGCTCCCGCGCCCGCCCGACGCCGTTGTCAGTGCCGCCGATTACTGTGAGTGAGCATTGATCGACCGTGCACAGGGGGAAAAATGGCGCACACCGGCAAGACCGACCAGACCATGCGACGCGTCCTGCGCCGTGAGATCGCGGGCACGATCGGCCTGCTCACCGACGAACACGACTTCCACGCCATGCGGCGCTACCGCAGCTTCACCTTCCGCGACCACGCCGTCTACCTCCGCCAGGTCGAGGCCCTCCTCAGGGCCCGCGCGGCACAGGGCACCCACACCACGGTCGCCCTCTTCGACCCGGAGGAGTACGCAGACTTCTGCACGGCGGCCGGCCTGGACGCCGACGCCCCCGCCAGCCGCGCCCGCTTCACCGCAGAACTGGCCGCCCACGGCCCCACCGTCCCGTACGAGGGCCAGTCCCTCACCGACCTGCTGCCCGCCCTGGTCGACGAAGCCGTGCGCCAGGCCACCTGGGAGTACACCTCGACGCTCCTCGCCACCCTCGGCAACTGCGCCACTTGCGGCGAGGACCTCGGCCGGGCCGCCTTCACCCGGGCCTCCCGACTCCTGCACCGCGTCCTGGAGACGGCCCCACCGGGCAGTCGGCACCTGGTCTGCAGCGTCTCCGGCCCGCCGGGGGAGACCCTCGTCTCCGCCCTGTTCGTCGACGAGGAGACCGACGGCACCCCGCACATCGACGAGGCCGAGGCCCTGGAGTTCACCGGCGTCCTCGCCCTCGGCCTGGTGACCCACAGCCCCGGCGGACTCGTCATGCGCATCAGCCCGCGCAGCGGCCCCGACCGCATCCACGGCTGGCGCCTGCGCGGATACGGCCTCGCACCGCTCACCGCCGCCGAGGTCTTCGACGCCTACTGCACCGACATCGAGTCCGGCGACCTCGTCTCCCCCGAATCCAACGTCGACTACTGCGCACCGCCCGACCTCGGGGAGGACCCGCTCCCACCGGGACACCACCACTGAACGCGGACGGGGCGCCCCACCCGAAGGTGGAACGCCCCGCACCACGGCCACATCGGCGACCGCACCCCGGCCCTACTCGCCGGACAGCACCGCCTGCGCGGCGTTCCGTGCCTCCTCGGCACTGTCCGTCGCCCGCGCGGCAGCCGCGGCACGCTCGCACTGCGCCAGCGTGAACTTCGCCAGGGTCGCCCGGACGTACGGCAGCGACGCCGCGCCCATGGACAGGGAGGTGACACCGAGACCGGTCAGCACACACGCCAGCAGCGGGTCCGATGCGGCCTCACCGCAGACACCGCAGCTCTTGCCCTCGGCCTTCGCCGCCTCGGCCGACAGCGCGATCAGGTCGAGCAGCGCCGGCTGCCACGGGTCCTGCAGGCGGGACACCGCACCCACCTGGCGGTCGGCGGCGAAGGTGTACTGCGCGAGGTCGTTCGTCCCCAGCGAGAGGAACTCGACCTCCTGCAGCACCGAGCGGGCCCGCAGCGCGGCCGACGGGATCTCCACCATCGCGCCGAACTTCGCCCGCAGCCCGGCCTCGCGGCAGGCGTCCGCGAACGCCTTCGCGTCGGCCCGGTCCGCCACCATCGGAGCCATGACCTCGAGGTAGACCGGCAGCCCCTCGGCCGCCTTGGCCAGCGCGGTCAGCTGGGTACGCAAGACGTCGGGGTGGTCCAGCAGCGTCCGCAGGCCACGCACGCCCAGTGCCGGGTTCGGCTCGTCGCCCGGCGTGAGGAAGTCCAGCGGCTTGTCGGCACCCGCGTCCAGCACCCGCACGACGACCCGGCCCTCCGGGAACGCCTCCAGCACCTGACGGTAGGCGGTGACCTGCTTCTCCTCCGACGGCGCGTTCGCACTGTCGTCGAGGAAGAGGAACTCGGTACGGAACAGACCGACGCCCTCCGCGCCGGCCTCGACCGCCGCGGGCACGTCGGCGGGACCACCGATGTTGGCCAGCAGCGGCACCTTGTGACCGTCCGAGGTCGCGCCCGGCCCCGTCGCCGCGGCAAGCGCGGCCTTGCGCTCGGCGGCCTCCGCCGCCAGCCGCGCCTTCTTCTCCTCACCGGGGTTCACGAAGATCTCACCGGTGCTGCCGTCGACGGCGACGACCGTGCCCTCGGGAAGCTCACCGGCCCCCGGCAGAGCAACCACGGCGGGCACACCGAGCGCCCGCGCGAGGATCGCGCTGTGACTGGTCGGCCCGCCCTCTTCGGTGACGAAACCCAGGACCAGGGTCGGGTCGAGCAGCGCGGTGTCGGCCGGCGCCAGGTCCCGCGCGATGAGCACGTACGGTTCGTCGCTGTCCGGCACGCCCGGCATCGGCACCCCGAGCAGACGGGCGACGATACGGTTCCGCACGTCGTCGAGGTCCGCCACGCGGCCGGCCAGGTACTCACCGGCACCGGCAAGGAGGGCACGATAAGCGGCGAAGGCGTCGTACACGGCACGCTCCGCCGTGCTCCCGACGGTGATCCGCCGCTCGACGTCGGCCATCAGTTCGGGATCCTGGGCCATCATGGCCTGTGCCTCGAGCACGGCCTGGGCCTCGCCCCCCGCCAGATTGCCGCGCGCCATCAGGTCGGCCGCCACAGCTTCCACGGCCTTGCGGGCGCGCCCCTGCTCGCGCTCCGCGTCCTCGGCCGGAATCTGCTTCGCCGGCGGCTCCAGGACCGCCGTCCCCATGTGCCGAACCTCGCCGATCGCCACACCGTGGCTCACGCCGACGCCTCGCAGCGTTGTCTCCATCTCACCCGTCCCGATCATGCGGCGGGTCCCGCCGCCACTGTGGTTGTCCTGCCGGCCGACGACGCCGTCGTGCGACGGCGCGGGCGTCACTTCCAGAGGAAGAGGCTCTCGCCGGCCTTCACGTCGCCCTTCTCAACGAGGTCGGTGAGCGCTTCGGCCGTGGCTTCCAGGGCCACGACCGGGCAGATCGGCGACTTGCCCGCGGCCTCGACCGCGGCGGGGTCCCAGCGCACCACGCCCTGACCGCGCACCACGGTGTCCCCCTTGTTCACCAGCAGCTCGAAACCGTCCCCATTGAGCTGCACGGTGTCGATGCCGAGGTGGGTCAGCACCCCGTGCCCGCTTTCGTCGACCACGACGAAGGCGTGCGGGTGCAGGGAAACGATGACGCCGTCGACCGGGGCGACCGCCTCGGAGGGCTCCCGCACGGGGTCGATGGCGGTGCCCGGGCCCACCATGGCCCCGGAGAAGACGGGATCGGGCACGGCGGCCAGGCCGATGGCGCGTCCTGCGAGCGGGGACGAGACGGTGGTCATGGGAAGCCTCCCAGGGCGGAGATCTGTACGGGCCGTCACTGCTTGTCCCGGACGGCACACTGAGCAGCAGGGTATGTCATAGGAAGTACCGGTTCCGCATGAGTCTTCCCAATAGAGGTCTAGACCACATCTCTCACGGATTTGCACCCGTTCAGCGGCCCCGTGTACAGTCGTTACTCCTGCCTGAGGTTGAGCGGTGCGATGAGACGCGCCCTGACCGCGGCAGTACCCAACTCATCAGATCCTATCTCTGGACCGCCTCCTGCATGCCCGCAGGACGGTGGTCAGGGGGCCTGGAAAAGCCTGATAGTGTTGGAAACACCGGAGGGAAGCGCCCGGAGGAAAGCCCGAGAGGGTGAGTACAAAGGAAGCGTCCGTTCCTTGAGAACTCAACAGCGTGCCAAAAGTCAACGCCAGATATGTT